>CAJIZU010000029.1 GCA_905181925.1 gamma proteobacterium HTCC2207
CTCGTGGCTTTATTAGAGACAGTGCTAGTAATGCGATCTGGGGGATGCAGTTTATATGGCCAATCAAGGCTGACTATAGGATTGTTTACTTAGATGATACCTATCAGCAAACGATTATTGGCCGTACCAGCCGCGATTATGTTTGGGTTATGGCGCGAACACCGCACATTTCTGATCAAGACTATAGTGACTTAGTGTCTCAAGTCAGCGCGTTGGGCTATGACACAAATTTATTACAAAAGGCAGTTCATCGTATGCCAAAGCCTACCTCTTTAGCGCATATGCAAAACGTTGAGAAAATTGAATACTCGGCTATTAGTCGAGGGACCTCTGAACGAGTCGTTTTACAGCAAGGGCGGTATAGGTATTTTTTAAATGATCAAAAAGTAGTCCTACATGTCTTAACCAAGGAGCAAAAACAAGTATTAGCTCAAGTTTTGACTGAGGTTGATGTGGCTGCCATTAAGGATCTCGATGCGCCGTCCAAACGTCATCAGTTTGATGGCGCTAAAGTTACTTCGATAGCGATAACGTCAAAGGGTAAGATACATCGCAGCGTGACATTCGACGATGATAATCCACCTCAAGCCTTGGCTGGGCTCATTGATTTTCTTTTGGAGATGAGGCAATAGCATAGCTGCTGCCATGGCGGAATAGGTTAGTTAGTCAGTCAATTTGCCGATAACGGCATCGAACAACTATACTGCGCGCTCCAAAACGAGTGGGCCCCATAATGTCATTGCGTAACGATCAATTAGAAGCGAATAAACTGCAAAAGCGCCTACGTCGAAATGTCGGTAAAGCGGTGGCAGATTATCGAATGATTGAAGAGGGTGATCGGATCATGGTGTGCCTGTCAGGTGGCAAAGATTCCTATGCCATGCTCGATATACTCATGAACCTGCAGAAAAACGCACCGATCAAGTTTGATTTGGTTGCGGTGAACTTAGATCAAAAACAGCCTGGGTTCCCCGAACATGTGTTACCCGCCTATCTTGACAAGCTTGATATCGAATACCATATTCTTGAGAAGGATACTTATAGTATTGTCACTAGTAAAATTCCTGAGGGTAAGACTTACTGTAGTCTTTGTTCTAGATTGCGAAGAGGAACCCTGTATGGCTTCGCAGAGCAAATTGGCGCAACCAAGGTTGCCCTAGGTCATCATCGTGATGATATTGTTGAAACCTTATTTCTTAATATGTTTTACCAAGGGAAATTAAAGGCGATGCCGCCCAAGTTGTTATCAGATGATAAAAGAAATATTCTCATTCGACCACTCGCCTATTGTCGAGAATCAGATCTCATTGAGTTGGCTGCGCTAAAGCAATTTCCAATTATCCCTTGTAACCTTTGTGGTTCACAAGTAGGCCTGCAACGCAACGCAGTAAAGGATATGTTAAAGCAGTGGGAGCGACAATTTCCTGGTCGCGTTGATGCGATCTTTGGGGCTATAAAAAATGTAGCTCCATCACAGCTTGCTGATACTGAATTATTTGATTTTGTCGGTTTGACTCGCGGTAGGCTAGACATAGAGGCGGACGGGCATATCGAAGTCGAGTCACTTATTCAGGCTATCAACGTTTAGTCCGAAGAGTTGTGTTGCTGGTCAGCATAACGCCCTTTGAAGACTCAATCTCACACTATAAATCGCAATCAACTGATCTTTATTAGTAGCATATAGCGTCAGTCTTAAGGCACACTTGCTCTTCAGCTTGGTATGCATAATATTCTCAAATAAAAATAACAGGGGCTAAGGATGAAATCTGCATTAATACATACTGGACGAGGTTTGCTGGCTTTATATTTTCTGTTGCCAGGCGTGATGAAATTTATCCAATGGGATATGCACGTAGCACTCATGGAGACTCACGGTATGGCGATGGTTCCTGTGTTATTGGCGGTTGCTGGAGTCACTCAAGTCGGTGCGAGTGTTTGTCTTTTCTTGAATAAACAGGTGGTCATCTGTGCGCTCGGTTTAGCGGTAATGGTTTTACTCATCAATCTAAATTTACATGATTTTTGGAATGTTTATGAGGGTGTCGACACCGAACGTGAGACTCAGAATTTTTTCAAAAACATGGGAATATTTGCAGGTTTGTTGCTTTTGGCAGCTTTAAATATGAACCAAACGACCAATGAGCACAACGGCACATAAATGCTTAGGCCTAATTAAAAATAAGACGATCACTACCTAATCGCGATTAGGTTTTAAAAAGGAAAAAGTATGTCTGAATTGTCAATGTCAACCGTGGTGGCTTTTTTGGCCTATGTGGCGATTGTCTTAAGCATTGGTTTTTATGCTTATTTAAAAACTAAAAATGCTACCGATTATTTTTTGGGCGGCCGAGAATTATCACCCGCTGTATCAGCGATTAGCGCCGGTGCGTCAGATATGAGTGGTTGGGTGCTGCTAGGTTTGCCGGGTTATGCCTATCTTGCCGGTTTAGAGGCGGCTTGGATATCTCTTGGCCTAGTGCTGGGCGTAGCGGCAAACTGGGGTTTGATGGCCAAGCGATTACGACTCTACAGTGAACAGTTGGATGATGCCGTGACTCTTCCGACCTATTTACAGCGCCGATTTGCAGATAATACGCCGTGGCTGAAGTCCATTGCGAGTCTTAGTATTTTGTTGTTTTTCTTGTTCTATGTCGGCTCCGGTCTGATTGCTGGTGGAAAATTATTTAATGAAGTATTCGGCTTTGATTACCATATTGCGGTTTTTGTCAGTGTCGCTTTGATTTTGTTTTATACCTTATTTGGTGGATTTTTAGCTGTCTCTTGGACTGATGTTTTTCAAGGGCTTTTGATGCTTCTGGCGTTAGTCTGTGTTCCTGTTTTGGTGATTTCACAAACGGGTGGATTGGATGAGTTTACGGCAAAAATTAATCTCAAGAATCCACAGTTATTAGACGCTTTTACTGATGTTAACGGTAATGCTCTAGGTTGGATGGCCATTATAAGCGCTATGGGTTGGGGGCTAGGATATTTTGGCCAGCCACATATATTAGCGCGATTTATGGCCATTCGCTCTGCGTCCGAAACTGGCCAGGCTGCTAGTATCGGTGTGATATGGGCGTTTTTGTGTTATCTGCTGGCAATCTTAGTTGGCCTGAGTGGGCTAGCTTATTTGCCGGAGGTGATTGCTGACTCTGAGAAAGTATTTATTGCTTTAACGGGTCTAATATTTCATCCATTGATTGCGGGAATTTTATTGGCGGCTATCTTGGCGGCCATCATGAGTACGGTAGACTCGCAATTACTGGTGTGTTCTTCATCTCTAGCGGAAGATCTTTATCCTTTAGTCTCCAAGAAATCTCTTAGTCCAGAGCAGCGACTAGAGGTGGGTAGGGTCGCAGTAGTGGTACTTGCATTGATGGCGACGTTACTCGCCATGAATCCTGACAGCAAGGTTCTTGATGTCGTGTCTTATGCATGGGCTGGCTTAGGGGCTTCTTTGGGACCAGCTATACTTATCAGTCTATATTGGCGAAAAATGACGGCTCGTGGCGCGCTTGCGGGTGTGTTTGTGGGTGGTGCGACAGTGATTATTTGGCCACAATTTGAGGGTGGAATTTTCGAACTTTATTCACTGGTGCCTGGCTTTGGAATTTCTGCTTTGGCCGTAGTTGTCGGTTCGCTAATCGATAATAGTGAAGATCAAGCTTTAATCCATAAAGGCTTCGATAAGATGACTGCAAACTTAGCGAAGCTGAGGTAATGAGTATGTGACACCCTGCTGGGTGTTACATTTGTTCCATCACTTCAATCCCTAAAAGATCTAACCCACAAGCCAAGGTGTCTGCGCTAAGAGCACAAAGCTTCAGTCGACTGAGTTGGGTCTCTTTGGCTACGTTATCTTTCAAAACGGGGCAATGCTCATAAAAGGTCATGAAGGCGCTCGCTAATTCATAGAGATAGCTGCACAGGGTGTGGGGATAGCAATCTATAGCCACCTGATCAATCACTTCGTCAAATTGCAGCAGTTTGAGTGCCAGTGTTTTTTCTTGGTTTTCTGTGATGATAATTGGCGATGATAATGTTTTCGCATCAATCTTAGCTTTGCGGAAAATACTACGAATCCGAGTATAAGCATATTGTAGATAGGGCGCGGTGTTGCCTTCGAATGAAAGCATGGCATCCCAGTCAAAAATATAATCATTGGTGCGTGTGATACTAAGGTCAGCGTATTTAACTGCACCTATACCAACTTTCTTGGCAATAGTTTTTATCTCTTCCTCGTTCAGTGTGCTATTTTTTTCACGCACTAACTTTTCTGCGCGTTGTACAGCCTCAACTAAAAGATCAGCTAACTTTACGGTACCACCGCTGCGGGTCTTGAAGGGTCGGCCGTCGCTGCCCATCATTGTGCCAAAGGCATGATGTTCTAAGCTAACAGCTTGAGGCGCATACCCTGCTTTACGGCCAGTGATAAAAACCTGCTTCATATGGAGTGATTGACGAGCATCTATAAAGTAGAGAATACGATCAGCTTTAAGATCTCCAACGCGGTAGCGCAAAGCTGCTAAGTCAGTGCTGGCGTAGAGAAAGCCGCCGCCGGATTTTTGCACAATCATAGGTGACGGGTTACCGTTTTTGTCCGCTAATTCCGGAAGAAAAACGACTTTTGCGCCATCTGAATCAATAGCGATTCCCTGCTTGCACAAATCATTTACAACGATCTCAAGATCGTCGTTATAGGCGCTCTCCGGTTTTATATGTTCCTTTAATAGCCCAACATTCAGTTTTTGATAAATATCTAGATTATGAGCGACTGAAACATCAATGAACTGTTTCCAGAGTTTGCGGCAGTGCGCATCTCCAGATTGCAGTTTTACTACATAGCCACGCGCCTTGTCGGCAAACTCAGAATCTGCATCAAAGTGCTTTTTAGATTGTTGGTAAAAAACCTCTAAGTCATTTAGAGCTAATCCAACAGGCTCGCCGCCGCCCAGTTGTATTTCTAATTCAGCAATTAGCATACCGAATTGAGTTCCCCAATCGCCCATATGATTTTGTCGAATGACGGTATGGCCCTTGTATTCGAGGAGGCGTGATAAGCAGTCCCCAATAATTGTTGATCGTAAATGACCAACATGCATTTCTTTAGCCAGATTAGGCGATGAGTGGTCAATTACTACCGTCTGATAGTTAACTGTGCCCAACTCCTTGCCACTAAGATCAGTCAAGCTATTGGCTAAAAATGATTTACAAAGATGGATATTAATAAAGCCAGGGCCAGCAATTTCAAATTTTTCTACAATGCCCTCAAGATTAACTTTGTTAATAATCTCTGCGGCTAAGTCTCTCGGGTTAGTTTTCATGCGCTTAGCGGCGCCCATAGCACCGTTTGCTTGGTAATCTCCAAATTGAGGTTTACCACTCAGTGCTAGCATAGGCGAGCAGTCATTGGGGATTCCTGCAGCAGTCATGGCAGCAGCAAATCGCTGAGTAAGTAGCGCTTTTAATTGCATTATGTAAAGTTTCCCATTGGCATTATAGATGTTAGTCGTGAATTGTAGGTTTCCTGTCGCATAAAGCAAAGCGCAACTTGCAAAAACCTTGGGTATTGTTATAGTTTTTGACCTGTGTGTTTTGTATCTCTCACTATATTGTCGATAAAACCGGTATGAAGGGTATTTAAATGGAAGTAACACTTATTGCGCAAGGTCTTGATCTCATGCTTTTTGGAATGGGCACAGTGTTTACTTTTCTGACATTGTTAGTGGGTGTTACTCACTTGATGTCTGCCACAGTAGAATTTTTGTCTCCTGCTGAAGAGATAAACGTTAAAGCGCAGGGTTCTATGCCCCCGCTAAATCCGAAGATTGAGCCCAATATAGTTAAGGCCATTCAATCCGCGATAGATCAGCATAGAGGGCGATAAAGCCTAGCCTTATTTAAATACAGATTCGGAAAGTCATTTCAAATAACTCTTGGGACCCATTTATGTCAGCTAAAGAAACTGCGCTAGGTATTAGTGAAGTCGTCTTGCGAGATGCTCATCAATCTTTGTTTGCGACACGCATGCGAATTGATGACATGTTACCTATTGCAGACAAGCTAGATCAGATCGGCTATTGGTCGGTAGAATCTTGGGGGGGAGCCACCTTTGATTCATGCATTCGGTTTTTAGGTGAGGATCCTTGGGATCGCATCCGTGAAATAAAAAAAGTGATGCCAAACACACCTCAGCAGATGCTGTTTCGTGGTCAAAATATTCTTGGTTATAGGCATTATGCAGATGATGTGGTCGAGAAGTTTGTTGAACGAGCAGCTATTAATGGGATCGATGTCTTTCGTGTGTTTGACGCAATGAATGATATGCGTAATTTAGAAACCGCATTGAGAGCGGTTAAGCAGGTTGGAAAGCATGCTCAAGGGACTATTTCTTATACAGTCAGCCCAGTTCACACGATTGAGCTTTGGGTAGACCAAGCACGAAAAATAGAAGATGCCGGCGCTGACTCGATCTGCATTAAAGATATGGCTGGACTGCTCACGCCTTATGTGGGTTTTGATTTGGTGAGTCGATTAAAAAAGGCTGTGTCCATACCTATTCAATTGCATGCTCACGCCACCACTGGGCTGTCTACTTCTACCATTATGAAATGCGTAGAAGCGGGTATTGATAATGTGGATACAGCAATTTCCTCCATGTCTATGACTTACGGCCACTCCGCTACTGAGTCGGTGGTATCAATTTTTAAGGACATGCCTCGAGATACCGGACTTAATATTACCAAGTTAGAAGAAATAGCGGCCTATTTCAGAACTGTACGCAAAAAATATAGCGAATTTGAGGGTTCTCTTCGCGGAGTAGACTCACGGATTTTGGTTGCTCAGGTGCCGGGTGGTATGCTCACCAATATGGAAGGTCAGCTACGTGAGCAGGGTGCAGAAGATCGCTTAGATGAAGTGCTATTAGAAATCCCTAAAGTAAGAGAGGATCTTGGCTATATTCCCCTAGTAACACCTACATCTCAAATTGTTGGTACCCAGGCGGTGCTAAACGTGCTGACTGGCGAGCGCTATAAATCAATCACTAAAGAAACGGCAGGCGTCCTTCGTGGTGAATATGGGGCAGGGCCCTCCCCAGTGAATGCAGAGCTTCAACTTCGTGTTTTGGCTGAAGGCGAGTTGCCTGTCGTTTGTCGCCCTGCGGATAATATTGATCCAGAGCTTGATACCTTGCGGGATGATTTAGTCGCACTGGCTACAGAAGGCGGTTTCGCACTTGCGGCTGGAGATGGCGAGATTGATGATGTTCTTACCTATGCACTCTTTCCTCAAGTGGGCCTCAAGTTTCTTAAGCACAAAAATGATCCTACCATGTTTGAGCCTGTGCCTTCGGGCAAGACTCCAGCTAAGCTAAATGATCAGGGTGAGGAGATCTATAGTGTTCAGGTTGAAGGTAAATCATACACAGTGACTGTAGCTGACGGCGGAGATATTAGTGCCATTGTTGAGAGCGGGGGCGTACCCGTCCCAGTGGCGGCAACGCCAGCTCAAGCTGTCACTGGTGAGCCGGTCAACGCGCCACTAGCGGGCACAGTAGTCAAAGTTTTGGTGCAACCGGGTCAGGTAGTCGCTGAAGGAGAGGCAATGATTATCCTAGAGGCGATGAAGATGGAAACATCAATTAGTGCGCCAAATGCTGGAACTATTGTTGCGGTAAAAGTACAGGGTGGTGATAGCTGCACTGTGGGTGATGTCTTGGTCATGTTGGCATAACGGGGCGCGGGCGATGGAAAATTTAATAAGTTTGTGGGCCAGTTCAGGTGTTGCTCAGATAGAGTTTGGCCAGATCGTCATGATGGGAGTGGGGCTCGGGCTGCTGTTTTTGGCGATTAATAAGGGCTTTGAGCCTCTACTTTTAGTGCCAATCGGTTTTGGTACTGTTCTAGCGAATATTCCTGGGGCAGGTTTCGATGCGATGCCCATCTATGATGCCATGGGCCAAATGGAGAGCCCTGGCGGTCTGCTGTATTACATCTACCATGCGGGTATTGAAACGGGGCTGTTCCCATTAGTCATATTTATGGGCGTTGGTGCGATGACCGATTTCGGGCCTTTGTTAGCCAATCCCAAAACGTTGCTTTTGGGCGCTGCAGCTCAGGTGGGGATTTTCACTACCGTATTGGGTGCGGTTGGTCTAAGTCATTTTGGTATTCTTGACTTTACTATCCAGGAAGCCGCCTCGATCGGTATTATTGGCGGGGCAGATGGCCCCACGGCTATTTTTGTTACTAGCAAATTAGCGCCCGATTTGCTCGGTGCTATTGCAGTCGCAGCCTACTCTTATATGGCCCTAGTGCCCATTATCCAGCCCCCGATTATGCGTGCGTTGACTTCGCCTGAAGAGCGCGCAATTAAAATGGTCCAACTGCGCTCGGTGAGCAAGACTGAACGCATTGTGTTTCCGTTAACGCTGCTGATGCTGGTCGCCATGTTGTTGCCCGATGCAGCGCCATTGTTAGGTATGTTTTGTTTTGGTAATTTGATGCGCGAGTGCGGTGTGGTCAATCGCTTAAGTGACACAACTCAAAATGCGTTGATCAATATTGTAACCATTTTTTTAGGCCTGGGTGTCGGCTCTAAAATGAGTGCTGACAAATTTCTTAATCCAGAAACTATGGGTATTTTGGCGCTGGGTGCCGTTGCATTTTGTATTGGTACCGCCTCCGGAGTACTAATGGCTAAGCTGATGAATGTGTTCGCAAAGCATAAGGTTAACCCGCTCATTGGTGCAGCTGGTGTTTCAGCAGTCCCTATGGCTGCTCGTGTTGCGAACAAGGTAGGGCTTGAATCTAATCCTCAGAACTTCTTATTAATGCATGCGATGGGTCCCAATGTAGCCGGTGTTATTGGGTCTGCAGTGGCGGCGGGCGTAATGATTAATCTGGTTGGGAATATGTAGCCTTATGGGACCGATTCAACAGTCAATTATTGCCAAGTTAGAGTTAGAACTCATTCCTGAGTCGCTAGAGGTATTAAATGAGAGCTACATGCATTCCGTTCCGCCTGGCTCTGAGAGTCACTTTAAAGTCGTCGTCGTAAGCTGTAAATTTGGTGGTCAACGGCTAGTAAAAAGACATCAGTTGGTATATAGCGCCTTAGCGGCTGAATTAGCAGGGCCGGTGCACGCGTTAGCAATACATACTTATACGCCTGCGGAATGGCAAGAAAGTAATAATGTCGCACCAGACTCACCAAACTGCCTCGGTGGAGGCAAGTCTACCTAAGCATTGGTTACCCTTAATTTTCTCTTGCTTTTATAGCGTTTAATGTTTTATTTTTGGGTTTAACGATTCTATAACCAATTCATCGCATATATATACCTATTCACCGAATTGCTCTGGAGCTTGTCCTCTTTGACGCAGAGAATCAAAGTGTTCATATTCTTTTCAGTTCGCGCTGAATAAATAATTAAAATCTTTGTTAGGGGGAGCTATGCATCCGCAATCATCCGTAGGTACTGTAGGTTGGTTTCAATCTTTTTTTCACGCCAAACATTTTGGGTCAGTTTTAGCGCTGTCGTTTTCTTTGTTTCTTGCAGCCTGTGGCGGTGGCGGAAGTGTCGTTACTGAAAATGATCTGCCGGAGCCAGGGGCGGACGGTATCGCTCCTACGCTTACGAGTGTTTCTTTGCTCCAACAGCAAGAAAAAAATTCTAGCCCGGACGGTGTAGCTAAATTAGGACAGTCTATCAAAGTTGACTTTACCGCGAGTGAGGCTCTTATGCTTCCAGTGGTCACCATCAATGGTGTTGAAGCAACTTTGCAGGGAAAAATCGGTGATTGGTCAGCCTCTAGAGAGATGGTTGAGTCTGATGTAGAAGGCTATGTCACGTTTAATATCTCCTTTAGCGATACAAGCGGTGAAGTCGGGGTTGATGTTTCTGAAACAACCGATGGCAGTCGAGTACAGTATTGTATAGAGGGTTGTGTTGCGCCAGTTGAAGATCCGCTCGTTGGTGAGTGGATGCTTGATGGCGTTGGTGCCGCAGGTGTTGGACCAACAGCAGGAAGCATGGAATGGTTTACAACTGATGCTGATGTTGTTGCTGCTCGCGCTTGCTGGTTTGATGACAGCTTTGTATTTGGAGTTGATGGCTCATTCTCTAATGAAATGGGAACTGAAACATGGGTAGAAGCTTGGCAGGGTGGTACTGATAGCTGTGGAGCTCCCGTTGCGCCGCATGATGGTACTGCTGCTGGAACTTGGGTATGGGACGAAGCGGCAGGCACACTAACTATAAATGGCAAGGGCGCTCACTTGGGTCTTCCGAAAGCAGTTAATGGTCAAGAATTAGCTACGCCTAGCGCAGCTCCAGACTCTATTACCTACAACATATTGACGCTAACTGCGGACGGTATGAATTTGACGGTTACCGTCGAGACTGCACCTGGTGTTTGGTGGACATTTAACTTAGCTAAAAAGCCAGTTTCACCGTTTGTAGGTACCTGGAAGCTTGATGGTGCTGGCGCTGCAGGTGTTGGACCAACAGCAGGTAACATGGAATGGTTTACAACTGATGCTGATGTTGTTGCTGCTCGCGCTTGCTGGTTTGATGACAGCTTTGTATTTGGTCTTGATGGTTCGTTCTCTAATGAAATGGGAACTGAAACATGGGTAGAAGCTTGGCAGGGTGGTACCGATAGCTGTGGAGCTCCCGTTGCGCCGCATGATGGCACTGCTGTTGCAACCTTCAGCCATGATGCCGAAGCCGGTACTTTAACGATTAACGGTTTAGGCGCTCACTTAGGTCTTCCGAAAGCCGTTAATGGTCAAGAATTAGCTATGCCTAGCGCAGCTCCAGAATCTATTACCTACACCATATTAACGCTGACTGCGGATGGTATGAACTTGACGGTTACTGTTGAGACTGCACCTGGTGTGTGGTGGACATTTAACTTAGCGAAAACTACTGCCGTAGTTACTGATCCAGTTGATCCAGTTG
>CAJIZU010000030.1 GCA_905181925.1 gamma proteobacterium HTCC2207
ATAGTTGTTCCCACACCTAGGCTAAAGAGACCAACGAAAGCCATCAAGAAACTTGCAGCAATTAACAGTAATAACAGAAGTAAAGCACTAATAAATCGATGATTGGTTTCCACCACTAGATATAAGCACGGAATCAAAACTAATGTTATTGTAGAGGCAAATAGAATCCCAAAGCTTAGGGATAACGCCATCGGAATAACAAATTGCGCCTGAACACTCGTTTCAAACAGCAACGGGAATAAGCCAACAAAAGTAGTTAGTGTGGTCAGTAATATCGCTCGAAAGCGTTTTTTGCCTGCGCTCAAGATCGCTTCTTCCGCGGATAAATTCTCCGCCTTTCCCCGATTAGCAAATTCAACCAGTATCAAGCTATCGTTTACAACAACACCGGCCAGAGCAATGATGCCAAACAATGACAGTATATTAACGGCCATATCGAATATCACATGACCAATCACCGCGCCAATAAACCCAAAAGGTATCACTGACATAATAACGATAGGTTGTATGTAAGAACGCAGTGGCACCGCCAATAATCCATAGATCATAAACAACGAGGCTAAAAAGCCGACGGCCAACTTTCCATAATATTCGCTCTGCTCTTGGGTTCCGCCACTCAACCTAAATTCTATACTGGGGTATTTTTCAAGTAACTGCGGTACCAAGTTTTTACGTACATCGCCAACAACGTCGTCGCTTTGAATTTTTTCAGATTCAACCTCAGCAGTTACTGTCACCGTGCGTTTGCGATCTAGTCGCTCAATCGCAGTGAGCCCAAGACCCAGCGTTATGTCAGCCACTTCCCCAATTGAAATAGCCTCTCCGCTTGATGTTCGAATATGCATATTCTCAAGTGTTGAAATATCACGCCGTTCCTCAATCGGATACCTGACCATCACTTTGACCGTATCCGAATCACGCTGGATACGCTGCGCTTCCTCTCCATAAAATGCTTGCCTGACTTGTCCAGCAACATCTGATAAACGCACACCAACTTGACTGGCAAAAGGTTTTAAATTAATCAGCACCTCTTTACTACCTGAGCCCTGAGAATTATAGATATCATAGACACCGTTAAATTGAGCGAGATATTGCTGTAGTTCAACACTAGCCATAGTCAATTCATCGGGATTAGTTCCAGACAAAGAAAGACTTATAGCCGCACCAGACGGACCTTCACTAGAGTAATAGCGCTGCTTGCGCACATTGGGTAGCAGGCCAACTTCAGACCTCCATAATCGCTCAATCTCAGTCGCGCTAACACTGCGAAACTCGGCTTTAGTCAGTACCACTCTAAAGGTGGCTTCAACATCGCTAGAAACGAAAAATGCGACATGCTCAACTAGGCCTTTTGTGTCCGGATTTTCGTCTCGATACTTTTTATCCACGGCATAAATTGCCGTTTCTATTTGATCAATCGTTTCTGCAAGACTCTCCGATGATGCGCCATCTTGCATAATAATTTGTGCCTGAACATCATCGCCAGGAACATTTGGAAAAAACTCAAAGCGAGCAATGCCACTATTTACGGATCCAACGATAATAATAAAAATTGCTAAGAACCCAGCAAGGGTGGTGTAGCGATTATGTAAAGCCTTTCGGAGTGTTGGCTCATAAATCTCTTCAATAAAGTAATCCAACCCCTTGGCAACCTTGCTCTGAAAGCGATTAACCACAGACACTTTTCCTGATGACTTTTGCCCAAACTTAAGTCCCACCAAATGTGCTGGGAGGATCAATTTGGACTCAATGAGAGAAAATACAAGACATAAGATAACCACTATACCAATGGCCTGCTGAATACCTGCAAAGCTCCCGTCAAGAAAGATAAGTGGCAGGAATGCTGCCATCGTCGTTAAAACGCCAATGGTTGATGGCGTAGCTACCCTTTTGGCACCTCGAACAACAACCTCTGCAGGTGTAGAGTATCCAGTATCTGGGATATTCCCTTGTGCAAGTTTATTTTGGTAGTCATCTTTAGCTTCACTAAATACACTTTCACCGATAACAATGGCGTCATCTACGACTATTCCAAGGACCATAATAAAGGCAAATAGGCTCATTATATTGACCGTTACAGAACCAAATGGCATCAACCAAAATGCGCCAGCAAAACTAATAGGAATCCCCAATATGACCCAAAATGCAACTTTTAGATTGAGGAAAATACCCAGGACAATGGCAACTAGGAGTCCCCCCATCACTAGATTCTTCGACATCATAGTTAGTCGACCATTTAAGGTATAAGCCTCATCATTAAATACGCTTATGCTTAAACCACTTGGCATGGACTGTTGTTTTTTTTCTGCGTAGGCATGAACCGCGGCACTGATATCCAGTAGATTCTGACCTTCGAGTGAATATATACCCAAACTGATCGCACTTTGGCGATCAAAGCGATTCTTATAAATACTATCAGTGAAACCATCTCTCACTTCAGCAACATCTGATAGCAATAACTGAGTCCCATCCATTTGACTGCGCAATACAATGTTCTCAAAGTCAGTACCTACATACGCTTTACCCTCTGTTCGCACCAATACATTACCAGCCTCGGTCCGAATAATACCCGCAGGCAAATCAAGAGATGATGATCTAACAGCCGAGGCAACTTCGGCCAAGGTTAAATTTAACTCCCTAAGCCTACTCTCTCTGACTTCAATAGATATTTCATAGGTGCCAGCACCCCAAAGGCGAATCTCTTTCACTTCCGGCAAGGCTAAAAGTTCATCATAAATCTCGTCA
>CAJIZU010000031.1 GCA_905181925.1 gamma proteobacterium HTCC2207
GTTGTAGAATGATATCTCGTTTTTAGAAGTGGATTTCATCATGGGCAGAGCCTACCAAAACCGCAAAGACTCTATGGCTAAAACCTCTGATGCCAAAGCTCGGACTTACAGTAAATACGGACGTGAAATTTACGTTATCGCCAAATCAGGTGGTTTAGACCCCGCGGGCAATTTAAGCCTTCGGAGCGTTATTGATCGTGCAAAAAAAGACCAGGTGCCGACCCATGTTATTGATAAAGCGATTGAAAAAGCGAAGGGCGGTGCAGGAGAGAATTTTGAGTTAGCACGTTATGAAGGTTATGGGCCGGGTAACTGCATGGTTATTATTGACTGTTTGACCGACAATCCCACTCGCACGTTCAACGATGTCCGTTTATGTTTCACCAAGACTAAAACTAAGATTGGCACTCAAGGTTCTGTCACTCATATGTTTGACCATTTAACAATTCTAAAATTTTCTGGCCAAGATGAAGAAGAGGTTCTAGATGTTTTATTGACGGCAGATGTTGATGTTGTTGATATCGAGAACGAAGAGGACATGTTGACAGTGTTCGCGCCGCATACCGAGTCTTTTAAAGCCAAGCAAGCGTTGAGCGAAGCCTTCGGCGAGATTGACTATGATGTTGATGAAGTTCAATTTATTGCCCAAGCTACTGCAGTTTTGTCTGGTGATGATGTCGAGGTGTTCGATACGTTTGTTGATATGTTGGATGATCTAGATGATGTGCAGAATGTTTATCATAATGCGGAGTAAGTACCGTTTTTTTGTCATTAATTCGCGGTTCTATTGATTACGTTGAGAGATTGGAAACAACAAAAACTGAGGTGTTAATATGAATACTACCGTCGTCAAAATCCTTGCTGCTATTCCTGGCATACCGATGTTAATGAATGCAATATTATTCGTTGTTGACCCGGCAAAAGTAACGGCTGATTTAGGAATGCCACTGCTTGAAGGGCTCGGGCGCAGTACACAGTTAGCCGATCTTGGTGCATTGTTTACGTTTGGTGCCATATTGACCTTTTACGGTGTATTCAAGTCAGAGGGACACTATTTGAGGATTGGCGCTTTCTTATTAGGCTTGATTGCAGTGCTTAGGGTTGTGGCGTGGGCGTTCAACGGCGCAGAGCTGGCTACGGTGTTGATCATAAGCGAAGTGGTGTTGGTGATCTGGTTAATGGTTGGAGGGGTATACCTCGATAAGTTGAAACAGGCAGATGGAGCAGAGTGATGAAGTTAGTGCGATGGATTTTGGGGCGAATAATTTTGGTACTCGATGTACTGACTTCGCCAAAGCCAATTGTGCGTGATGCCGCTGCTCAAAAAGCCATTGATGAGACTACAGCCAGCATGTCACTTTACCAATTTAAGACTTGTCCTTTCTGTGTCAAAGTAAGGCGTGAGCTTAAGCGGCACGCTCTAAACATAGAGACACGTGATGCTAAAGACAACGCGGAGGTCAAGGCAGAATTAGTGCGTGAGGGCGGCCGACATAAGGTACCATGCTTGCGGACAGAAAGCGCGGATGGCAGTGTTACTTGGCTTTATGAGTCGAATGATATTGTTGCCCATCTCAAGCATCAATTTAATTTGGCATCAGGTCAATAGTTCTCAGGGCACTTGCCTTCGAAGTTGGTGTAATACGCTGTGACGTATGCGATGTCTTGTTCGTAGTCTTTTGATCGGTCCAAAAATGAATCTAGCACTATTCTTTTTTTGCCAAAGTCGAAGGCGGCGAGGAATACTTTACCTTCGACAGCGTCAGCTATCCTTAAAAACCCTGACTTCAGTTTATCAGTTTTTGCTCTTGTTCCCTCTGGTGAGATCACAATTAAAGAACCATTAAGTTGCGCCATATTTTTTATTGCAACATCTGTAAGGCCAGAGCCAGGCTTTTTCTTGTCAACGGGGATGCCACCCATATAGGTTAAAAACCGCCCTAAAAGAGGTTGTGTAAATAAGCTGTGCTTACCGAAAAAGGTTATTTTTGCATCCAGCCCTAGTATGGCGGCAAAGCCAAAAACCCCATCCCAATTTGAGGTATGAGGGCCTGCAATGATGATAATGTTTTGATTCTCCGTAACCGGGGGTAGGGAGCCCTCAACTTTCCAATTAAATGCCCCTAAAAAGCATCGACCTATCCACTGAGCGAGCTTAGGTCTTGAGGCCCAATATTTTGAAGGAATCTGCGCGCTAGAGACAATCTGGCTGATGTTGTTACTCACAATAGTTTTGACTACTCTGTTTTAAGTCGATGTAAAAAGCGATATGACTGTTGCTTTTGTTAGTGCCGAATTATTTTAATGCTTTGGTCGAGACAGCAAGTAGGCCGCATATGCACCTAATAGGCCTGCGGCTGACACAATCAAATAGTAAATTTTATACCCAAGTCCTCCCGGATAATTCTCGATTAATGGAGCACTAAGCAATGGGAGATAAACTTCAGGAAAATAGCCAATCATGGAAATAATACCAATGGCCAATCCTTTGATTTTATTAGGTACATTGCACCCGCCTAGCGTTGCCCAATACAGTCCTCGAACACCATAGGTCAGTAGCCCAATAAGTAGTACAACGGCAATCATTAACAGGGCGGCAGAACTTGCCGGCACAAATGCCATTAGTGCCAGCGCAAATGAGGCCAGCACCAAAAGTATTGATAGAACTTTTTCGGGGTTAGCCCAGTCTCCAATAAAACCGGCAGCAATGCCCCCAATGGGTCGCATCCATAGTTTGGCAACGGTGATATAGCCAACCATGACCGCGGTGAGACTAAAGTTTTGTTGTAAGTAGGCTGAGAAGGAATAAGTCGCATAGAATAACTGATAACCGCATACGATGCAGATAGCACATAGCCATATTTCACGACGACTGAGTACGTCCTTTAAGTCATCAAGGAATACACTCTTTGCGGTGTCCTCTGTAACAGCCGCGGACTCCTCTAGATCATCAAGTAACCAGTAAACGAGCGGTGATACGATCAGTAAAACGCCCACATAAAGATAAATAACTTGTTTAAGAGCCAGCTGAGTGGCATTGGCATCTTGACTTAGAATATAGGCAAATAATGCAATTGCCATGGTAGCCAATAGCGCTTCAATTAAACCGCGTCCACCATCCAGAATACCAAAGAATCTACCTTGCTGATCCTTATCGGCCAGCATAGCCACTAATTTAATATGCGCAGACCAAAATGTGAGTCCTGTTGCTATGCCCCATGCGCCGTAAATAATAAGTAATGAAGAATAAGAGGGCATGGTTGAAAACCATATTCCCAGTAAAGCGGTAGCGAGCAAGGATAGTGACAGTAATTTTCGCGATGAGAACCTATCCGCTAGCCAGCCACTTGGGACATATGTCACCATAAATATA
>CAJIZU010000032.1 GCA_905181925.1 gamma proteobacterium HTCC2207
GAGAAGCGTCAGCGGCCAGTTCGGCCATCACGAACAATGGGGTCTGGATTTGTAGTGTCTCCTGATGGTTATATTTTGACCAACCATCATGTAGTGGATCAAGCCGAAGAAATTCAGGTTCAGTTTGCAGACCGCAGTGAATTCACCGCTACTGTTGTGGGCTCAGACAGACGCTCAGATTTAGCGCTACTTAAAATTGAGGCTGATAATTTACCGAGTCTTGAATTTGCAGATTCCGACTCGATCAAAGTTGGTGCTTGGGTGCTCGCAATTGGCTCGCCCTTTGGACTCGATTACTCGGTAACGGCCGGTATTATTAGCGCTATTGGGCGGAGTCTTCCCACTGAGCAAGGCGAAAACTACGTACCTTTTATTCAGACAGATGTGGCCATTAATAGAGGTAATTCTGGTGGTCCGCTTTTCAATCTGGACGGTCAGGTGGTTGGCATCAACTCTCAGATTTATTCTCCCACGGGTGGCTCGGTGGGCTTGTCGTTTTCGATTCCGGTGAGTATAGCCACTAATGTTGTCGCTCAATTACGAGAGAACGGCAAGGTCAAGCGTGGATTTTTAGGGGTAGGCATTAGTGATGTCAACAAAAGCTTGGCTGAAGCGATGGGGTTGCCGAGCCCAATGGGGGCAGCTATAAATTCTGTGATGTCTGGCAGTGCGGCAGATGATGGAGGAATTCTTCCGGGTGATATCATTGTGAGCGTTGACGGCCAATCGATCTTACGTTCAGGCGATTTGCCGCATATTGTGGGGCTGATCGAACCAGACACAAAGACAAAAATAGTCGTTTATCGAGAAGGGAAGCGTAAAAACCTCACGGTTAAGGTAGGGGCGCTTGAAGGTGATGATAACGTGCTAGCGGGTCTTGATGATGATTCTGATCGGCTTGGAATTTCTGCGGTTGCCGCTGAAAAAAGTCAGCTTCGCTCTCTGCGGTTGCGCGGTGGTGTCGCGGTGTCTGAAGTCATGGCGGATTCACCGGCAGATGTCGCGGGTTTAAGAGTCGATGATATTATTGTTCAACTCGGTTATAGCCGAATTGATGATCTTGATGAGTATCAATCGGTCGTCGTTGAGCTTCCTGTCAACACGCCGGTCGCTATTAGGTTTTACCGCCAAGGGCAGGCTATTTTCAGAACGATTCAAATTAATCAGTAAACTGAGTTATCAGCGCTTTTTCAATGTAATTTGAAGTAAGCGCTGATAGCGTCTGGAGTGCAAATAGGCTAGACTGCGCCCGCTTATCCGAACGGTAGTAAAAATCTTTTGTCTGACCTTAGTCATATTAGAAACTTCTCAATCATAGCCCATATCGATCATGGTAAGTCCACGATCGCTGATCGTTTTATCCAAATTTGTGGTGGGCTCAGTGAGCGAGAGATGGCGGACCAAGTCTTGGACTCAATGGATATTGAGCGTGAGCGTGGCATTACCATTAAAGCACAGAGCGTTACGCTACCTTATGTGGGTGCCGATGGAAAAATTTACCAATTAAATTTTATTGATACTCCAGGGCATGTTGACTTCTCCTATGAGGTTTCTCGTTCGCTTGCAGCCTGTGAAGGGGCACTGCTAATTGTTGATGCGGCGCAGGGCGTTGAAGCTCAGTCCGTGGCAAATTGCTATACCGCGATTGCTCAAGGTCTCGAGGTGATTCCAGTCCTCAATAAAATGGATTTGCCTCAGGCAGAGCCTGAAAAAGTGATTAATGAGATTGAAAATATTATTGGTATTGAGGCTGATGAGGCTGTTCGCTGTAGTGCCAAAACGGGCGAGGGTATTAATGAAATACTCGAAGAACTGGTAAAAAAAGTACCGCCGCCAATCGGTGATGTTGACGCTCCATTGCAGGCACTGATTATTGACTCTTGGTTCGATAACTATTTAGGTGTCGTGTCTTTGGTGCGAGTCATGCAGGGAACACTCCAAGTCAAAAATAAGATTGTGGCTAAATCAATCGGCAAGTCCCACGTGGTAGACAGTGTTGGTGTGTTTACACCAAAGCGAAAAGAAACCGGAGTTTTAAGGGCTGGCGAAGTTGGTTTTATGGTAGCAGGCATTAAGGATATTCTTGGTGCGCCGGTAGGTGATACGGTCACCCATTTGAGTACATCAGGTGTTGACTCATTACCCGGGTTCCAGCGCATTAAACCGCAAGTTTATGCCGGGATGTTCCCCATTGATTCTGACGATTTTGAGGAATTCCGTGAGGCGCTAAGTAAATTGGCGGTCAATGATGCGTCCCTGTTCTACGAGCCAGAAAGTTCTGATGCGCTAGGATTTGGGTTTCGATGTGGTTTTCTTGGTATGTTACATATGGAAATTATCCAAGAGAGGCTTGAGCGAGAATATAACCTAGATCTGATTACCACTGCTCCGACTGTAGTCTATGAAATAATTACATCTAAGGGCGAAACGCTTTATATGTCTAATCCCTCAGATCTTCCCGATCCAGGCCAGATAGACGAAATGCGCGAGCCTATTTGCGACGCTAGTATTCTGGTTCCAAAAGAATATGTGGGTAATGTGATTACTCTCTGCGTGGAAAAACGCGGTGTCCAAAAAGATATGCAATTTGTCGGTGGCCAAGTCGCTATTCGCTATGAACTGCCGATGAGTGAGGTGGTGATGGACTTCTTCGATCGTTTGAAGTCTGTTAGTCGTGGTTTTGCTTCACTAGATTATAATTTTGTGCGCTTTGAAAAGGCGTCGTTAGTCAAACTTGATATTTTGATCAACGGTGATCGAGTTGATGCCTTGGCAGCAATTACCCACCGGGATTACTCGATCCAGAAAGGTCGAAATTTAGCGGAAAAGATGAAGGAACTGATTCCACGCCAGATGTTTGACGTGGCCATTCAGGCAGCGATAGGCGGCAGTGTGGTCTCAAGAACGACGGTGAAGGCGTTGAGAAAAAATGTTACTGCAAAATGCTATGGCGGCGATGTGTCGCGAAAGAAAAAGTTACTTGAGAAGCAAAAAGCGGGTAAGAAGCGCATGAAACAGGTTGGCAATGTTGAAATACCTCAGGATGCATTCTTGGCAGTATTGAGAAGTTAATAATCACCGACCTTGGCTGTCGGAAAAGGGCGAGTAAAGATGGATTTTAATTTCGAATTAATTTTAACCATAGCATTTTTAGCTACCGGGTGCTTTTGGCTAATTAATCGGTTTTTGACTAAGAAAGAAGACGGCGTTATTGAGTTCTTTGCATCGTTAGCGCCGGTATTAGGTTTCGTTTTAATTTTACGGTCTTTTATTATTGAGCCCTTTCAAATTCCTTCCAGATCAATGGTTCCAACTCTTAAAGTTGGGGATTTTATCTTGGTCAGCAAGTGGAACTATGGTGTCCGTTTACCGGTAATTAGAACAAAGTTATTTGATGTTTCGTCGCCGGAGCGTGGTGATGTAATCGTGTTCTTTCCACCACATGAGGATCGTTATTTTATCAAGAGATTAGTCGGTTTGCCGGGAGACAAAGTCCAGGTTGTCGATGGCGTGCTCTATGTTAATGATCAAATAATGAAGCAGACACGGTCTGAGATTGAGGCAGGGGCACCTCGCTCAGTGGTGATGATTGAAAATCTCGATGGTGTTGAGCACAGTATTCAAAAAAGAGTGCCGCCTACGCGACTCAGTCAAAATTTCGCCACAGTGGTCCCTGAGGGGCATTACTTTATGATGGGTGATAGCAGAGATAATTCAAGCGACAGTCGTGTGTGGGGTCCCGTGCCAGAACAGCGAATTGTCGGTAAAGCGTTCGCTCGATGGATGTTTTGGGACTCTTACGCCAGTATTCCTTCGTTCTCTCGAGCAGGGGCAATCGACTAGATTGCGATTGGTTCACATAACCTTAAGCAAAATCATGTTGCAATACTTCATTGGAGCAGTATTTATTGTGGGTGTTACACTAACGTCTTTGCGGTCTGCATCTCACATAGAAAATCGGTTTAAGATAATGAATCATAGGCATAATATTGGCTTCTAACATTGCGCAACTTCAGCGCCGATTGGGGTATGCGTTTGATGATCCCGCGTTGCTTACGCTTGCGCTGTCGCACAGAAGTTTTGCGGGTACTAATAATGAGCGATTGGAGTTTCTTGGCGACGCGATTTTAGGGCAGGTTGTTACTGACTATTTGTACCAACAATTTCCTGATGCCCGAGAGGGTGAGTTGAGTCGGATGCGCTCGCACATCGTCCGAGGTGAGTCTCTTGCAGAGGTTGCCAAGAAATTGGAGTTGGGTTCGGATATATTACTCGGTCCAGGTGAAATGAAGAGTGGTGGACATCGGCGTGATTCGATTCTTGGTGATACAGTAGAAGCATTGTTGGGTGCAGTTTACCTAGACCAAGGAATAGACGCCGCTAAAGACCGTATCTATGATTGGTTTAAGTCGTTGTTTGATAGTGCTTTAGAAGTACAGCCGCTCAAGGACTCAAAAACAACACTTCAAGAGTGGTTGCAGCAACGCGGTAAAGCGTTGCCGGACTATAAGCTAGTTGATACAGGTGGTGAAGCGCACAGTCGATTGTTTACGGTCAGCTGTAAGATTGACGCAGTCGGACAAGAAATGACTGCTACAGCCAGTAGTCGCCGTCGTGCAGAACAGATGGTCGCTGAGCAACTATTAAATGAATTGGAGAAAAATAAGTGACCACAGAGCAAACTTACTGCGGCTATGTGGCGATCGTTGGTCGTCCTAATGTTGGCAAATCTACTTTGCTCAATCACATACTGGGTCAAAAACTCTGTATAACATCGCGCAAACCACAAACAACACGCCACACCTTATTAGGTATAAAAACAAAAGATAATATACAGGTAATCTTTGTTGATACTCCAGGGATTCATACCAATCAGGAGCGTGCGATCAATCGAGTAATGAACCGCTCTGCAGCCAGTGTGATTGCGGATGTGGATTTAGTTATCTTTGTGGTTGATCGGTTTGAATGGAGTGAAGCGGATGAATATGTCGCCAAGTACTTATCTAACAATCAGGTGCCGGTTATCGTAGCGGTCAATAAAGTAGATATGATCGAGGATAAAGACGCTCTTTTACCTCATCTTAAATTTCTTGCCAGCAAGGTCAATGCCGCTGAATTTATTCCTTTATCGGCGTTACGTAAAACTAATTTAGATGAGCTTGAAGCTAAAATTCAAACTTATATCCCGCAGAAGATGCACCTTTATCCTGAAGACCAAATTACTGACAGAAGCGAACGCTTTTTGGCGGCTGAAATTGTGCGAGAAAAAATCACTCGGCAGTTGGGTGCTGAGGTGCCTTATCAAGTAACAGTAGAAATTGAACAGTTTCGCGTTGAAGGGAAAATGACCTATATCGATGCATTGATCTTAGTTGAGCGAGACGGTCAGAAAAAAATTATTATTGGTACCAAGGGTGAGCGCATTAAAAAAATTGGCGAACAGGCTCGCGCTGATATAGAAAGCCTATTGGACTCCAAGGTCATGCTTAGAACTTGGGTCAAAATTCGTAGTGGCTGGTCTGATGATGAGCGGGCACTCCGTAGTTTGGGTTACATGGATGAGTAAACTACGGTGAGGGTTGACGGTGAAGTGGGTTTCGTTCTCCATACCACGCCTTACCGTGAGACTAGCCTGTTAGTCGACTTATTAACCGTGCATCATGGGCGTATTCGCTGTGTTGCGAAAGGATACAGAAAACCTAATAAAAAGGGCATTAGTCGAGCTCTTTTTCCCTATACCGAACACCAGTTTAGCTGGCAGGGTCGCGGCGATTTAAAGACTCTTACTCAAGCGGATGCGATGTATGCACCGGTCTTCTTGGAGAGTGACTGTCTATTTACAGGTCTTTATGTGAATGAGCTTTTTTATCGATTGCTACATGAGCATGATCCTCATGAGTATCTGTTTCAACAATACAAAAAGTTCCTCGGCCAATTAAGTGCTGGCCTATCTGAGGAGAAGCAACTCAGAGATTTAGAGATGTGCTTGCTTGAAGAGCTCGGTTACGGTTTAGTGCTAGACATTGAGGCCGTTGATGGAACCCCGTTAATGAGTGATAAGCTTTATAACTATATTCCGGAGCGAGGTTTAGTGGAGTGTTTACAGCAAAATAAAATAGCACCCGGGGTCTATCAAGGGTCGGATATTATGGCCTTTGCCGCTCGTGAATTCGATCAAATTTCGGTCGCGAGAATGGCCAAACAGCTTTTACGCAGCGTGATAGACTTTTACCTTGGCGGACAAAAATTACATAGCCGAGAGCTTTATAGGCAGCATTTAATGCGTGTTGAGAAAGCTGTCGATTACCCCTCCAAGGACTCTTTATAATGGTCATAGGTATTGGTACCGATATTGTAGAAATTGCCAGAATCGCAGACGTGTTAGATCGCCAAGGTGACGCGTTCGTTAAACGTATTTTAACGGTCAGTGAGCAAGATCAATATCAGATAAGTCATCAAAAGGCCGCTTTTCTAGCAAAGCGTTTTGCAGCTAAAGAAGCCGTCGCTAAGGCTTTAGGTACTGGAATAGGCCATGGTGTAAGCTTTCAAGATATGACCATAAGTAATGACGAAAAAGGTGCTCCGTTAGTAAGCCTGTCGGCGGGCGCTGCGCAGATTGCCAGTGAGAAGTCAGTCCAAAAAGTACTGCTGAGCATCTCTGATGAGCGAAAGTATGCCATTGCTTATGCGCTACTATCGAGCTAACTTTCTATGATTACTTTTAGCCTCCGGTTTTAGAGAGTACAAGGAACGATTATGGATTTTCCCTCAATTGACCAATCTATCGGTAATACTCGTCTGGTGAGACTTCAGAGGATGCCTGGTAATACCTCGAATATTATCCTTGCTAAGATGGAAGGAGATAATCCTGCGGGTAGTGTCAAAGATAGGCCTGCAGTGAGTATGATTATGAATGCCCAATCGCGGGGTGAAATCATACCTGGCGACCATCTCATTGAGGCGACCAGCGGTAATACTGGCATTGCACTTGCTATGGCTGCGGCTATGATGGGGTACAAAATGACCTTAATTATGCCGGCCACTGCTACCATGGAGCGCAAAATGGCAATGCGAGCTTACGGCGCAGAACTCATTGAGGTAAGTGGTGATGAAGGCATGGAAGGCGCACGCGATCTGGCGCTAAAAATGCAGGCCGAAGGGCTTGGTAGGGTCCTTGACCAGTTCAATAACACTGATAATCCCTTGTCGCATTTTCAGGGTACTGGCCCTGAGATATGGAGAGATACCGCGGGTACGGTGACTCACTTTGTTAGTTCTATGGGTACAACGGGCACTATCATGGGCGTCTCAGCCTATCTCAAACAGAAAAATCCTTTAGTTGAAATTGTCGGCCTCCAGCCAGAAGAGGGAGCCTCTATTCCAGGTATTCGACGCTGGCCCAAAGCTTACTTGCCAGGGATTTTTGACGCAGCGAGAGTTGATAAAACGCTAGATGTCTCTCAACATGACGCAGAAGAGACAATGCGTAGATTGGCTAAAGAGGAAGGAATATTTTGTGGTGCCTCAGCGGGTGGTGCAGTATTTGCGGCATTAAGACTGAGTGAACACCTAAATAACGCGGTTATTGTCACTATTATCTGCGACCGAGGGGACCGTTACCTGTCCTCAGGCATTTATGCTTGAATGTCGAATCTGATTGAGGACCTTTGACTAGACCATGAATCATAATCAAAAAACAGAATACGGTATTGAAGATCTGCGCTACTTAATGCGGCGCTTACGAGATCCTAAAAGCGGTTGTCCGTGGGATTTAAAGCAAAACTTTCAATCACTAACTAGTCATACCATTGAGGAGGCATATGAGGTTGTTGATGCCATTGAACAAGATGACATGAGCCACCTCAGCGAGGAACTTGGCGACTTACTTTTTCAAATTATTTTCTATAGTCAGTTAGCTGAAGAGCAAAGCCAATTTAGCTTTGATGACATTATTAGTACCATTACTCAAAAATTGATTCGAAGACACCCGCATGTGTTCCCAGAGGGTACGATTGAGTCTTCTAGAGTAAGTTTGGCAGATGCAGAGATCGTTGAGATCAAAAGAGTATGGGAAGAAATTAAGCGTCAAGAGAGGACTGACAAGGGCGTCGGAAAAACACTGGATGATATTCCTTTAGCGTTACCGGCATTAAATAGGGCATTAAAGCTCCAAAAACGTGCTGCTAATGTTGGTTTTGACTGGTCAGATATAAAGCCTGTTATTGAAAAAATTAATGAAGAGGTTATCGAGCTAGAAGTTGAAATTAAGCGTGGAGATAAAGTCCGTATGGCTGACGAATTAGGCGATTTATTGTTTAGTTGTGTTAATTTGGCTCGTCATTTGAAACTAGATCCTGAAACATCGCTGCGCGGTGCTAACCAGAAGTTTAAACGACGTTTCGAGTCGATGGAACTATTAACTGGAAAAACGAAAATTGAGGATCATTCTGCGGATCAGTTAGAATTACTGTGGGGCAAAGTCAAACGATCAGAGTCACATTTATCTTAGTAATCTAGCGTATTTGCAGTGCTATTTGAGTAATCTCAGGCTTGTTCGATTATGGCATTAAGTGTATTGTACTCGGCCGATTAAGAGTTCACTTCCAGTGTTCGGTTAGTCGAACAAAAAATTAGATGTTCTTCACCAAATACGTGCCATCTTTGGTGTTCGATACTCCTTTAAAGTGGAAAAACCGCTAGAGAATTTAGGAATTACGCTAATGAGAGTCATATTGTTAGGTCCGCCCGGTGCAGGTAAAGGTACCCAAGCGCAGTTTATTACTGAGCAGTATTCAGTGCCGCAAATCTCCACTGGAGACATGTTGCGTGCAGCGGTTAAAGCGGGTTCCGCGCTCGGGCTCGAAGTTAAGGGAATAATGGCGTCCGGTGGTTTAGTGTCGGATGATTTGATCATATCGCTGGTAAAGGAACGTATTTCTCAAGGCGACTGTGAACGTGGATTTTTGTTAGATGGGTTTCCTCGGACTATTCCTCAAGCGCAGGCAATTATTGATGCAGGAATTGTCATTGACGCAGTGGTTGAGATTCGGGTCGAAGATAATGAGATTGTCTCTCGATTAAGTGGTCGTCGAGTTCATGAGGGGTCGGGCCGCATCTATCATATCCATCACAATCCTCCTACTGTTACCGGTATGGACAATGAGACCGGTGAACCGCTTATGCAACGTCCGGACGATTTGGAAGAGACAGTGCGCAATAGATTATCTGTTTATCATATGCAAACGCAGCCTCTCGTGCAGTTCTACACGGAACTAGCCGCGTCAGATAACCCAGCCCCAAGATTTTCTACCGTAGACGGCCTTGGTTTGCTCGCGGACGTTCAAGCAAGGTTAGTCTCAGCGCTGCAATAATATGTAAGGCCCAATAATTAGGTTGGGCTTGACGCTCTCGCTCTAACAATCAATCTCTACCGAGATGGCTTTAATTCATGGCATACTTTGGTTTAAGAGGTAGAGTAAATCCGTCAAGTGTTTTTTAGTTTTCCAAACGAAGGGTTAGGAAATCACAATGGCATCAATATTAGCTATCGAAACATCAACCGAGGCCTGTTCCGTAGCTGTTCACTGTTCCTTGGGCACGGTATCTCGTTACGCAGAAGAGCCGCGCTCACATACACAATTATTGATGCCAATGGTTGAATCGGTACTGTCGGAAGTAGGCCTTAAGGCCAATCAGTTAGATGCTATTGGGGTTGCGATAGGACCGGGATCATTCACTGGCCTGCGTATTGGATTTGCTGCGGCGCAGGGTCTCGCGTTTGGTCTCGATATCCCAGTTATCCCAGTGTCCTCGCTAGAAATTATGGTGGCCACGTACATGCGTAAGACGGCTCATGCACAATGTCCCAGTAAACCTGGTCAAACATTGAGAGTCATGTCGATACTTGATGCTCGAATGGGAGAATTTAATTGTGGTTGCTACATTATCGACCACAATGGTGCTGTTGCTAACGAATTCAGTGATCGATTGCTAACGGCTACGGATGCCAAGCAATGGGTCGAAACGCTTTCCCCTGAGATAACTGTTGGTGATGGAGAAGCTCTGTTGGCATCTGGTACAGTCTGGTCCGGTACACTTAAGCATATCTTCCCTGATGCAATAGATCTTCTTGATATCGCCGTATCACGTTATCGCAACAACCAGACTGTCTCTATAAGTGCAGTGGATTTAGTTTACCTCCGAGGTGCTGATGCCTGGCAGAAGAGAAAACGTATAAGAGATGCATAAACTATGAACAAGAAAGTCGCATTTATTGGTCTTGGCGTAATGGGTTTCCCGATGGCTGGGTGGCTATCAAAAAATGGCTATTCAGTTTCTGTGTATAACCGGACGACGCCCGTTGCTAAAAAATGGTTAGATACCTATGCAGGCTCTATAGCTTCATCGCCCAGTACTGCTGCTGCGGATGCGGAAATAGTATTTATTTGTGTTGGTAATGACAATGATGTCCTAGAGGTAGTGTGCGGCGAAAAAGGTATTCTCTCGGGTATTAAGCAAGGGGCCATTCTCGTTGACCATACTACTACTTCTGCAGAGTTGGCTAAGGAGCTTGCAGTTAAGGCTAAAAAACACCATTGTGAGTTCGTTGATGCGCCAGTTTCGGGTGGGCAGCAAGGTGCTGAAAATGGCCAGCTAACGGTTATGTGTGGTGGTGATGAGATTATTTTTAACCGTGTTACTGACGCCATTAATTGCTATGCAAAGGCACTGAATTTGCTCGGCCCTGTTGGTAGTGGGCAACTGTGTAAAATGGTCAACCAAATTTGTATTGCGGGTTTAGTGCAAGGGTTGGCAGAAGGATTGAACTTCGCACAACGAGCAGGACTTGATGCTCATCAGGTTGTTGATGTGATTTCTAAAGGTGCCGCTCAATCATGGCAAATGGAAAATCGTTACCAGACGATGCTGGCAGGCCAGTATGAGCATGGTTTTGCCGTGCAGTGGATGCGCAAAGATCTTGCTTTCGCTCTGGCGGAATCAAAGCGCAATGGCAGCGCCTTACCTGTTACTCAGTTGATTGATGGTTATTACTCCGAAATACAGGATTTAGGGGGTGATCGATGGGACACATCAAGTCTTTTAGCGAGGCTTCAGTCTTGATGTTGGCTGGCGTGTTAGATCCACTGCAAATCTTCTACAATAGTGTCTCCTAAGAGATACCATTTACTATCCGTATAAGAGGTCATGATGTTTCAAGATAAAGAAAAATTCAATCTAGCATTAACCCAATTTTTGGATGCCTCACCAACACCGTTTCATGCGGTTTCTTCAATGGCATCAATGCTCAAGAATGAGGGTTTTACTGAGCTAAGTGAAGATGATGAATGGGCGCTGGAAGTTGGCAGTAGACATTTTGTGACGCGCAACGGATCATCAATGATTGCATTTATCGTGGGTAAAGCGTCGCTTTTGGATACTGGTATTAAGATGGTCGGTGCACATACCGATAGCCCCTGTTTGATGGTAAAGCCCCAGCCTGAAATAACTAAGCAAGGTTACCTTCAACTGGGCGTTGAAGTTTATGGGGGCGCACTACTAAACCCTTGGTTCGATCGAGATCTGTCTATTGCGGGCCGTATTGTTTATCAAGATGCCTCTGGAAACCTGAAGCAAACGCTAGTTGATTTTAAACGTGCCGTGGCCACAATTCCGAGTTTGGCGATACATCTGGATCGTGAGGCAAATACAGGACACTCGGTTAATGCGCAGACTGATATTCCTCCTATATTGATGCAGGTATCTGGTAGCTGTGCGAGCTTTAGAGAATTACTGTCCGACCAGTTTTTAAAGGATGACGAGAAGGTTATCGACTATGAACTGTGTTTTTATGACACTCAACGTGCCGCTGTGGTTGGTCTACAAAATGAGTTCATTGCATCGGCG
Source organism: gamma proteobacterium HTCC2207 (assembly GCA_905181925.1). Classification (GTDB taxonomy): domain Bacteria; phylum Pseudomonadota; class Gammaproteobacteria; order Pseudomonadales; family Porticoccaceae; genus HTCC2207. The sequence goes on from CAJIZU010000032.1 coordinate 11,905, forward strand.
CGACTGGATAATCTGCTAAGTTGTTTCGTCGGTATCCAGGCTCTTATTAATAATAATGCTGAACAGACCTGTCTGATAGTCTGTCATGATCACGAAGAGGTCGGCAGTGTCTCTGCTATTGGCGCCGATGGTCCATTTTTGGAGGCAATAACCGCGCGCTTGTGTGGTGCGGATCAAACAGTAGCCACGGTGAGTCGTGTGATTAGTAAATCATTGATGATTTCCTGTGACAACGCACATGCAACGCACCCTAATTTCCCTCAAAAGCATGATAGTGCTCATATGCCTGCGTTGAACGGAGGCCCCGTGGTCAAGGTTAATGTCAAGCAACGGTATGCAACGAGTAGTTTAACCTCAAGCCTATTTAAGCAACTCTGTGAAACAGTTAATGTACCGGTACAGTCTTTCGTATCACGCAATGATATGGGATGTGGTAGTACCATTGGGCCAATAACGTCCGCGAGACTCGGAGTAGCAACCCTCGATGTAGGGATTCCACAGCTTGCCATGCACTCATGCCGAGAAATGACCGGCACTGAAGATCCGCTTCGGTTATCTAAGGTTTTGGTGGCATTTTTTAATAGCACTGCAAGCAATATTGTTGATGTTGAGTAACATTGCTTACGGAGTATCATAGAATTATATTTGGATGGCAGATTATTTATGAGTAAACAACGCGTCTTAACAGGTATTACGACTTCTGGTGCCCCGCATCTTGGCAACTATGTTGGTGCCATTCGACCCGCAGTAGAGGCGAGTTTAAGTGGTGAGTTCGACTCATTTTTCTTTCTGGCGGATTACCATGCGCTGATAAAGTGCCAGGATCCAGCTATCGTTCATCAGTCGACTCTTGAGATTGCAGCAGCTTGGTTAGCGCTAGGACTAGATCCAGCAAACGTGACATTTTATCGTCAATCGGACATACCAGAAATCCCTGAACTTACCTGGCTGCTGACCTGTATGACCGCAAAAGGGTTAGTCAATCGCGCGCATGCCTATAAGAGCGCTGTCCAATCAAATGAGGACAATGGTGATGATGCTGATTTTGGAATCAATATGGGACTATTCAGTTATCCGATATTAATGGCGGCAGATATTCTGATGTTCAATGCTCATAAAATTCCGGTAGGGCGTGATCAGATTCAGCATATTGAGATGGCAAGAGATATAGCGCAGCGTTTTAATCATCACTATGGCGAGCACTTTGTTCTTCCTGAGGCCCAGGTCGATAAAGAAATGGCTATTTTACAAGGATTAGACGGTCGTAAGATGAGCAAAAGTTATGGCAATACTATCCCATTATTTTCAACTGAGAAACAACTCAAAAAACATATTAATAAGATCAAAACTAATCTTCTCGAGCCTGGAGAGCCCAAAAATCCGAATGATTCTGCCGTCTTTCAAATATGGCAGGCCTTCGCAACGGCAGAGCAGACCGCTGAAATGCGAGATGCATTTGCTAACGGAATAGCGTGGGGCGAGGCTAAGAAACAATTATTTGAATTGATTAATCAACAGCTTGAAGAGCCTAGAGAGAAATATATGGCATTAATGGCTAATTCAGGTGATGTTGAGGCTATTCTGCATCAAGGGGCAGGGAAGGCACGTTTGCATAGTGCAGAACTGATAGCTAGCTTACGCCAAGCCGTTGGTCTTCGCCGCTTGGGTTAGGCACTGTTAAGTTATTTTCTGTAATGAGAATTTAGTCCGACCTATGTATAATGCCGCCATCTTTCGTTCTACTAATAAGAACGCTAACAATACTATATTTATTATTATCGGAGCAGTTCATGAGCCACTTACACCCTTTTGCATTTTTAGTTTTAACTAGCACACTTTTAGTCGGGTGCGGCGCCGGTGAGTCTGACTTTGAGTTAACTGCTAGCCAGAAAGCTGAGGTGGATAAGATTACCGCTCCTGTAGGCAGCGTAATGATGGCAGGGCAAGTTAGTATGGTGGATGCTGGGTCAAGTCAGGCTGAGGTCCAAAAGGTTAGCTTGTCAGAAGGGTCAGAACATATTGTGAAGATGCTTAATTCGGGTGACGGTGGGAATATGATTTTTGAACCAGCGGTCATCAAGGTTTCAAAAGGAGATACCATCCATTTTAAAGCGGTAGATATGGCGCATAATTCAGCCACTATTGACGGTATGATTCCTGATGGCGCATCTTCTTGGGCTAGCGCGCTCAGCCAAGATGTAAGCATTACTCTGGATACTGAAGGGGTTTATGTGTATCAATGTGATCCGCATGCGATGATGGCCATGGTAGGTGTTATTCAGGTGGGTGAAGCGGTTAATATGAGTG
>CAJIZU010000033.1 GCA_905181925.1 gamma proteobacterium HTCC2207
AGCCGGTGATGGAGCGAGATGCTTACATTTGGATGTTGCACGGTGATACGGGTGAGGATAACAATATGCCTGGAGGTGACAAGGGTATGGCGATGAAGCATGGGCATTGGATTGAGTCTGGCCCGCATCTGATGTTAATGCCTAGGGATCCGGCAACTATTGCTAATTTTCCAACTGACTTTAACGTCGGAGCTCCCTATCAAATGTTCAAGGGATCAGACTATGCTCACCTGATGATACCTTTTGAGGGCTATTATAAGTACCAGCCTGAATCTGCGCCAGAGTAAGATATTTAGTCGAATTTGAGCCGATGTAGATGGCTCAGGATGGTTACACCCTGCGTTAGACTGTGATAAGGTTTCGGCTGATTTTAAGGGCGGCTGGTTTTGCCTTAACGACACGAAACTAACTATCTAGCGCAGGGATTGAATCCATGGATACACCGCAAGCAAATAATAGTTCACTCAACGAAAAAACCATCATGGGGCATCCTCGTGGTTTGGTTATTTTATTTCTTACCGAAATGTGGGAGCGGTTTTCCTATTATGGGATGCGCGGGCTTTTGGTGATCTATCTCACCCAGCATTTTCTTTTTTCTGATGAAAGATCAAGTCTGCTTTACGGTGCTTACACTGCTTTGGTGTATGTGATGACTATTATTGGTGGTTCGCTGGCAGACCGTTACCTCGGTGCACGAAAGGCGGTTACTTTTGGCGCTATTTTATTAACATTGGGTCACTTTGGAATGACCTTTGAGGGCAGTGGCTCGAGGCAATTGCTGGAGTATAACGATACTCAATATGAAATTAGTCTTGATGCCCGCGGTGGTGATGCTAAGCAGTTGATTATTTCCGATTCAGGAACATCCTATGTGACTTTTACCGAAACCGATATGTTGATCGCAGAGCCAGAGACCGTTGACTTACCCGCGGTCATTCCAAGAGACCAATTTACGATGAGCGTAGAGACCGAGGAGGGATATCTAATGATGTTGTATTTGTCTCTGGCCTTGCTAATCGCCGGGGTTGGTTTTTTGAAAGCAAACATTTCAACCATTGTTGGTTCGCTGTATGGCTTTGGTGATTCACGTCGTGATTCTGGTTTTACAATTTTTTATATGGGTATCAACATGGGCGCATTTTTAGCGTCAATCTTTTGTGGTTATCTCGGTATTGTGCATGGATGGAAGTACGGGTTTGGGTTAGCTGGCATAGGCATGCTGGTCGGTTTGGTGGTATTTTTATCCTGCCAGAGCTGGTTGGAAGGCAAGGCAGAGCCGCCGTCAGTTGAAAAGCTAAAAGAAAAAGTATTCTTGTTCATTAATGTGGAATGGATGTGTTATTTGGTTGGCTTGGCCATTATTGCGGTCTCCATGCTGTTGGTGATGAACGAAGAGCTAGTTGGCGGTATTTTGGGCCCAATAGGTATCATCATGCTGGTTGGAATGGTGAGTTACTCTTTGACTAAGTTGCATGGTGATGAGCGTTCAAGAATGCTGGCCGCCATTTACTTTATCCTTGCTCAGATTCCTTTTTGGGCGCTGTTCGAACAAGCGGGATCATCGCTAAATTTATTAACGGCAAGACTGGTTGATCGCACCATTTTTGGATGGTCTGTTCCGGGCCCCGTGTTTCAGTCACTAAATGCAGGTTATATCTTCATATTTGCACCACTTGTGGCTTGGCTATGGATTTGGCTGGCTAGGCGTAATCTAAACCCCTCAACACCAGTTAAATTTGCTCTAGGTGTTGCAATGGCGGGTCTTGGCTTCCTCGCCTTGGTCGGAGGTATGAAGGGTTCTGGTGAAGTCGGTTTGACGCCGGTTATCTTTATTTTCTTGATTTACTGGATTCACACCATGGGTGAGCTAATGGTATCGCCAGTTGGCTTATCGGCGGTGACTAAATTGGCGCCTGCGCGCATTGTCGGCATGACCATGGGTGCTTGGTTCCTTTACTCGGGATTATCCAACTTTCTCGCCGGGGTTATTGCACGCACCACCGGTGCTGAGACCATAGGCGGTCAAATGACCAATGTGGCAGCAGCAAAGGCGGGTTATATCGAGGTTTACTCTCAGGTTGGCTTCATTGCACTGGGTATTTCTGTGCTGATGTTACTGATATCGCCGGTAATTACCAAAATGATGCATGGCGCTGACTAAAAACTGAGGATTGGAGAGAACTATGCAAGGAAAAATTATTATCGCTGTTGCTATGGCATTGCTATTGAGTGCCTGTGGTGAAAACGCAACCATGAAAGAGAAGACCAGTGAGACCGCTAAGCAGTTTGTGGCAAGAATACAGGCGGAAGGAGCGCTCCTCGAGGAAGAGTCTAGCGCAGCGCAGTGGGTTCGCAATACTTACATCACCCCTGATACCGCTATATTGGCCAGAAAAGCTGGAGAGAGATCTCTGGCCTTTCAAAGTAGCATGGTCAAACAGGCTAAACAATTTCGTGATGCCGACATGGATACGGAGACAGCACGGGCTATCGAGTTGATATTGAGAGGGTCTTCCGCACCAGCGCCAAATGACGCAGCTCTGCGCACTGAACTGTCGGCTATTTTAACTAATATGGAAGGTCAATATGGGTCTGGACAATACTGCAATGCCGCCGGTGTGTGTAGAGAGTTGCAAGAGCTGGAGTCAGTGTTAGCGCAGTCAAGGGACTATGATGAATTACTTGATGTTTGGCAGGGTTGGCGTCAAGTGTCTCCGCCATACCGCAAAGAGTATCAGCGGTTTGTAGAGATTGGTAATCAGGGCGCTAAAGACTTTGGTTATACCAATTTGGCCGACCTGTGGCAGGGCGGTTACGATATGGAAAGTGAGGTTTTTGTTGAAGAGTCTAGGCGTCTGTGGGGTGAAGTAAAACCGTTTTATGATGAGCTTCACTGCTACGTTCGGGGTCGTTTGAGCGAAACATACGGCGCTGAAAAAGTGCCTAATGAAGGACCGATTCCTGCGCATCTACTGGGCAACATGTGGTCGCAAACTTGGGATAATATTTATGACATTGCAGAACCCTATAGTGGCGTAGCATCACTTGACGTTACGTCAGCCTTGGTGGATCAGGGGTACGATGAGTTACAAATGACTAAGACTGCTGAAGCCTTTTTTACCTCACTTGGGCTGCCATCACTGCCTGATAGCTTTTACAAGAACTCGATGATCAAAAAACCACGAGACCGTAACGTTGTTTGTCATGCTAGTGCTTGGGATATCGATAATGGTAATGATCCGCGTATTAAACAGTGTGTAGAAATTAATGAGGAGCAACTCGAAACACTGCACCACGAGTTGGGACACATTTACTACTATCTGATGTACAAGGATCAGCCCTCGGTATTTAAGGGTGGGGCGCATGACGGTTTCCACGAAGCGATTGGCGACACCATCCAGCTCTCAATGACACCGGCATACCTTAAGAAAAAGGGTTTAATCGGCGAGACCGTTGAGGGCTACGAGGCGACGATTAATAAACAGATGAAAATGGCATTGCAAAAGATTGCCTTTCTGCCTTTTGGAAAAATGATTGATGAATGGCGTTGGCAGGTCTTTTCCGGGGAGATAGCGCCGGAGGATTACAATGCGGGTTGGTGGCGATTACGCGAAGAGTATCAAGGTATAGCCGCGCCGCTAGAACGTACTGAGGCCGATTTTGATGCAGGTGCTAAGTACCATATTCCTGGCAACACCCCGTACACTCGTTATTTCTTGTCTTTTATCATGCAGTTTCAGTTTCATAAGTCGTTGTGCGATGAGGCAGGCTTTGAAGGTCCTTTGCATGAGTGTTCAATCTACGACAACAAAGCAGCCGGTAAAAAGTTAGGTGATATGTTGGCTATGGGACAGAGCAAGCCTTGGCCTGAAGCAATGCAAGCAATGACCGGTCAGCCGGACATGGATGGCAGTGCAATTATTGACTATTTTGGACCGCTTAATGACTGGCTAAAGGTGCAAAATAAAGATCAGCAGTGCGGCTGGTAAAGTATAGATAGACGCTATAAAGAACGGCCAAGAGGTTTTGCTCTTGGCCGTTTTTGGTTAGACCTTTTTTTGCCAGTTAAATACCCATTTTTCGGGATGCCCAGTAGGTGAATGACGCGATTAAAACGAAGGTATTTAAGTCATTTAAGTATGTTTATAACGAGACCCCATAGTCAATATTACAGCGCTACTAAACCGATTATCTGTGATAACATCTGGGCCTTGTTTTTTTAGAATACTCGTCGATGTTTGTTAGTTTAAATGTCGTTTTTATCCCAAGTTACAGAGTTTGTTAGGGATTTTTATTTACACTGAAAGAGGGAAAGTACAATGCCACAGATGATTAATAAAAGCGAAATCGGGAACTATATTGGACACGTTTGTGAGCCGACACCTTGGTTTGAAGTCACCCAAGAGCAAGTTAATGAATTTGCTGAGTGTACAATTGATCGCCAGTTTATCCACATCGATCCGGTAGCCGCTGCAAAGACGCCCTTTGGTGGCACTATCGCTCATGGGTTTCTTACGTTATCTATGTTGTCTTACTTTTCTGAGAGCTACAATTTATTGATTGAAGGCATCTACATGGGGGTCAATAAAGGCTTTGATAAGGTACGTTTTGTGGCTCCGGTGCGTGTCGGCAGTAAGATACGTTGTCATGCCACGGTGATGGAAATTACTGAAAAACGTCCTGGGCAGTACGACTTTAAAATGAATATTACGGTTGAAATAGAAGGCGGAGATAAGCCCGCGCTGGTTGCTGAGTGGCTAAGCGTACAAATGGCTAATTAATTTTATAAAAACACGACGAAGAAGAGGTAGATAATGAGTATTAATTTTGAAGGTAAGGTAGCAATCGTCACTGGCGCAGGAAACGGGCTAGGGCGTTCACATGCGCTTGCATTGGCTGAACGAGGAGCAAAAGTTGTTGTCAATGATCTTGGTGGCGCTCGCGATGGCACCGGTGCCTCGTCGGATGCGGCTATGGAAGTTGTTGCCAAAATTGAAGCAAACGGTGGACAAGCATTTTCTCACGGCGCCAATGTTGCTGTATTTGAAGAAGTACAGGACATGGTTGCTCAGGCAATGGCGAAGTGGGGCCGTGTTGACATTTTGATCAACAATGCCGGCATTTTGCGTGATAAGTCGTTTAGTAAAATGGATTTGGCTGATTTTAAATTGGTCATGGACGTTCATTTGATGGGTTCGGTGAATTGTACCAAGGCCGTTTGGGACATCATGCGTGAGCAAAATTATGGTCGAATTGTCATGACGACCTCATCCAGTGGTATGTATGGTAACTTCGGTCAGACTAACTACGGCGCAGCGAAAATGGCAGTGCTGGGTTTCATGAATACTTTAGTTCTTGAGGGCGGTAAGAACAGTATCCATGTCAATGCATTGGCCCCCACTGCGGGCACTCGCATGACCGAAGATTTGTTACCCCCTGCAATGCTAGAACTAATGACCGCTGAGTCAGTAACAGCGGGCGCTATCGTACTATGCGATGAAAAAGCACCTACTCGAACAATTCTTTGTGCTGGCGCTGGTGGTTACGCAACCGCAAGCATGTATGAGACCGATGGTATTTTTATGCCGGTAGAAAGCCAAAATCCGGATGCTATTGTTGCTAAATGGGATGAGCTCTCAGACAACACCAATCACAAAGCACTAGAATCAGGTGGTAAACAGACTGAAAAGTTTGTCATGAAAGCCATGGCTGCTATGCAAGCTTAACGACATCACTTTTAGCTATTAAAATGCCGCGCCGTTGTAGATGGCGCGGTATTTTTTTGCCCCTAAATATTTAATCCGCACAACAATCGACGCGGATGAAGTTAGTGAAATAAAGGCTTTTTAGATGATGCTTTGCTTGGGTTCACGGCAGCGAGTTAATAAAATTTTCAGAGAGTGGACTGAGCAGGACATTTTGACGCTGCAGGGCGACCATTATGTAATTTATGATTTGAACCGGCTTAAGGTAGAAATCAACGTTCAAGCGCTTTAGGCGGTTTACATTATTACAGGGCTGGTGTCACAATTGGTACATCACGATGTGTTTTATACGTCCAATATTTGAGGTCCTGTTGTAATGCTGATTCAAGTCAGAATTTTTAGAACCGTAGTCATATTTGCCTCTTCGTTACTATTTGTCGGGTGCGAACCCTCTATTCAGCAGTCTAATAAAGAAAAGTCGCAAGCAAGCGTTCATACCATCGCGAGTAATAAGCGCATGGCTGAGAGTTTAGATTTTACAGATCAGCAAGATTTTGTTGATGCTAAACGCGGTTTGGTGGCGAGTGCACCCAACAATGAGCTGCGTAACCAGCAGGGTGACACCATGTGGAATCCTGGGAGTTATGCGTTTGTCTCAGGTGATGCGCCTGAGACGGTTAACCCGAGCCTTTGGCGGCAAGCCAAGCTAAATAATATTCGCGGCTTGTTCAGGGTAGACGAGGGTATCTATCAGTTGCGCGGTTTTGATCTGGCTAATACCACGCTTATCAAGAGTGATAATGGCTGGATTGTAGTTGACCCCCTCACGAGCTTAGAGACTACCGCTGCCGCTATGGAGTTTGCTGAGCAACATTTGGGTAAAATTAAAGTGACTGGTGTGATTTTCACGCACAGTCATGCTGACCATTTTGGCGGTATTTTGGCCATCACCAATGAGCAAACAGCGAAATATCAAGGTGTCCCGCTAATTGCGCCGGCAGGGTTTATTGAGGAGGCGACTAGCGAGAATGTGATTGCTGGTCCGGCTATGACGAGGCGTGGCAATTATATGTTTGGCAATTCTCTGGACCATTCAC
>CAJIZU010000034.1 GCA_905181925.1 gamma proteobacterium HTCC2207
TAAACTGAATATTAGTATTCAAATAAAGGTTGTTAGCGACCTGCCACCCTAAATTTATACTCGCAGTATTCCTCGGTCGTCGCACTTCTCTAGTGGAATCATCACTCGTTGAGTCAGTGTATGTATAGGCGCCTGAAAGTGATAAAGAGTTAGAAATATTTCCCGCGACACTTATCTCACCCCCTCTGCGGTCACTAATGCCATTAATGTTGCTAGAAGTGTAAGCAAAGGTGACTGGATCGTAGACAAATCCATCGATTTCATTCTTTAACTCTGCATCAAATAAAGTAACGGATAAAGTAGCATCGCCGTCCATAACTTGCCTATCAACGCCCAACTCCCAACTGGTAGACTCTTCAGGAATTAGATTTGGGTTGCCAATAAAGTTAGTATAGAAACCAAAGCGCTCAGTAAATGTTGGATTTTTTACCGCCGTGCCAACTGCACTGCGAAGACGTGTTTTTTCTGATAGCTGATAAATCGCTTCTGCTCTAAATGTCTTTGCACTATCAAACTCAGAATTGTCATCATGCCGACCACTCGCCGCCAGTGTTAATTGGTCGCTAATATCAGTTCGATATTCAATAGCCAAACTATCAGTATTGCGCTCACGGTCTTGATTTGGATCATAAATACCCCATGAGATTTCGCCTTGTTGCGTCCAGTCTTCTTGTTCTCGCTCAACTAAAACCGAAAGGGTCTGAGCACCCTGATCCCAAGAGAGAGATCCAGTGTATTGATATTGGTCTTTAGTGGATGCAGTGACATTACCCTGCACACCTTCGGCAAAAGCGGCATTATCACTTTGTGATCGACTAACCAGGATTTTGTGCTGCCAAGCACCGTCCTTAGAGACGTAGTCTCCTTGCAAGCGCATAGTGCTATTTTCAAATTCCGACAACCTGTCTTGGTCCTCAATAATGCCATCAAAATCGCTATCGGCATCAAATTGATTCATACCATCAGATTCCCGAGCAGCAAATGAAACGCTCATTTGATCACTCAACTTTAAGCCTGACTTAAGATTCAAAGTAGTATTGCGATACCCGTCATTTTCGTCGCCTACTCGTGCGATATTATCACCCTCTGACTCAACATGACTCACACCAAAGCGAATATCAAAATCACCTTGCTTGTGGCCAACGTTGAAGCCAGTGTGGTGGGTAGACCAGCTACCGCTTTCTACAAAAAAGCCGACACCCGACTCTTCTGCACTGCGGGTAATAATATTCACGACACCTGCAACAGCATCACTGCCTCGCAAAGAACTCTGTGGACCACGAATAATTTCAATACGCTCTATGTCCGACGCGGTTAGAGTTCCCCAGCTAAACTCATCACCCTGGGACGGATCATTTGCTTCAACGCCATCCACCGTAACAAGCAAATGATTGGCTTCAGCACCACGCACACGAACCTGTGTTTGCGAGCCCAAGACTCCAACTTGACTCACAGAGAAACCTGGAACATCTCGAAGAATATTGCTGAGACTTATCGCTGCACGGTTTTTTAATTGCTCTCTATCAATAATGGTTACGGCGTTACCTGAACGGCTGACTGCAATAGGGACCAAAGACGCGCTGACCAGCACTTCCTGAATGTCTGTATCGACGGCGATAGTTTGCGCCTGTAATGATGTATTAGTAACTAATAATGCTAACGACAGAAGGGGTATTTTTTTCATAATTTCCTCTTACACTCTCACCCGAGTGAATGGTTTTGTAGTATGCGAGGAACATAAAAAAGGCAGAGGGACAGAAACTGTCAATCAGCACAAGACCGCACCCCGCGGTTTGTCTGCATAGCGACAGGCCGGTCTCCGGACTCATAAGGGAGCTTTCGCTCTACTTGATAACCTTCCCATGCAAAGCACAGTGGTACTACTATCAAATATTCTTATTTACCGTTGCGGGGGCAGTATCGGAATAGCGTCGACCATTGTCGTTATCGCGCACCGATTTCCCGTTTAACTATCAACTAAGGTGTTTTTTAGTCTCAAGAACCTATTGCAGAAGCAAGAGTTGGCAATCTAACCCTGGGGTGATCTGATGTCAAACAACTTTACTAATAAATCAACATTTAGCATGATACTTACCTCATTCATAAAGTTGGTAAGAAAATGCTCGCAGTGTTAATAAAAAGAACCTTGGCGTCACAGATGGAATCAACTTATGAGGCGTTCTCACAAAAAATTATTCAGGCGGCTGTACCTGCCAAAGGGTTTATTTCCAGTAAGTCTTTCAAAGACCTAAAAGATACTAAAATACGCTATACGTTGATCCAAATGGAATGTTTGGCGGACTGGAAAGCTTGGTATGCGTCTGATGAGCGCCGTGTCGCCTTGTTGCACATACAGCCGCTACTGGTTGAGGATGAACATATATCCATATTAACAACGGCTTAAGACAGCGCATCCAGGGCTTCGGTCACCTTTCGCACAGGCACGACCGTCATACCTTTAATTGGCTGTTTAGGCATGTTTCCTGCGGGGACAATAGCGCGACTAAACCCATGTTTGGCGGCCTCACGCAAACGCTCTTGGCCATTAGCAACGGGTCGAATTTCACCGGACAGCCCGACCTCACCAAAAACCACCAGGTCTTTAGGTAACGGACTATCTCTAAAACTGGATATGACTGAGAGTATTAACGCCAAATCGGCACTTGTCTCTAAGACTTTGACGCCACCGACTACATTCACGAAAACGTCCTGATCGCCGACCGATATGCCACCGTGACGATGAAGTACTGCTAATAGCATCGACAAGCGATTGTGATCGAGACCCACGGTTACTCGTCGCGGGTTACCCAGATGACTATCATCGACTAGCGCTTGCAGTTCCACTAGCAGAGGACGTGTTCCCTCCCAGACGACCATTACTACACTACCCGAGGACACCTCTTCTCCGCGCTGTAGAAAAATAGCTGAAGGATTGGGAACTTCGCGCAGACCCTTATCAGTCATCGCAAAAACGCCGAGTTCATTAACCGCGCCAAAGCGATTTTTATTACTGCGCAAGGTTCTAAATTGACTATCGCTAGAACCCTCTAACATCAGTGAACAATCAATCATATGCTCTAATACTTTGGGGCCTGCCAATGATCCATCTTTAGTCACATGACCAACCATGATCAATACTGTCCCCGTCTGTTTAGCAAATCTTACCAGCATGGCGGCACTTTCTCTGACCTGAGAAACACTGCCGGGCGCAGAAGCTACTTCAGCAATATGCATCACCTGAATCGAGTCAATGACTAGAATTTTGGGCCGCTTTTTCTCAGCGATACCACACACAGTTTCAACTGAAGTCTCAGCCATAATTTCCAACTTCTGCGTCGGCAGGCCCAAACGATTGGCACGCATGGCCACCTGCTGAGGTGATTCTTCACCAGTAACATATAAAGCACTATTACTCTCGGCCATTGCGCAGAGTGTTTGTAGTAAAACCGTACTCTTTCCTGCACCTGGCTCACCTCCCAGCAAAACGCAAGATCCTGGGACAAAACCACCACCCAGCACTAAATCTAATTCACCCGTACCAGAGCTGATTCGAGGAATTTCATCAAGAGCAATGTCAGCAAGCGTTTTTACAACGTTATCCACATTGCCAGCAAAGCCCGAGCGCAACGTTGACCCGCCTCTAGAGAGGCTACCTAAGCGTACCTCAGACAGTGTATTCCAAGCATTGCATTCACTGCATTGACCTTGCCATTTGCCATAATCTGCACCGCAATCGTTGCACACATAAGCTGACTTTGTTTTGGCCACCATAAAAAATTCCTAATTCATTATACGTATTTAAGCTCATTACTGTGGTTATGTACAGTAATAACCCTGGCTAAAATAGTTCTGGTATATCACGGATAAACTTTAAAACAGGCTAGACCAATAACATTCGTGCTTCCGATGGTTAGTTTATGTCGTTCGAGCAATAGCTTTCTGATAAGGTGATAGCATGTCGTTGATTCCTGAAAAACCTATTGTCATTTCTCCCACTTTAGCCGCAACTATCGGTCTGGAAGAGACCGTTTTATTGCAACTTCTGCAGGAATGTATGAGCCATGGCAATCCAATCGCAAGTAGTGGTTTTGACTGGGTTACTGTGTCCGCGAACAAAATTCTTTATTTGGCGCCCTTTTGGGCTCAAACTGATGTGCGACGTTTGTCATCAAGCCTGCATGAAAAGGGGCTGCTGCTGCTGGGTGGCGGCCCGTTTACGGCAAACCAAGATTTTCGCTTTGCCTTTAATGAGGTGTCTTCTACTCAGTCAGCATCGGCGATGGTGCGCTCCAATGGAGTGAAGGCCGCGGTCCCACCGAATAAACCCCATACAGCAAAAACTATAGGTGGAAGCTGGCAACCGAGTGAAGACGCTCTCCGGCAGTTAAGCCAACTCGGTGTGACGCGAGAATTCGCTCATCAGCAAATTCCGCAGTTTGTCAGCTATTGGCGTGAACGTAATGTGCCGCGTCATAGCTGGGAATCAAAATATATTAAAGAGGTGTGGCGCCAGTGGCAGCAGGCTGAAACAACCAATAACAGACGGCGTAAAGAAGTCTCTGTCACCGGAGATTGGCGACCCTCAGTCGACGCCCTTGATATTTTAGTCAGCAAAGGTGGTATTAATACTAACTTTGTCGAGGATGCTATTCCCGAGTTTATTTTGTACTGGCGGGATAGAGGTGAGTTATCGAGTACCTGGGACTCAAAATTTATTCAGCATGTTAGGCGTCAATGGCAATTCTTCACAGGAATGATGGAACAAGATTCTATGCCCCGGGTTATCCCTGCAAATTGGAAACCTAAAGAAACGGTTTATGATGTCTTACACATGGCCAACATAAACCGTCCATTTGCTGAAAAAACTATTCCAGAATTTGTTTTATACTGGCAAGAAAATGGTACGCCACAGTCATCATGGAGCACCAAGTTTTTACAGTATGTTAAGCGTCAGTGGGCATATCAAAGTAAATTATTAACGGAACCTTCCAATGGCAAACAGCAAGGACATTCAAAAGGTCGCATCCGAGATCGGAGTATCATCGAAAAACTCACCGACCGCAGCTGGGCGTCCTAAAGACGTCAAAGCTTCTCCCGAACTGATTGATGCCATAAACCAGGTTTTTGCACTGTTTCAAGTAAATTATCATAATCAGTACTATAGTGCTTTTGGCGATACCACTAAATCTGAAAATCTAGCTAAGAACCTGTGGTGCAAAAAGTTAAATAACTTCTCACCAATAACAATCTGTGGCGCGGCAGAGAAGGTTATTGCTGAAAGTGATTACTTACCTACACTCCACAAAATGCTGAATGCTTGCCGTTATGTGGGCATGCCTGCTGGGCTACCAAATCCAAGGAAAGCCTATCAGGAGGCCTGCAATAAGATTAGCCCTAAAGCCGATCAGAAATGGTCTCATCCAGCCGTCTATTTCGCCGGTCGTGATGCTGGCTGGCATATGCTTGCCAACGGGATTGAGTCTAAAGTGTTGCCCGTTTTTAGCGATATCTACCAACAGTACTGCGACCGCGTTTTAGCCGGTGAAAAGTTTGTTATCCAAAAATCGAGCACAACTCCTGAACTACCAGAATTACCGGCCACTAAAAAACATAATCAGCAGCAACTTAATAATCTCAAAAAACTGTTAGATTGAATATCTACGAGACATAGAACATGGCATTGCAACCACTGATACATAACTCAACCGCTCGGCGTATGGCGAAAACCATACTCAATGGGTTTCGCAGCTATTTTGCCGACTATCTCAATTCAACCCTGACCGCAAAAGCACGGTTTGAGAAAGCTGACTGGCATGGAGTGAGCCAAGCTAATGTTGAGCGCTTAGAACTTTACAAAGATAAGGTTGCCCAAACTGTTCAATATCTCGAAGTGGTTACCAATAAAGATATCGCCAACCTGACACTTTGGGGTGAGGCGAAGAAGGCCTACACGCAGCTGGTGTTTAATTTTCCTAATTTTGAAATTGCTGAAACTTTCTTTAATTCTGTATTTAGCGACATTCATGACCATGACAAGATTAGTGACGATATCATTTATGTTATTTCATCGCAGTTAATAGAATCGCCAGAAGCGGAATACAGTATTTTTGTCCGCTACGAGGGCGAAAATTTTCGTGACACCTTTCAGCGTATTCTCGAAGAAGCAGAGTTCTCCCTGCCTATGGAAGACCTGAACTTAGATCTCGACTGCATTATGAGTGTGTTTAATCAAGAGATGGTACCCCATTTAAAGGGAGCGGCCGAGACCATTAAATTCGATTTACTGGAATCAACTTTTTATCGCAGTAAAGCGGCCTATATGGTGGGACGGCTAGTGGATGGTAATCAGACATTCCCTATGGCACTAGTTATTCTAAATAATGAACAAGGCGCGCTGTATGTTGATACCGCTCTGTTCAATGCCGATGAATTGAGCGTTGTGTTTAGCTTTACCCAAAACCATTTTATGGTCGATGCACCTCTGCCTTATCAATACGCACTTTTCCTGAAAAATTTAGTGCCTAACAAGCTCAACTATGAGATTTATAATGCTTTAGGGTTTCCAAAGCATGCGAAAACCGAATTTTATCGTCAATTAGTCGGCCACCTAAACAACTCTAACGATAAATTTGTGGTTGCTCCGGGTATAAAAGGCATGGTGATGACTGTGTTTACCCTGCCCTCTTACAATATTGTTTTTAAAATTATTAAAGATAAGTTTGCGCCGCCCAAAGAAGTCACGCACCAAATTGTGCGAGAAAAATATCGTCTCGTATCTCGCCATGATCGTATCGGTCGCATGGCTGATACTCAGGAATTCGATAACCTTGTTTTTCCCCTAAGTCGCTTTTCTAATGAACTCATCGAGGAATTACAAAAGGTTGCATCCTCTCAAATAGAGATTCGCGATGACAAACTTCTCATAAAACACCTGTATACCGAACGCTATATGACGCCCCTAAATATTTTTCTTGAGAGTGCTGATGATTCTGAGATACGGAATGCTATGGAAGAATATGGTAACTGCATAAAGCAATTGGCTGCTGCAAATATATTCCCTGGTGACATGCCGCTCAAAAACTTTGGCGTGACGCGTCATGGCCGTGTCGTCTTTTATGACTACGACGAGATCGCAACACTTACTGATTGTAATTTCCGTAGAATCCCTCAGGCGCGGACAGAGCAGGAGGAAATGCAGTCGGGCACTTGGTACACGGTGGGCCCTGATGATATCTTTCCAGAAGAATTTAGATTATTTTTCTCAGGAAATATTAAAGCACGAAAAATGTTTGAAGAGATCCACAGTGAACTCTATGACGTTACCTTCTGGACTGACCTTCAAGAACAAATTCGTGATGGGTATGTTGTTGACGTGTTCCCCTATCGACGCGCTAAACGCTTCGATCGCGGTAAAAGTTCTTTACTGGAAGTTTTTGCCGATTAGCGATACGGCCGAATTTCAATTCGATCCCCAGCCCGAATAACAAAGTTATCTGGGTTGATGGCTTCTAAAGTCCAAGTCTCATTTAGAATATCGCCTTCACGAAAACTTCGGTCATCTATAAATAGTCGATTCGAAGAAGACCCCTCAGTAATAAACATATGTCCAGCCACAATAAAATCGGGCACTAGTTCAGTATCGGGAGCTAAAACTTCCTTCGCGCTAAGATCTTCACTCTCTAAAATTGATTTATTGTTCTGGCGCTCCAATATTTTAACCACCTTTGGAGTAATCTCTGAAATAACCGGTGCGTCAATAATACTTGGGTTAGAAGGGAGGAGCTGGTTCCACTGCTGACTAAAAAGCCCGCCAAGTAACAGACCCATTGTTAGTAATACCACTGACGCTAAGAGCCAATATCGTGATCCTGCACTCTGGGGCGGCGGTTGATATGGATCCCAATGAGCACTGGCAAAATCATTTAAATCTTGAGGGTCTTCCCTCAGACGGTCTCGCTCGGCTTTTTTTAAGGCATTAAGAATGTAAGACATTAAATAACGTCCCCAGTCAGTGTTGGTAACAACGGATCAGTCAGTTGATTCAAGCGCATGACAGTCTGTCGGCCTACAATACCATCTGCAATAAGGGTTTGTACCCGCTGAAAATCAGTCACCTGCTGCTGCAAAGCCTTGGTGTAATTGCCACCAGTAATTAGTGCGTCGATGTCACTATTAACTACCCCTAGCTTGGTTTGCAGCCAAGCCAGCGCCGGTTTGTTTACATCACCTGGCTTTAATATTTGGAAAGAACTGGGTGATCGCCATAGATACAGATAGCTCCCTGTCCACTTATCCAAGAATGTCTGCTGATCCATCACGGTAATTTGTCCACGGGATACCAAGCTCACAGTAGACTCGTCAATCTGCACAACAAGGGCACTTTTCTGGAGCTCAAATTGCTCCCGCAGAAACACGACCCCTGGACGATTAATTTCTAATAGCCCAAATAGAGTAGCCTTATCAACCTGCACCGACCTCAGCCCAGACCTCTCAGCACGCTCATCGAGCTCCTCTAGAGTGTAGACTTCTAATGCAGATATCCCCCAACGTTTAAGAAGATTGATAAGAGGATTTTTCGAGTAGCTCGCTTTTTGTGCCGCTCGACTGTCTTTATTATTAGCGGTTTCAATCGGCACATTGGCGTCAATTTTCGTTGCAGATCTAGCAACATCATCATCCCGCTGCATTGATTCATTGCCAACCAACAGAGTCTTTACTGCTATTTCCTGAATAACGGGTGAGCCTATCACTGGTACCTGGAGCTCAATCGCATCATTTTGCCTATTAATCTCTTTAATAGGCGCGTCACTGGAATTGTCTGAACTATTATTGATGCTATTTAATCTACTGGTCCAATCAACACCCTTTATTGGCACAAGCACGAGCGTTATAGTAATCGCTAATACCAAAAATCCAGCAGCTAACCAAACCTTAGAGCCGCCATTAGTTGGACTTAAATCCGTTAGAATTTCTTTAGACGCGAGTTTAACTAGTCTAGGGGAGACCGTTTTAGTTCCCATCGAATAAGCAGCCAGCAGCGCTTGATGACAAATTAAATTAATTAATCGAGGAACGCCCTTGGTCAATTTATACAAGGTATTAACGCAATTAGGATCGAAAACTGCCCCACCTGCACCCGCATGATGCAACCGGTGGTTAACATAGTTTGCAATTTCAGCCTTATCTAGAGGCAACAAATGGAAGCGCGACACTACTCGTTGATTTAACTGCCGAAGCCTGTCTTGCCCAAGCGTCTCCAACAGTTCGGGTTGCCCCACCAGTAAGATATGTAACAATTTATGAGTATTTGTCTCTAGGTTACTCAGTAGCCTCAGTGTTTCCAGCACGTCATGACTGAGATTTTGTGCCTCTTCAAGGACAATTAACGTTTTTTTACCTGCAGCATGAGCCTCAAGTAAGTCTTTATTAAGCGCATCAATGCAAACCTTAGAAAAGGATACATTCTTTCTAGTCGGTATTTTAATGGACAGTTCACTACAAATACTAGCTAACAGGTCTGACTCGTCAAGCTTGCTGTTAAGTACATAGGCAACACGCACATGCGCAGGAATACGTTGCAGCATTGTTCGAGTAAGCGTCGTCTTACCTGTGCCAACCTCACCAGTGAGAAGTATAAAACCACCCTCTCGATCAAGACCGTATTTTAGATGTGCAACTGCTTGACGATGCTGATGGCTCGGATATAAAAATCCAGGATCAGGAACAATCGAGAATGGCTCTCGCTTAAGCCCAAAATGCTGTAAATAAATACTCATCGCCTAGCATTACTCTGTGGTGTCTAATATCTTTCCTTGCTCAATAAAGTCTTTCAACTGTCTGGCGACAGCACTATCTTTATTGCCTTCAAAATCGCGAGTTTTTAAATGTTCGAACTTAGATTGAGATAATTTATTAGCGTCCTCTGGCGTGCGAATAATGGTCGGCCGAATAAACATCATCAGAACTTTTTCTCGATCACTATTATTTGATGATTTAAATAGGTTACCTAAAATGGGAATATCCCCCAGAAATGGTACCTTCGACTCACTTTCACCGGTGGTACCTTCAATTAAACCACCCAAGACTAGCAGCTCGCCATCTTGGATCATTACATTCGTTTGAATGGTACTTTTAGTGGTCGTTGCGCCCAATTGGGAATCTG
>CAJIZU010000035.1 GCA_905181925.1 gamma proteobacterium HTCC2207
GTCGAATGTTAGACCATTTACGCCGTCGTAGCCTTGATCTCAGTGAAGTCAAAGGTCTCATTCTTGACGAAGCTGATGAAATGTTGCGTATGGGATTTATCGACGATGTCGAGACCATTTTATCTAAAACACCTGATAACTGTCAGCGCGCACTATTCTCAGCCACCATGCCACCCGCTATTCGGCGCGTTAGCCAGAAATATTTGGGCGATGCTGAGACCGTTAACATCCAGAATAAAACCAAAACAGTTGAGCGGATTGAGCAACAGTATGTAACCTGTAAGAGCCACCAGAAAATGGATGCTCTTACCAGGGTGCTTGAAGTAGAAGCCTTTGACGGTATGATTATCTTCGTGCGCACCAAATCATCAACCGTTGATATTGCCGAACGTCTTGAAGCTCGAGGGTTCTCATCAGCAGCACTAAATGGTGATCTCAGCCAAGCTTTGCGAGAACGCACGATCAATCGCCTCAAAAAAGGGCAGGTAGATATTGTTGTTGCCACGGATGTCGCTGCTCGTGGATTAGACGTTGAGCGTATTAGTCACGTCATTAACTTCGATGTTCCTTATGATAATGAATCCTACGTTCACCGTATTGGCCGAACCGGCCGCGCTGGGCGTGAAGGTAAGGCGATATTATTTATTACGCCTAAAGAAAACCGTATGTTGCGCTCTATCGAGAAATCGACGCGTCAAGTCATCAAGCCAATGGCGATGCCTAGCAATGAAGAAGTCAGTGGTCAGCGAATACAGCAGTTTACTGAACAACTCATGAAGACTATGGCGCTGCCTAAACTCGATAAATTCCGTTCGCTAATCCAACAATTAGCCGATGAAAACGAGTTAGATATGGGCGACATTGCCGCGGCTTTAGTCTTTGAAAATCAAAAAGAAAGACCTCTCTTCCCAAAGCTTGAGACAATTGTAGCGCCAAGTAGCCGCGATCGTGATGGCGACTCAGGACGAGATCGTAATAGAGATCGTGGCGATAGAAACAAAGACCGCGGCGATAGAAATAAAGACCGTGGTGAGCGCAAAGAACATCGTGGCCAGCGCACAGAGAACCGTGATACACGCGGCGACCAGCGTAACGAACGTGCAGATCGAGCGCCTCGCGAAGCAAGAGCAAAGGATGCTGACGCTAACCGTGATGGCGTTCCAATGATCACTTATCGTCTAGAGGTTGGCAACAATGACAAGATTACACCCAGTAACATTGTCGGCGCTATAGCCAATGAAGCCGATATCGAAAGTCGTTTTATTGGTGAGATCAAGCTCCATGATGAATACAGCACGGTAGATTTACCACAGGGTATGCCCGCTGAACTGTTAAATCACTTGAAAAAAGTACGTGTATGCGCAAAACCAATGCAAATCAGCGTTCTAAATGGAGAGAGTTCTGGCCCAGACGGTGCCAGCTACGCCACTAAGTCAAGGTCTGAGCCTAGAGCCCCAAGAAAACGTGACTTTGACGACGGTGATAAAAAGACCCTGTCTAGAAACGTAAAAAACAAGCGTACCGCTGAGGAACCTAAGCCACCGAGGCCGGTATTTAAAGGTAAAAGCAAAACTGATGATGGAGGCTTTAGCAAAAGCCCCAAAGAAAGGCGTGTAGCAAAAGACAAACCTGTTGCTGATGGCAGTGCTCCTCTCAAAAAGAAAAAGACCTACACCAAGAAGCCTAAGCGCTCGTAATAAGGTGATCGATGCTGGCTAGTTGGTTTATAACCGCTTCAGCATCGATCAGGTTTATCCGATAAAATTCTTCCGCCATTGGCGCCACACTGCACGATTCTGGTAGTGAATCCCTGTTGTCACAGCTAAGTTGCAAGCGAGGAATAAACACAAACTGTAGCCACTGGCTAAAAGACATTTTATCAATAGCGAATGGCTCAGTACTTACTAAGTCTTTTGGTATCATGTCTTGGGTAGCCCACTGCTGTTTGGTAACGAGCTCTGCCTCTAAATCCCTCAAAAGAAGCTGAAGTTGGGCATAGATGTCCATCATCTGTTCAACAACGCTTTAATGACCAATTTCCCGCCTGAACGGCGGTAATGAATTAAGCAACTGTGACCCATATCGCTTGGTGATCAAGCGCTTGTCTAAAATGGTCACCGCCCCAGTATCGGACTCTGTGCGTAATAGACGGCCAGCGGCCTGAATCAACCGCAAAGACGCCAATGGAAGCGAAATATCAAAAAAAGAGTTGCCACCACGAGACTCAATCCACTCAGCAAGAGCCTGCTGCAAGGGATCATTGGGAACAGCAAACGGTAGCTTGGCAATTACCACGTGGCGACAATAATCACCAGGTAGGTCGACACCTTCGGAAAAACTAGCAAGACCCAGTAAGACGCTGGTGCGCCCCTGATCAATGCGCTCTTTATGGAGTCTCACCATTTCTCGATTAGAGTACTGGCCCTGCATTAAAATCATCTTTGCTAAATCATTAGGAAGCTCATCAAAAACCTGTTCCATCTGTTTTTTAGAGGAAAATAATACTAGAGTTCCGGCCTTGTCTTCAATCATAGACTCTAAATTTTGAACAATATAATCGGTATGTTCCTCGGCTTTATTACCCTCTACAGCATCCGCTGGCACTCGCACTGTTGCCGCTTTAGCATAATCAAAGGCGCCTGCAACCGACAAAAAATGCGCAGAATCGGGAATACCTGTTTCTCTTTGCAGAGTACTGAAGTTTCCAAGTGATCTTAGTGTTGCAGAGGTCACTACCGCTGCATAACAGTTGCCCCAAAGACTATCACGAAGAATTTCTGCCGCTTGAATGGGGCTCGCATTGACTGAAATATCGACATTTCCACCAGAGGTATCTTCGATTTTTAGCCAGCATGCCATCGGGATAGAATCTTGCTTTAGCTCTCGATGTAATCTATCCCAAAGAGATACGAGCCTTTCTGCACCGGAAAGCCAGGTACCTACCTGCTG
>CAJIZU010000036.1 GCA_905181925.1 gamma proteobacterium HTCC2207
TAAATCTGATTTGATTGATGCTATCGCTGCAGGCGCAGACATTTCTAAAGCTTCTGCTGGACGCGCACTAGATTCTGCAATCGAAGGAATCACTGGCGCATTGAAAAATGGTGACCAGGTGTCTTTAGTTGGTTTTGGAACATACTCAGTTAAGCATCGCGCAGCGCGTGCTGGACGTAATCCTCAAACTGGTGCTGAAATCCAGATTAAGGCTGCTAATGTTCCTAGCTTCAAAGCTGGTAAGGCATTGAAAGACGCAGTAAATTAATAATTGCCTGGGGAATCCTTAAGGATTTTCTCGGACTTTAGAGGCGCATCTTTGATGCGCCTTTTTTACAATTAGGGAAGGTAGAATGTTAGATAGTTTTAGAACCAATATGAAAGGCTTTGCGCTCGGTATTACAATTGTGATCGGAGCTATATTCGTGTTGTCTGGTACCGGTACAGCATTGCTTAGCGGGAGCGGAGCTGATGCTGCTTTGGTCGTTAACGGAGCAACGATTACTGAATTAGAGGTGGCGCGCGCTATTTCCTCACAGAAACAAAGAATACTGAATGAAAATGCTGGTCTGGACGCGTCCTTGCTTGATGATGAGTTGATTCGCCCCAGTGTGGTAGAGCAGCTAATAGGCAGAGAACTTTTGTCGCAAGCGTCTCAGCGCCAGAGAATGAGTATGTCTGAGCAGACAATTAATGAATATATTGTCAATAATGAGGCTTTCCAGTCTGACGGTAGCTTTGATCAAGATAGATATCGATTTGCTCTCCAGCAGCAGGGTTATACCAGTGCTAGTTTTAAGGAAATGCTCGTTAATGATATGACTGTCCAGCAACTTGTAACGGGTATTACAGGTACTGGTTTTGTTACAGAACTTGAATTGTCGGCTTTAGCTGCCGTCACTGAACAGAAACGAGATTTTTATTATCTTACTCTCCCAGTTGCGCCGATCGAGGCCTCGATTGTCCTCACGGAGGAGCAAATAACTCAGTATTATCAGGAAAATCTATCTTCGTATGAGACTGAAGCTCAAGTAATAGTCGACTACATAGAGTTGAGTCCGGCAAAACTTGCCGATTCAGCATTAGTATCGAGTAATCAAATTTTGGCGCGCTTTGAAGAGGAACTTACTACGTTGGATTTGGCTGAATCTCGTCAGGTCGCACATATCTTATTGGAAGATCCTAGTGATGATTTAATCGCCGAAATCCAGGGTAAAATTGTGGCTGGAGGTCTATTTGGCGAGTTAGCCAGAGAGTATTCTGACGACTTTGCATCTGCAGAGACCGGTGGAGATCTTGGTTATACCTCCGGGGACACCTTTCCTGAGGCATTTGAGACTGCATTGGCAGCGCTCGAGTTGGGCGAGGTTTCTAGTCCTGTCACTACGGACGCAGGTGTCCACTTCCTAAAATTGATGGATATCCAGCAGGATACTTATGTGCTGGCAGACGAATCTTCTCGAATAGAGCGTGAGCTGATGAGAGAAGCAACTACCGACCAGCTTATTGCTAAGGTAGAGCTTCTTAAAGAGCTAAGTTACAACGCAGAGTCACTCAAAGAAGTTTCCGAAGACGTAGGTTTAGAGCTTAAAACCTCAGAGGCATTCTCTCGGTCTGGTGGGCAGGGCATTACGGGTCTTGCCAAAGTAAGTTCTGCAGCCTTTAGTTCTGAGGTGGTTGACGACAAGTATGCTAGTGAAGTTATTGATCTAGGCGATGATCGATATGTTGTTTTGAAACTTAATCAATTTATTAGCGAGCGTCAGAAAGAACTTTCTGAAGTTAGAAGTTCTGTGGTGTCTGCCCTTACCGCTAGTGAGTCAGCGAGAATGCTCGCGGAGAAAGGCGCGGTGTTACTTGCCGAGATAGTCGCTGGAAGTTCTGTTGAAAGGGTTGCTAAAGACAGGGGTCTTGCCTGGCAGGTCGGTAATTCTGTAAATCGTCGCGGTACGGATGTTAATGCTGAGGTTAGATCAAGAGTATTTGCCTTCCCGATTCCTGCTTCAGAGAGCGTGATTGATGGGTTTTACATGAGTAATGGCGACTATGTAGTGGCAGAGTTGACGAAAGTCGTTTCTGGCGATCTTGGTGCGTTAGGTAAAGAAGCCAGAGGATCTCTAGCCGCAGCTACTCTATCAATAAAGGCTGGTCGAGATGTCTTAGCCTACCAGGAAACGCTGAGAGAGAAGGCTGATGTTGTGCAGTAAATTGGTGGTTTGATATGCAAAATAAAGGCGGGTAATCCGCCTTTATTTTTGTCTATGATAAAAGCTTAAATATTTCTTGGGTTAATATATAGCGTCAATCGTTGACCTGGCTGTAGGTAACTTTTTTTGTTTATACCGTTCCAATTGGTGATATCAGCAATGGATAGTGCAAAGTTTTTCGCAATATTGTAGAGAGAGTCCCCACGCCTCACTTTATAAGAAATCTTTCTTAATGACACAGCCTTGCTTGCTTGATTAGGTGAGCGTATTTCAAGTACTTGACCAATTTTAATAAGTTCTCCTCCGAGAGCATTCAGCATCCGCAGCTCCTTAACAGAAGTACTATACTTTTTTGCCAGCGATGATAGAGAATCCCCAGAAACAACTTCGTGACGCGTTAATTGATATCTACCGGTTGTATCTGACGCAGCGACCTCGGAGTTGCTATTGGGTATAGTGAGTAACTGCCCTATACGAATCTGGTCGCTGGTTAAGTTGTTACTGTTTTTAATCGTGTCAGTGTGAGAATTAAACCGAGCAGCAATTTGAGACAGAGAGTCGCCGTTCACAACAATATATTCTGTATGTGGAATCCAGGTTTTTGGGTCGTTCGTTTTAAGAAATTCTAAGAACGAAGCTGACTTATCAGTAGGTATTAATAGGCGATAGGCACCCTGTGGTGGAGTTGTTGAGCGTCGATATCCTGCATTAAGTTGACTAAATAGCCAATAGTCTGCGTCAGTAATTTCCATCACTTTAGAAAGTGAAATCTGTTTTTCGATATGAACAATATCAAAGTAGGCTTGGTTTTTTACATCAGGAAGAGTTATGTTTAAAGACTCTGAATCTTGAATCACAGACGCTAATGCAAGTAGCTTTGGCACATAGCTACGAGTCTCTTTAGGCAATTTGAGATGCCAAAAATCAGTCGGCTTTCCAAGTTTTATATTAGCTCTGATTGCTTTTCCAACTGTACCCTCCCCAGCGTTATAAGCAGCCAGTGCAAGTAACCAGTCATTATCAAAACGTCGATGTAGATAAGAGAGGTATGCAATGGCTGCATTGGTTGATGCAACAACATCTCTGCGTCCGTCATACCAACGATCTCGTTTTAAACCAAACCTACGCGCTGTTGCTGGAATAAATTGCCATAGTCCTGCTGCATGACTGGGGCTGTAGGCATAAGCATCATAGGTGCTCTCTATTA
Source organism: gamma proteobacterium HTCC2207 (assembly GCA_905181925.1). Lineage (GTDB taxonomy): Bacteria > Pseudomonadota > Gammaproteobacteria > Pseudomonadales > Porticoccaceae > HTCC2207. The sequence continues at coordinate 3,415 of CAJIZU010000036.1, forward strand.
TGGGTAGTAAAACTAGCTCTAAAGGCAAACCAGCATCCGACAACTGTTCGGTGACATAGTGAATAAACGGGTTAGCTCGGTTGATAACAGTTGATATATACCGAGGGTGCTTAATGTACCAGTCACGCTGTTCCAATACACTGGCAGGGTAGTTTTCGGCATTTAGTTGGTAACCGGCACGAATACGGTGCCAAAGGTCTACTTGCAGTTTGGTTGATTCGATACTTGTGTCAGGTAAGATCGGCACCGTTGTAGTTGTGATGTCTTTTTGTAACTCTATGGCCTGATCAGCACTTTGCGGTAAAGTAGCGGCCACTTGAAGCAGCTCAACGGGCGCTGCAGGCACATCTTTTTCTTCTATTGATAACGGGGTAGCTGTGCAGCCTGACAGGGACAAAAGGAGCCATAGCGAAGTGCTGCAACAAATTAGTTCAGAGGCTGATTTCACAGAGATCTCACAGGGATTTTTAGGCGCTGAGTGTAGCGAGGTTATCGGCATTAGACAAACAATTAACCGATTACACCAAGCGTCACTAAAAATATCGATTATTGATGCGTATATGGACATTCAGTACATTGCAGTTCTAGTATGTCGTGGCATTGAAGCGGAAGCTACTACGGTGGTTTTTAGATTGTTCAACCGTCATACTGTTACTTTTAAAGGGCGTATAGTTACTTCGTCCACTAAGTCAATCTTGAGAATAAAAAACAAGTGTTGGAACGATTTTCAATAAAAGAGCTCGAATTCACGGCTGAACATCTCGCACGATGGGCTAAGAGTGATTTTGGGAGCTATGTTTTGGCCACCGAACGCGATCTTATCGCAGAAAAATATTCAGCGTTACCTGGGTATCGGTTCATGCATCTCGGACTAGCCACTGATACGCAGTCTGCCAATGAGTTTTCTCAGATACATAGGTTTAATTTTCAAACGCATACTCCGGACCGCAGTACCGATGTCTCCGCGGTCGTTGATTTGAATGAGCTCCCTTTACCGTCAGATGTGGTTGATGTTGTCTTACTTCAACATATGCTTGAGTTTTCAGCATCCCCACAATCAGTACTTGCAGAGGTATGCCGAGTAATAGCGCCCGGTGGGCATCTTGTAGTCTGTGCTTTAGATCCATTTGGACCTATGGGGTTGGCTAAACGTCCTATGCAGCTATTGTCTAAAAGTCCTCAATATCGGTTTCATAGCCTTCGTATGGGACGTCTAATAGATTGGTTAACGCTACTGAACTTTGAGGTAGACTCTACTCATCATGGCGCTCATCAGTGGCCTTTTGGATATAGAGCCGACCCATCTGTAATAGTAGGAAGCGATGAAAATTTTAAATTGGGGCGCAGGTGGGACCTCGGCTGTAAAAAAGTTGGGCTACCGTTGGGTAATTTTTATATGATCCATGCAGTCAAGCGAGTGAGCCGAGTTATTTCTAATTCATCGCGAAGCTGGAAGGCCGCTGCACGTGAGCGATTAACGGCATCTGCTAGTCAATCTGTGGGTTCAAAAAAAGTTATAGATAAAGGCTCTGCGGAGCATTAATTTTAGTCACAGAGATAAATAATGAGTAGTGTAGAGATTTTTACTGATGGCGCTTGTCGAGGTAATCCTGGGCCCGGGGGTTGGGGTGCTTTGCTGCGGTTTGGGGCAGAGGAAAAGGAACTTTTTGGTGGTGAACCTGAGACCACCAATAACCGGATGGAGCTGACTGCCGTTATTGAAGCCTTAGCCGCATTAAAGCGACCTTGCGACGTTAAAGTAACATCCGACTCTACCTATGTTCTTAAAGGGATTCAGGAATGGATGCCAAATTGGAAAAAAAGAGGTTGGAAAACAGCCAGTAAAAAGCCGGTTAAAAATGTCGATCTATGGCAGAAACTCGATGCGTTGATCGGGGTGCATAGTATAGACTGGCAGTGGGTCAAAGGGCACAGCGGGCATAGAGAGAACGAGATTGCTGATGATTTAGCTAATCGAGGAATAGATGAGCTTTAGAGCCACCCATTAAAGCTTAATACCAATCACACTACATAGTAGACAAAGATGCGACAGATCGTTTTAGACACAGAGACTACCGGTTTAGAGACCTCCCAAGACCATCGAATTGTTGAGATTGGTTGTGTGGAAATGGTTAATCGTAAACTGACTGGCCGTCACTATCATCAATACATTAACCCTCAGCGCAAAGTAGATGAAGGGGCGATGGAGGTGCATGGTATTACTGATCAGTTTCTTGAGGATAAGCCTGTTTTTGCTGCTATTAACTCAGATTTTCTACAATTTTTGGATGGCGCTGAATTGGTGATCCACAACGCACCTTTCGATGTTGGCTTTATTAACCATGAATTAAAAAAACTCAGTGGCAAACAGACACCTTTGGGTTCTAGTTGTAAAATCATAGACACACTTGCGCTTGCTCGGCAAAAACATCCTGGTCAAAAAAATAACCTTGATGCGCTATGTAAACGTTATGGCGTAGACAATTCACAACGAGACCTCCACGGTGCGCTATTGGATGCTGAAATCCTCGCAGACGTCTATTTGTTGATGACTGGCGGTCAAGTTAATTTAAATATTAATCAACAGTCCGATTCGGACACTGGTGAAATAAATACGGCTACGTCCATTAGGCGCTTGCCAAGTAATAGAGCGCCTCTAACTATTGTTCGGGCCAGTGCTGAGGAATTACTGTGCCATGAAGAGAAGCTCGCAGCCATTAAGAAGTCTAGTGGATTCTGTGTCTGGCAGGAGACAGCCGAGTAGCGCTTTTTATGTCTCATATCGATAGTTTTGATTCTACTAGTAATGCTCCCAACACGTCTGTTCAAATAGATCGGCTTACCCTAGAGTTGGTGCAGAGAGTCTTGAGTACTGATTTGTTCAGTTTGACTCGGTCCTTGCGGACCTTTAATAGCTCTAGATCAGAGTCCAAAGACAACTCAAAAAAATGGCTACAACTCTGTATAGCCGTGGCTAAATCCCAGGATGCTGCAGAGGCTAGGAGACTTAGGCTTCCATCAATTGAGTATCCTGATTTGCCCGTAAGTGCTCGTGCAGAGGAAATTAGGCTGCAAATAGAGAACAATCAGGTAGTCATTATTGCGGGCGAGACAGGGTCCGGTAAGACCACGCAGATACCCAAAATATGTTTGCAGGCAGGACGTGGAGTCAGAGGCCTTATAGGGCATACACAGCCCCGCAGAATTGCCGCGCGCACAGTTGCGGAGAGAATCGCTCAAGAATTAAAGTCACCCTTGGGTGATGCGGTGGGTTATCAGGTTAGATTTTCAGACCAAACATCACCCAATAGTTTTATCAAACTGATGACTGATGGTATTTTATTAGCTGAGATTCAGCGTGATAGGTATTTAAGTAAATACGATACAATTATTATCGATGAAGCGCATGAACGCAGTCTCAATATTGATTTTCTTCTTGGGTACCTTAAAAGCTTATTGCTTAAGCGGCCTGAGCTAAAGCTGATCATCACTTCGGCAACCATTGATATCGAAAAATTCTCTACGCATTTTGATAAGGCACCGGTGATAGAGGTCTCGGGTCGAACATTTCCTGTAGAGATTATTTATAGTGGACCGGATATTGTCGAGAGAGATCGCAATCAAGCGATTGTCGATTGCTTAGAAGATATTGAGCAAAATCAAAAACCAGGCGATGTCTTGGTTTTTTTAAGTGGAGAAAGAGAAATCCGTGAGGCTAGTTTGGCACTTCGCCGAGCGCAACTGTCACACACTGAAATAGTTCCTCTTTACGCTCGTCTTAGTCTAGCGGAGCAGAGTAAAATCTTTTCTCCTCATAAGGGCCGTCGCGTCATTCTTAGTACTAATGTTGCCGAGACCTCGCTCACTGTTCCGGGTATTCGATACGTTATTGATACTGGTAGGGCGCGGGTGTCGCGTTATAGTTTTCGGACTAAGGTGCAAAGATTACCGATTGAGTCGATTTCTCAGGCCAGTGCAAACCAGAGAGCAGGGCGCTGCGGTCGAGTTGCTGATGGTGTTTGTTATCGGTTATATCAGGCAGAGGATTTTGAGGCTCGGCCAGCATTTACTGACCCAGAGATTGTGAGGACGAATTTAGGGTCGGTGATCTTACAGATGCTTCATTTACGGATCGGCGATATTCGGGATTTTCCATTTATTGATCCTCCTGATAGTCGATTAATCAGTGACGGTTATAAACTGCTTGAAGAGCTACAGGCAGTTAATAGTGCAGGAAAGATGACTCCTTTAGGGAAAAAGCTGGTCTCATTGCCTGTTGATCCAAGACTAGCCAGAATGATTTTAGAATCAAGTAATAATGGCTCACTCAACGAATTAATTGTTATTGCCAGCGGTTTAAGTATCCAGGATCCCAGAGAGCGTCCAGGTGAAAAGCAGCAGGCAGCAGATCTAGCCCATAAACAATGGCAGGACAGCGAGTCCGATTTTATATCGCTACTCAACCTGTGGGCTCACTTTGAAGAAAAACGACAAAGTTTGTCAACTAATCAGTTCAGTAAGTATTGCAGGTCACAGTTTGTTTCTTATCTACGTATGCGTGAATGGAGAGATCTTCATCGGCAGCTGCACACTGCGTGTAGAGCGCTTAAACTTAAAGATAGTGAGAAGCCTGCTGAGTACGCGGCAATCCATCAATCTCTGCTGTCAGGTTTATTAGGGCAGGTCGGTATTCGCGAGGATAAATGGGAGTTCTTAGGAACCAGGAACCGTAAGTTTTTTGTCTTTCCGTCATCTGGCCTGAGTAAAAAACCACCAAAGTGGGTTATGGCGGGTTCTTTGATGGAGACGACTAAGCAGTATGCGCTAAATGTGGCGAAGATTGATCCTGAGTGGCTAGAATCACTGGCGTCACATTTAGTAAAAAAGAGTCATAGCGAACCTTTTTATCATCACAAGTCTGGTCAAGTAATGGCCAAGGAGCGCCAGACGCTGTTTGGTTTGAGTATTGTTGAAGGCAAGCGAGTAGTCTATGGCAAGATAGCCCCGATTGATGCGAGAAAGATTTTTATACAGCAGGCTCTGGTAGAGGACGGTTATCGTGGTAAGGGTCAATTTTACGCACATAATCAGGGCCTAGTCATTGAGCTACAGGCTTTAGAAGACCGCTTCCGACGCCGAGATCTGTTGGCTGAGCAGATGGTGATCTATGACCATTATGATCAGCGTGTTCCATCAACTGTCTATAACTTGCCTGATTTCGAAAAATGGCGCAAGACGGCCGAGGTAGAAGATGCCCGGCTGTTGTATATGAGCAAAAAATCGCTCTTATTACGCAACTTAGCGGCCAGTGAAGAGGCACAATTCCCTCAGCAACTGCTGATAGATGACTTTGAATATAGTCTTCAATATCACTTTCAGCCGGGTCATGCCGAAGATGGTGTTAGTCTAATTTTGCCTTTAGCGTTGTTACATCAATCACCACGCTACTTTTTTGACTGGTTAGTGCCTGGGATGTTGCGTGACAAATGTATTGCACTAGTTAAGGGGTTGCCGAAAAATATTCGCCGTACATTTGTCCCTGTACCTGATTATGTTGATAAGGTATTACTGAATATTAGTGCCCAAGATAGTCCTATCACTGAGGTCTTGGGTGAACAGTTACAAAAATTAACGGGGCAAAAAATATCGAGGGATAGCTGGAATTACGACAATCTAGATTCTTGGTACCGGATGAACTTTATTTTACAGGATGATCAAGGTCAGCTAATCGGTATGGCTAGAGACCTTAGCCAATTACGCAAAGATTTCAAACAACGCATCGACAGTAGTCTAGCTGAATCAGCTGAGAAGACTATTGCGCGAAATAACATCACTGAATGGGACTTTGGTGAACTGCCTGTTGAGGTAGTTTTGCCGCGTGGAAATATGAACATCAAAGCTTGGCCAGCATTGCGAGATCATCAGGATTCGGTTGCGATTGAGCTAGTTGATAATCCTGCTGTTGCTGAATCTATTTCAATGGATGGTCAACTGCGTCTAGCGGTATTGCGAGGAAAAGATCAATGTAAATATCTTAGTAAAGATTTGTTACGGGGAAAAGAACTACAGTTAAAGGCGGCTGGTTTAATTTCTCGTGACGCCATTGTGTCGGCCCTTATTATGGCAAGCTTTAAGCAAGCTGTTTTCCCAAATAACGTTGTGGTTAGGGATCAGATTGAATTTGATGTTGTTTACAAGTCTGGCATAGGGCAGGTTGTAGAACTTGCTCGGCGGCATGGTGATGCCATTGAATCAGTATTAGCGTCGCTGCATATTCAGCAGCAACGCATAAGGTCAATGTCAGTGAGTGAGCAGACCGCAAAAGAGGATATTCTGGCCCAAATAACCTGGTTGTTTTCAGCTCAAACGCTGGCCCAAGCATCGGTAGAAGATACCTCACAATATTCAAGATATGTTCGAGCGATAGATTTTAGAATTGGAAAAGTTTTATCGCACGTTCAAAAAGATTATGAGTACACCAAAACTATCGAGTCCTTTATCGCACCCTTAGGTCAATTTGAAGTGAAAAAGTACCTAATTTCGCCTGAGCTTACTCAGTCTTTGCGTGAGTTCCGATGGTTAATAGAGGAATTTCGAGTCTCACTATTTGCACAACAATTGAAAACGCGTAAGCCTGTTTCGGAAAAACGTTTAGCCACAAGATGGCTAGATTTGAGTGATCAGCTAAGGCGGGTTTTGCCGGATTAACCATTATGTTTTGGTTGGTCTTTAGAAAACTTGTCTGACGCGTGAACAAACGAACACTATCGAATAGCTCTAGAGTATACTTTGCTTCTGGATTATTGTTAGAGAGATAAGTTGAAATAAAAATGTTCAAAACCTTTTTAGTATTGCTGCTGCTAGCTTCCGCCCATTTTACTTTTAGTGACGAGATTCAGAAAGTTGATCCGTTGGAGGATATTAACCGCGTTTTTTATGAGCTCAATTTCAATCTACTAGATCCAGTGATTATCAAACCTATTGCCATTATTTATGATCAGGCTACTCCGAAGCCAGTGCGGCAAGTACTGAGGAATTTCTTTTCTAACTTGGATGAAGTTCCCAGTCTAGTTAACAACACCTTGCAAGGTAAGTTTGGGCAAGCCGGTAATAATGCAGGACGTTTCCTGATGAATACGACCATTGGTTTAGGTGGGTTTTTTGATGTTGCAAAAAAAGCAGGCCTACAACCAGGAGAGGATGAAGACTTTGGTCAAACTCTTGCCGTCTGGGGTGTACCGGCTGGGCCATACTTAATGTTGCCATTTTTTGGTCCGTCAACGTTTCGAGATGCGCCATCAAACTTCGTTGATAGCCTGTTCGACCCGTTTAGTTATAACAATCGGCTACCGGTCCGAGTCGCTATAAAGGGAATTGATTTAATTGCGTTACGGGCTGATTTATTGGGTATTGATGATGTTATCAGCGGCGATGAATATTTATTCATAAGGGATGTTTATCTTCAGAATAGAGAGTATGTTATCAGTGATGGCGCTATTGAAGATGATTTTGATGATTTAGACGATTATTAGATGTAACAGGTTTTATTTGTGTTTATAGGCTATTTTTTGCTTAAACAATAATTATAAGATATTACTAAGTCGAGTTTTCATGGGTGAAGTTAAAAGCGCAGTTTTTCTGGTTGGTGAGAAAAATGCCAAGCTTGAGCGATTAATGTCAAGAATCGAAGAGGGTGGCCATCATTGCCGGTATCTCTCCGACCTTAATGACTTGTCTGGCGTTTGTGAAGATGACTTTTCTCAGGTAGTGGCATTCTCTCCATCACGGGATATGATCGAAGACCTGTCGAGTAGCACATTACTCAAAGAGTATGCTGCAAAGCACCTGTTAACAGTGATACTTGACGACTTGTCCCACTCAAAAGCTATAGATTTTTTCCGTCTTGGCATTGCTGATGTTTGGTTTGAAGATATGTCTAGCATCGAACTCGAAGAATCCTTTACTCGACTTCAAGAATTTGCAGATTTGCGGCTGCAGCGAATGACCTATGGCCAACGATTAGAAATGGCTAATTTAGAGCTCCAAGATAGCTTGCATATGCTCAAGCAGGATCAACTAGCAGGACTTGAGGTTCAAAAAAGTCTAATGCCTGCAAGCCCGCTAATCTTTGAGGACTATGAAATATCTCATTCTGTTACTCCATCACTGTATCTAAGCGGTGATTTTGTTGGGTATAACTTTGTATTGGGTCGTTACTTGGTATTTTATTTTGCCGATGTCTCTGGGCATGGCGCCTCATCGGCATTTGTGACGGTTCTGCTGAGGTTTATGATTGGCCGCGTAATTCAGCGGCATGTTGCTGAAAATGACCATGAGGCCCTTAAAGCAGCCCCTGAGGGCCTTTTAGAGCACGTAAACAAGCAAATCTTAGCAACCGGGTTAGGAAAGCATCTAACCATTGTGGCCGGGTGCCTAGATACCGAAAATAGCACCTTGCGTTATGTGGTTGGCGCCCAACTGCCTCGGCCCATTATAATCGTTGACGGCTGCGCTCAATATTTACCGGGGAAAGGAAAGCCGGTTGGGATCTTTGAAAGTGCATCATGGGAGGTAGAGCAGATAGTGCTACCTGAGCGCTGTGCGTTGGTACTGTTATCGGATGGAGTTTTTGATTTGGTGCCGGATAAAGACCTAATTGATAAAGAAGAAACCTTGCTGCGCTTTCTTGCGCGCAGCTCTGATAACCTAGAATCTCTTAAAGCGGCCTTGTCGGTTGATTTCTTGGAAGATCCTCAAGATGACGTCTCCATGTGTTTGCTAGCCCGAGGAATGTAGCTTGAATTCTGGGAAAATACTCGTTTCTGATCAGCTTGGTAATCATCTACTAAAGTTTACTGGTGATGTACGGGTCACACTATGCGGTACATTAAGTCGTTACATCGAGACTATTTTTGGCACTAAGAATGTGAAGCGTGTTGTTGTCGACATGCTTGAAGCAGAGGGGCTGGACAGCACAACGCTTGGATTATTAGCCAAGTTAGGTCTCCATTGTCGTGAACAGTACGGGCTAAACGTTGAGGTTTTCTGTCAGAACACAAGCATTCTTAGAACGCTTGAAAGTATGAGCTTTGACGAGATTTTTGACATTTTTGATCAATTACCTAGTATTGATGCTGTCGAAAATTTACATGAAATAAGTGTCCAGAATTTACCGGTTGATGAACTTCGGGAGCAGGTTCTAGAAGCCCATAAAATACTGGTACGGTTAAGTGCCGACAATCAGCAAGAATTCAAAGATTTAATTAAGGCACTCGAATTCGATAGGTAATTAGCTCCCGTCTCTGGCGTTAATCTTGCAACGGATATAGTCGCTATGAAGAATATGTAATAGGTCAGCTACTCGTCGCATGATGCTCTCCTCATGCTTATCTAAATGACCATCCGCAAAAGCGACGCGCCACATTCCTGTCATTAGCTCAAGTTTTTGTTGCTCATTAAAATGACTATTGATTTCTCGAGTAAACTGATACAAAGAGGTGGCTTCAGTCACTTCTTCTCTGGAGAGTGTGATTAGCTCATCTATTTTTTCTTTGGCTATACCTAGCATGGTAGAGAGTGTTCCAGTAATAGATTCAAGCTCTTGCTCGTCGAGATTCCCATCGATAACCATCACCTCAATTAACAGTGCCGCTGAAGCAATTTGTTGTGGAGTTGCCGTGTCCACTTCAGGCTCAATAACATTTTTAGAGAAAAAATTCTTAATTTTATCAATCATTTGGCGCTCTCTTTTAACCACTTTTCTAGTTTAACCTGATCAGCAACAAAACTTCTTATGCCGTGGGATAGTTTTTCTGTTGCCATTGGGTCATCATTTAATTCATAGCGGAAAGCCGACTCATTGCCTATCGCATATTCAATTTTATCACCGGTATTGTTAGCGTCCAGTTTACGTTCAAGGGTTCCAAAATCGTCATCTAAAGCTTGCAAAAGTTGAGGGCTAATAGTCAGTCGATCACAGCCTGCAAGTTCTGTAATTTCACCGACATTTCTAAAGCTTGCGCCCATCACAACGGTGCTATATCCGGATTGCTTGTAGTAGTTGTAAATACGCGTGACTGACTGTACCCCGGGATCTTCTGACGCGGAGTAGTCAGACTTGTCGGTATTAGCTTTGTACCAATCCAATATCCTTCCTACAAAGGGCGATATTAAAAAGGCCCCGGCATCCGCCGCAGCAGCCGCTTGGGTAAAATTAAATAGCAATGTTAGATTACAGTTAATACCCTCTTTTTCAAGCTGCTGGGCAGCACGGATACCTTCGAACGTCGAAGCCATCTTTATAAGTACGCGCTCTTTGCCAATCCCGGCAGTCTCATAGAGACCAATTAACTGGCGTGCCTTGGTAATTGATTTTTCAGTATCAAAGGAAAGTCGCGCGTCCACCTCGGTGGAAATGCGCCCAGGGATAACTTTAATGATCTTTTCACCAATGCCTACGGCTAATTTGTCCATGCACAAAGATACCTGCTCATCACTGGACAGTGCTCCTCCAGAAACTGAGGCGATCACTTCATCAACCAAGCTTTTATAGCTCGGCATCTGAGCGGCTTTTAGAATCAAGGATGGGTTGGTTGTGGCATCTTCAGGGGAGTACTGACTAATCGCTTCAAAATCGCCCGTGTCGGCGACTACGGTAGTCATATCTTTTAATTGTTCTAATTTACTTTTTGCGCTCATGTGCTAGTTTCCCGTGAGGTTGCTTGTAATGCCGTCGTCAAAACATCGATGGTTGATGTCGGTTTATAGGCATGTTCACTAATATGCCGTCTAAATTGTCGCGCTCCGGGCATTCCGTGAAATAGGCCCAAAATATGTCGGGTCATTGCATGTAATCTAACCCCTTTTGACATCTCATTATCCACATATTGAAGGAATTGTTCAGCTATATCTGCACGTGTTTTAACTGCAGTTTTACTTCCATAAATACGGTTATCTACGTCTGACAGGAGATAGGGATTGGTGTAAGCCTCTCGTCCCATCATTACACCGTCAATTTTATGAAGATGCGTTACTGAGTCATCTAATGTTGTGATACCGCCGTTTATAACAATCTCGATGTTAGGGAAGTCTTTTTTGAGTTGATAAACCCGTTCATAGTTAAGTTCGGGCACTTCACGATTTTGTTTTGGGCTGAGACCTTTAAGCCAAGCTTTACGTGCGTGAACCAAAAATGTATTACAACCTGCTTCAGCAACAGTACCAACAAACTGGCACAAAAAATCGTAAGAATCATAGTCATCCACTCCAATACGATGCTTTACGGTAATCGGTAGTGATGACGCTTCAACCATTGATGAGATACAGTTAGCAGTTATCTCAGCATTTTTCATCATAATCGCGCCAAACATGCCGTTTTGCACGCGATCACTGGGACAGCCACAATTGAGATTAATTTCAGCATAAGCGTACTTTTCAGCTAACTTGCAGGCAGCGGCTAAGTCACGGGGGTCACTTCCTCCGAGCTGCAATGCAACTGGGTGTTCTGACGCATTCATTGCTAAATGGCGTTCGGTATCACCGTGTAATATCGCGCCCGTAGTAATCATCTCTGTGTACAGGACAGCATGTTGGCTAATTAGGCGCAAAAAGAACCGACAATGCCGATCTGTCCAGTCGAGCATGGGTGCTATACAGAATTTTCTGTTAATTTTCAATCACTTAGCTCCATATAGGTACATTTTCATCCACTTTTGATAATGATGTAAGTCGTTGATTTTCAACGATTTATCACTTTACTCCATC
>CAJIZU010000037.1 GCA_905181925.1 gamma proteobacterium HTCC2207
ACCTTCTTTAATCCGACCCGGAGCCGGGCTAAGGGTATTCAGTCGCATCTTAAGCTTCCTCAACCTGTAACATATAGTTAACTTTATTAATCATTCCACGAACCGAGGGAGTATCTTCAACCTCAACAGTGTGGCCAATTCGACGCAACCCAAGTCCAGTGAGACAAGCTTTGTGGTTCTTAAGCCGGCCAATAGAGCTTTTCAATTGCGTTACTTTTACTTTTTTCAGTTTAGCTTTTGCCATGATCTACTTCCAATAACCTACGTGCTTTATTTACTACCACTTAGTTTAGAATTTCTTCTACAGATTTCCCACGTTTCGCAGCAACATCATCTGGTGAACTCATCGCTTCTAACGCTTTAAAGGTAGCGCGAACAACGTTCACCGGATTTGTCGACCCGTAACACTTTGCAAGAACGTTCTGAACACCTGCCAGCTCTAGTACAGACCGCATTGCGCCACCGGCAATAACGCCAGTACCTTCTGACGCAGGCTGCATATAAATCTTAGAAGCCGCATGAATCCCTTTTGTAGGATACTGAATGGTTGTCCCATCGAGTGCAACGTCGATCATGTTACGCCGCGCTGCTTCCATGGCCTTTTGAATTGCCATCGGCACTTCACGCGCCTTACCACGACCAAAGCCGACCTTACCGTTCCCATCGCCAACAACAGTTAGCGCAGTGAATGCGAATATCCGTCCACCTTTAACCGTTTTAGCAACCCGGTTAACTTGAACGAGCTTCTCCATCATGCCTTCAGCAGCTGAATCTTTTTGATCTGTAAGAGCCATATCTTCTACCTATTAAAATTCGAGGCCGGCTTCACGCGCGGCGTCTGCCAGTGCTTTAACACGGCCATGATATTTAAAACCACTGCGATCAAACGCTACTGAAGTAACCCCTGCAGCGACTGCACGCTCAGCGACCAACTTACCAACAGCTGATGCAGCATCAATATTTCCAGTGCTGCCTTCACGCAAATCCTTTTCTAGAGTAGACGCTGTAGCAAGGACTTTATCCCCCTCAGCGGCAATAACCTGCGCATAGATATGACGAGGCGTACGATTAACACACAACCGTGTTACACCCTGTTCGCGGATTTTCATCCTTACTCGTTTAGCTCTACGCTGACGTGATACTTTTTTATCGCTCATTGTTTTACCCTGTTACTTCTTCTTGGCTTCTTTGCGTCTTACGTACTCACCAGAAATCCTAACACCCTTGCCTTTATAAGGCTCTGGTGGACGGAAGGCACGAATCTCAGCTGCTGCCTGTCCTAACTTCTGCTTATCTGCAGACTTCAACAAAATTTCTGTTTGGCTCGGCGTTTCTGCAGTTACACCCTCTGGTAGCGCATACACTACCGGATGAGAGAAACCGAGTGTCAGGTTAATCTTCGCGCCTTGTACCTGCGCTCGATAACCAACACCAACGAGATCAAGCTTCTTTTCAAAACCCTGAGAAACTCCCGTTACCATGTTACTTACTAGTGCCCGTGTTGTCCCCGACATCGCTCTAGCGAACGTGTCCTGGCTAACAGCGGCGAAGGTAAGAACGTTATCACCTTGCTTAATTTCGACATTGCTATTAACCGACATAGCTAAGGTGCCTTTGGCCCCTTTTACCGAAATTTCAGAACCAACCAAGGATACTTCAACACCCTTTGGCAGTTCGACTGGATTATTTGCTACTCTAGACATATCTATTTCCTATCAGAATACAGTGCAGAGCACTTCACCGCCGATACCAGCAGCCCTAGCTGCACGATCGGTCATTACACCCTTACTAGTGCTCACAATAGCAACACCAAGGCCACTGCGTACTTTCGGCAGGTCATTTGTACCGACATACAGACGCAAGCTAGGCTTGCTAATACGCGTAATTTCTTCAATAACAGGCTTACCTTCAAAGTACTTGAGGGCCACTGTTAGGCTTGGCTTCACTTCATCAGTAACACTGAAGCCACTAATATAACCCTCGTCCTGCAACACTCTAGCAACAGACGCCTTTAACTTAGAAGCAGGCATGCTGACTTCTGGCTTGCTACGGTGATGCGCATTACGAATGCGGGTCAACATGTCTGAAATTGGATCTTGCATACTCATCGTGTTTGGCTCCTTAAACTACCAACTGGCTTTAACCAGCCCCGGAACTTCACCACGCATTGCTGCTTCGCGTAGTTTGTTTCGGCACAGGCCAAACTTTCTGTAAACACCGTGTGGGCGGCCAGTAATTCTGCAGCGATTACGCTGGCGTACTGTGCTCGCATCACGCGGCAATTGTTGTAACTTCTGTATTGCTTCCCAACGATCTTCGTCTGAAGCCTCTACATCACTAATGACAGCCTTTAATGCAGCGCGTTTTACGGCGAACTTTGCGACTGTCTGGGCGCGCTTTTTCTCGCGCTGAACCATTGATACCTTTGCCATTAATCTATGTCCTCAACTTTTCAACGGGAAGTTAAAAGCGCGAAGTAATGCACGCCCTTCATCATCGTTTCTAGCGGTAGTAGTAATCGTAATATCCATGCCACGTAACTTATCGATTTTCTCGTAGTCGATCTCAGGGAAAATAATTTGCTCTGTTATACCCATAGAAAAGTTACCGCGACCGTCGAACTGCTTCGGACTGATACCGCGAAAATCTCTTATGCGTGGGATAGCAATTCCAACCAATCGCTCCAAAAACTCGTACATGCGATCAGAACGCAGCGTAACCTTAGTTCCAATGGGCCAGCCCTGCCGAACCTTAAATCCAGCGATAGACTTACGTGCATTGTTAATTATCGGCTTCTGCGCCGAAATCAACGTCAGATCTGCAACAGCGTGATCGAGCGACTTTTTGTCGCCGATAGCTTCACCAACACCCATGTTAAGAGTAATCTTAGTGATACGCGGAACTTCCATCACATTAGCTAGACCCAACTCTTCTTTCAGTTTGGGCGCTAACTCGTTTTTATAAACTTCTTTCAACCTTGCCATTAGGATTACCTATTTGCTTAAGCGTCGACCGCTTCGCCGTTCGACTTAAAGACCCGAATCTTTTTGTTATCATCTTGGATCTTAAAACCAACCCGATCCGCTTTATTCGTGGCGCTATTGAAGATCGCAATATTAGACACCTGAATCGGCGACTCTTTTTCAATAATTCCACCAGGTATGCCGGCATTGGGATTAGGCTTCTGGTGCTTCTTTATCATCTGCACCCCAGATACTAAGACCTTGTTATTCTCTAAAACTTTGAGAACCTTGCCACGCTTGCCTTTATCTTTTCCAGCGACGACTACAACTTCATCATCTCGTTTAATTTTCAGCATTACCATTTCTTAATCCTCGCTTACAGCACTTCAGGTGCTAGGGAAATAATCCGCATGAAACGCTCAGTGCGCAACTCGCGGGTTACTGGCCCAAAAATACGTGTGCCAATCGGTGCTAAGTTAGCATTCAGTAGAACAGCAGCATTATCATCAAACTTTATTAAACTGCCATCTTGTCGGCGCAATCCTTTCTTAGTGCGAACAACAACCGCACTCATCACCTGACCCTTCTTAACTTTTCCCCGGGGAATGGCTTCCTTAACAGTGACCTTAATTACATCACCAACCCGCGCATAGCGACGGTGAGATCCACCCAACACTTTAATACACATCACACGACGCGCACCGCTGTTGTCTGCTACATCAAGATAACTTTCTGTTTGAATCATTTTCCTACCCCAGACTAATACTTGTTGCGACGCTACTCAGCAGTAGCTCGCTCATCAATATTTACCAACTTCCAAGCCTTATCTTTCGATACTGGCCGGCACTCTGCGATGGTTACTAAGTCGCCCGCACTTGCGTCGTTACCCTCATCGTGAGCTTTAATTTTGCTCGACTTAGTCAAGATTTTCCCATACACCGGGTGCTTAACGCGCCGCTCAACCAAAACCGTAATGGTCTTATCCATTTTGTCGCTAACAATGCGACCAGTTAGAGTCCGTGAACTCGTATTTAATTCAGCCATACCTATTCTCCAGCCTTCTGATTCATCGCGGTCTTAATACGCGCAATATTCTTGCGTGTCGCTTTCACCAAGTGGCTTTCGTTGAGCTGCCCAGTCGACAACTGCATGCGCAACTTAAACTGCTGCTTAAGCTCTCCGCCTAATGCCGCCTGCAACTCTTCAACAGACTTCTCACTCAATTCGCTTGCTTTCATGGTTACATCACCGTCCGCGTAACAAAGGTGGTAGCAATTGGCAGCTTAGCTGCGGCTAGCGCAAATGCTTCACGCGCCAACTCTTCACTTACACCTTCCATTTCATAAAGTACCTTACCGGGTTGCACTAAAGCGACCCAATATTCAACATTACCCTTACCCTTACCCATTCGAACCTCAAGCGGCTTTTTGGTTATTGGCTTATCTGGAAACACACGAATCCAAATCTTACCACCACGCTTGATATGCCGGGTCATAGCACGACGAGCTGCCTCAATCTGGCGGGCAGTCAAACGACCACGCCCAGAAGCCTTGAGGCCAAACTCACCAAAGCTGACTTTGCTGCCGCGTTGCGCAAGACCACGGTTACGGCCTTTGTGCATTTTGCGGAATTTTGTACGTTTTGGTTGCAGCATCTCGCTTTACCCTTATCGCTTAATTCTTGCTTCGTTTTTCTTTAGCGGGAGCCTTAACAGCCTCCTCACCACCTAGAACTTCACCCTTGAAGATCCAGACCTTAACACCAATAATTCCATATGTAGTATTGGCTTCGGCAGCTGCATAATCAATATCTGCTCGCAATGTATGCAGAGGAACCCGTCCTTCTCTGTACCACTCAGAACGCGCTATCTCAGCACCTCCCAAACGACCACCAACCTGAATCTTAACTCCGAGGGCACCACCGCGCATCGCGTTCTGTACCGCACGCTTCATTGCGCGACGGAACATAACTCTACGCTCCAACTGCTGAGCAACATTCTGCCCAACCAGTGACGCATCCAGATCAGGCTTGCGTATCTCTTCAATATTAATAGTCACCGTACAACCCATTACTTTGGTGACATCATTGCGTAAACGCTCAACGTCCTCACCCTTTTTACCAATCACGATACCCGGACGAGCAGTATGGATAGTAACTCGGCCAGTGTCTGACTGACGCTCGATGTCAATACGGCTTACCGAAGCATGAGAGAGCTTTTTGTTAATAAATGCTCTGACTGCCAAGTCTTGGTTAAGTTTGTCGGCATAATCTTTATTCCCGGCGTACCAGGTAGAGCTATGCTTCTTAACGATCCCTAGACGGATACCGGTTGGATGTACTTTTTGACCCATTACATGGTCTCCTGAACCTAATTCTACTTTTCAGCGACTTTTACAGTTATGTGACAGCTGCGTTTTAAAATTCTATCAGCACGACCCTTGGCACGCGGCTTAATGCGCTTCATGGTCATCCCTTCATCAACAAATATCGTTGATACTTTCAATTCATCTACATCGGCACCATCGTTGTGCTCAGCATTTGCTATAGCTGATTCCAGTACCTTTTTAATAATGTCAGCACCCTTCTTAGTGCTGAACTGCAATATCTCTAATGCAGCCTCAACAGACTTACCGCGCACTTGATCAGCGACGAGCCGGGCCTTTTGCGCTGACATTCTAGCGCCTTTTAATTTTGCTGCTACTTCCACAATAAACTACCTCTTCCAATCAAAGCTAAGCTTAGCGCTTAGCTTTTTTATCCGCGACATGACCACGATAAGTACGCGTTGGAGAAAACTCACCCAACTTATGCCCTACCATCTCTTCATTGATAGTTACCGGAATGTGCTGACGGCCATTGTGAATCGCAATAGTTAAACCAAGCATATCAGGTAGTATCATAGATCGACGCGACCAAGTCTTAATCGGTCGTCGCTCATTATTTGCTACTGCCGCCTCAACCTTTTTTGCAAGGTGAAGATCGACGAATGGTCCTTTCTTTAGAGAGCGTGGCACGTTTGCTATCCTCTTCTATATAATTTATGTCAGCGCTTACTTGCGGCGACGAATAATGTATTTATCAGTACGCTTATTCTTACGCGTCTTATAACCTTTGGTTGGCATTCCCCAAGGAGACACCGGATGACGACCACCAGATGTACGTCCCTCACCACCACCATGCGGGTGATCTACCGGGTTCATCGCCACACCACGAACTGTCGGACGAATTCCACGCCACCGCGCGGCACCAGCCTTACCCAATGAGCGAAGGCTATGCTCACTGTTACAAACTTCTCCGAGAGTAGCTCTGCAATCGATCGGCAGACGCCTCATTTCGCCACTACGTAAACGAACCGTAGCATAAGCGCCTTCACGTGCAATCAACTGAACTGAAGCGGCAGCACTACGAGCGATCTGAGCACCCTTGCCAACCTTCATCTCAACGCAATGAACAATCGATCCAACCGGGATCTTGCGAAGGGGAAGACTATTACCTACCTTAATAGGAGATCCTTCACCCGAAACAACAGTATCACCAGCGGAAACACCCTTTGGGGCAATAATGTAACGACGCTCACCGTCTGCATAGCATAACAATGCAATGTGCGCGCTTCTATTTGGATCGTACTCTAAGCGCTCAACTGTCGCAGGAATCCCATCCTTATTACGCTTGAAGTCAATAATTCGATAATGTTGCTTGTGACCACCGCCAATATGACGAACGGTGATTCTACCGTTACTGTTTCGGCCACCAGAACGCTTCTTTGGCGCCAACAACGGCCCGTAGGGAGCGCCCTTATGTAAATCAGGAGTGACTACACTGACTACAAAGCGCCTGCCGGGGGAGGTTGGTTTTCTTTTAATAACTGCCATGATTAACCCCTTACTCCGCTACTGAAAAGTCAATATCTTGACCTTCCGCTAGTCGTATATAGGCCTTCTTCCAATCACTACGACGACCAACTCCGGTCTTCGTGCGACGAGTCTTGCCCTTCATATTAATAACGCGAACATCATCTACCTTAACTTCGAACAGCTGCTCTACAGCCTTCCTAATCTCGAGCTTAGTAGCATTTGTCGCAACTTTAAACACAACTTGAGTCGCCGCGCTCGTAGTCATTGCTGATTTCTCAGTAATGTGTGGCCCTAGCAACACTTTGAAGAGTCTTTCTTGGTTCATGCTAGGATCTCCTCAATTTTTTTCAACGCTGCAATAGTAACAATGACCTTATCTGAATTGATGAGACTCACCGGGTCAATTGCTGCTGCGTCTCGCACATCTACTTTATGTAGATTCCGCGAAGACAAATATAAATTTTCGCTTACTTCTTCAGTAACAATCAGCGCTTGCTGTAGACCGTATTCAGCCAACTTGGCAATAAGACCCTTGGTCTTAGGAGCATCAACATCAAAATCATTGACGACAACTAGACGGTCTTGACGAGCCAGCTCAGACACTATTGACCGCATAGCTGAGCGGTACATCTTACGGTTAATCTTTTGACTATGGTCTTGCGGCTGGGCAGCAAATGTCACACCGCCTCCACGCCAGATTGGACCGCGTATAGTACCAGCACGAGCGCGACCAGTTCCTTTCTGAGCAAATGGCTTACGACCACCGCCAGAAACAGCAGAACGATTCTTCTGAGCCCGGGTACCCTGTCTGGCGCCAGCCAGAAAAGTTACCACAGCTTGGTGAACCAAGTCTTGATTGAATTCCATACCAAAAGCAGCTTCAGAAACCTCTACGGTTCCTTTAATACCCTTGGGCGTGGCGATCGATAGTTCCATGGACACTCCCCTTAAGCCTTAACTGCTGGACGGACGATAATATTGCCACCGGGTGCACCAGGAACCGCACCCTTGATCAACAAGAGGCTGCGTTCTGCGTCCACACGAACGATTTCTAAATTCTGAGTTGTGACCTGAGCGTTACCCATTTGACCACTCATCTTCTTTCCCTTGAATACACGACCTGGCGTTTGGTTTTGACCAATTGAACCGTTAGATCGGTGGGAGATTGAGTTACCGTGAGTAGCGTCTTGCATACTGAAATTCCAGCGCTTCACTCCGCCCTGAAACCCTTTTCCTTTTGAAGTACCAGTAACGTCAACTTTCTGGCCTTCCTGAAAGCGCTCTACAGTTAGCGACCCGCCAACCTCAAACGTTTCTTCTGAACCTTCAGATCGAAACTCCCACTGACCACGCCCTGCCTCGACACCTGCTTTCGCAAATTCGCCAGCCTGAGACTTTACTACACGGGAAGCTTTCTTAGAACCAGTGGTGACTTGAATAGCAGAGTAGCCATCAGTCGCCAGAGATTTAACCTGGGTAATATGATTAGGTGAAGCCTCTACCACTGTTACAGGGATAGACACACCATCTTCGGTAAACACACGAGTCATACCACATTTGCGGCCGACAATACCTATTCTCATTTTATAACCTCTTACGTGTACGGGGCTCTTACCCGCTACGGCCGCTCATTTCAAAGCGTTACACTATATAACTTGCTCGATGG
>CAJIZU010000038.1 GCA_905181925.1 gamma proteobacterium HTCC2207
TCTGCACCTGCCCCTTTAACCACGGCACCAATTTCCTCTACCTTTCCGGTACCCACAAAGAACTTGGCGCTAGGGGACTGCCTGGACCCTGTAATAAAGTCCACGGGATCTCCACCAGCAGCGAGAACTAGTTCTTCGAATTCTCTTGGATCTTCAGGCTCTGATTCACTGTTGAGTTTGATATGAACCAGAACTGCGGTCTCGCCTGTCTTAGGTCGTTCAAAGAATAGGGCCACAGGCTAGTAGTTTTCATCCTCATGATTGTCAGATTCATCATCGGACACTTCACTTTGATCGCTTCCACTGGAGGGTAATCGGACGACTCTAGATGGCACGATGGTAGAAATAGCATGCTTGTAAACCATCTGACTCACGGTATTCTTCAGAAGAACAACAAACTGATCAAACGACTCAACTTGGCCTTGAAGTTTTATACCATTAACCAAAAATATTGCGACGGGAACTCGTTCTTTTCTTAGGACATTCAGAAAAGGGTCTTGTAGATTATGCCCTTTTGACATGGGACTTCTCCTTGTTATTGAAAATTCAATATAGGCTGCAATAATCGCAGCAAAAAATCGCTAGTAGGATTGCGGTCCACTAACTAAAACAGGTTTTAACTGCTCATGATCTTAATATGGAGTGCTGGCTCAGTATTTTCAAGCACTGTTTACAACTATTTTCTAAACTGATGTAGGTTTGGCCATCATCGACCTGGATTTCATGCGCATTAGGCCAATTTCGTAACCAAGTTATCTGACGTTTAGCAAGCTGCCGGCTAGCGACAATACTTCTCTCTACAGCCTCCTCCAAAGTACACTGGCCATCGAGGTGCTGCCAGATTTGCTGGTAACCAGCCGCACGCATGGATGGCAAATCAGTATTCAAATCCTCTCGCTCATGCAGACCAACGACCTCTGCAAGCAGCCCGCTGGACATCATCTGTTCAAAACGCTGTTCAATTCGCCGGTGTAACAACGCCCGATCATCAAATGTCAGACTAAATTGAACAACACTATAATAATCCAGAACACCATTATTGCTTGCCGCAGCCTGTAGATGTGACATCGACATTCCTGTCAATTGGTACACCTCTAGAGCTCGCTGGATACGTTGAGAGTGGTTCGGATGAATTTTAGCTGCCGTCTGCGGGTCGATCTGATTTAATTCATCGTAAAGGCTTGGCCACCCAAACTCATCCGCACGTTGCTGTATTTGATCACGGACACCCTGATTTGCTTCTGGTAAATCAGATAAGCCTTCCAGTAGTATTTTAAAGTAAAGCATGGAGCCACCCACCAAAAGAGGTATCCTGCCAGCAGCGGTTATTTCAGCCATCTGCTCCGTAGCATCTTTCAAGAACTCCGCAACGCTATAAGCCTCGGCTGGATCTCTGATATCAATTAATCGATGAGGATGGTCAGTCAGAGTAGTTGCATCAGGTTTGGCGCTACCAATATCTAATTGGCGATATACTTGCGCAGAATCAACGCTGATGAGATCTACGGGTAGATGTTTTCTCAATGCTATTGCTAAGTCAGTCTTACCTGAGGCAGTTGGACCCATGATAAATATAGCCGGAGGTAATACTTTAGACATCGAAGGATTACCTAACGTCCACGTAGGAACAGTTTATCAAGTTCCTCTACCGTCAGTTGCGACCAGGTAGGTCGACCATGATTGCACTGCCCACTTCGCTCGGTAATCTCCATATCTCTTAATAAGGCATTCATCTCAGGTAAGGTTAATTTACGGTTAGCCCGCACTGATCCGTGACAGGCCATCGTCGATAAAATTTCATTAATATGGTCGCGAATACGTTCTGAACTGCCGTGCTCAAGAAGATCTGACAGCACATCTCGCAACAGCTTCTCCACCTCTGACCCACGCAAAATAGCCGGAATCTCACGGACAATAATACTCTCACTCGCAGCGCGCTCAACACCAAACCCGAGCTGGGTAAACACCGCCTGATTAGACTCAACGGCGTCAGCCTCTCGCTGACTAACCGCTAAATTTTCAGGCACCAGTAACGGCTGAGAAACCAAACCCTGCAGATCAAACGCATCTTTCATACGCTCATAAGTAATTCGCTCATGTGCGGCATGCATATCCACAATGATCAGGCCATGACTATTTTCAGCGAGTATAAAGATCCCTTTCAACTGAGCGACGGCGAAGCCAAGTGGCGGCACCTCGGCTTGATTGCTGTCACTAAACTCGGTTTGAGACGAGTAGAGACTCTGGTAGCTGCTTGCTGGAGCATTAACCCCTGAGGCTACCCCGGAAGATGGCCATGTAGACTGATAGCCAGACCCTGGCATGCCCGCAAGCGGCAATGCATTTTGGCCGATCAATGACTGTGGTTGATCCTTATTTTGTAGCTCTAGCCCCCCATTGGTCGACAAATGATCTTGAGGTCGATCAGTCGCCAATGCTTTTTTTAATGTAGTAGACACAAAACTGTGAATACTCCCGCTCTCCCTGAACCGAACTTCATGCTTGGTGGGGTGGACATTAACATCGACATCGGCGGGTAAAATCTCTAAAAACAGGACATAGGCAGGATGGCGTCCGTGATACAACACATCTTGATAAGCTTGCCGTACGGCATGCGAAACTACCTTGTCACGAATAGATCGTCCATTCACAAAAAAGTACTGCAGATCGGCCTGACTGCGGGAAAAAGTAGGCAACCCTATCCACCCCCACAACCGAATCCCGGTGCGATCATTGTCAACGAACAACGCTTGTTCCATGAACTGCGGTCCGCATAGATCAGCGACACGTTTTTCTTGTTCGGCCTGACTGTTGGCGGGTCGAAGACTGAACTGTACTTTTTGGTTGTGCTTTAGACTAAAAGCAACATCCATACGACTTAGCGCGAGTTTTTTTAAACAGTCATCAATGCGTTTATATTCAGTGTTTTCAGTACGTAAAAATTTACGGCGCGCTGGGGTATTAAAAAATAGATCTCGTACTTCAACACTAGTTCCTTGCGGATGTGCCGCGGGCTGAAGCTCAACCTCCATATCTCGACCCTCGGAAACCGCCTTCCATCCAGATCCTTCTCCACTATTGGAAGTCAAAGCCAAGCGTGAAACTGACGCTATACTCGCTAATGCCTCCCCGCGAAAGCCAAGAGTAGCTACGGCCTCTAGATCTTCTAGACCCAAAATTTTGCTCGTTGCGTGACGACTTAGCGCCAGGGGAAGATCACTCTCAGAAATTCCGCAGCCGTCGTCTCGCACTCTGATTAGCTTAGTACCGCCCTGCTCGACCTCAACTTCGATCCGCTTAGCACCCGCATCAAGACTATTTTCAGAGAGTTCTTTTAGAACGGATGAAGGCCGCTCTACGACCTCTCCTGCAGCGATTTGATTAGCCAGCTGGGGACTTAGAGTATGTATTTTAGGCATTACGATGAGCCTTTAAACATGAAATAATTTTGCCATCCATTCAACGTGGGGGAATCGATATTTTTTGTCCTACCCTGATCGAGCTAGAGGATAACTTATTATATCGCAGTATATTTTTAACTGAGGTTCCATGTTGCTGGGCAATTTCGGACAGCGTATCACCCCTGCCGATAACATAGATTTTAATAAGGTCTTTAGTTCTATTTGCTAACAAAGTACCAACGGGAGGTTTATCAAAATAAAAACTTTTTAGTCCATTAAAAACTGCCTCTGCCATTTTCCTCTGATAGCTTACGCTACTCAATTGACGGGCTTCTTTGGGGTTGGAGATGAAACCAGTTTCAATTAATAGTGACGGAATATCAGGTGACTTCAGGACGATAAAGCCTGCTTGTTCAACTTTTTTCTTATGCAACCTTGCGACACCCGACATGTTTTTCAGCACATAACTACCGGCATCAAGACTACTTCTTAAGGTTTCATTCATCGATAGATCTAACAAAACACTGGCGAGCACATCATCTTTACCGTCCAGACTGAGATTACTTGTCCCACCAATTAAGTCAGCACGATTCTCCGTCGTCGCTAAATATCTCGCCGCCTCACTGGACGCTCCTCTGGTGGAGAGGGCATAAACCGAAGCGCCATTAGCCCGGGGGTCTGAAAATCCATCAGCATGAATAGAGATCAAGAAATCAGCTTGCTTTTGACGAGCAATCTCCGTGCGTTTGCGTAAACCAACATAATAGTCTCCAGTACGCACCAGGACGCCCTCAAAATAGGGGCTTTGATCAAATAGCGCTTCAACTCGTTTGGCGATTTGTAAAACCACACGCTTTTCACGCAATCGATTGGGACCTGAGGCTCCAGGGTCTTCTCCGCCATGCCCTGCATCTATAGCTATGATAATTTTTCGATCCTTGCGTTCGATCATTTTTTCGACGGTTTTACTGGTACTCTGCTTTTTATCATATAAGTCGACTACGAGACGGTCACCGTACTGTTCGTTTGACGGTAAAATAAAGCTTTTTGGACTGACACTAGCGCTTAGATCAAGGACAATTCTTAAATCAGTTTTATTGCGCTGTGCATGACGAATATTCGCGATCGGTGTTTTACTTAAATCAAGATTTTTAAAGCTTGTCGCCAATCTAACCTGTTTAATGTCGATAACCAGTCTATTAGGATTTTCAAGGGAAATCAGCTGATGCTTTACAGTGTCACTCAAATCAATGACTAATCGAGTGCTCTCGGGTGATCGCCAGATCCGCACCGACTCTATGTCAGCGCTCTGTACAGCTGCAGGCAATATTGTAATGATTAAGCTCAGAAGACTGAGCAACCATTTCCCACAATAATCTGTCAATTTTTGGCGTATGAATCTCAATAGATTCTCCCAATGCACTGGCTAATGATTACTGACAATCAGTGATTTTACGAAGCCCAGCTAGCATGGCCCCACCTCTATCCGTTTGCGCGGAGACGCTAACTCGGCGACCACTCGTAAGATGCTCAATTTCAATACCCATATCTGTATCATCTAAATACCCATGTCCGCGCTCAGGCCATTCTATTAAGCTCAAGGACGCCTCAGCAAGGTAATCAGTAAAACCAATATAATCAAGCTCTTGAGGGTGATTAACGCGATATAAATCAAAGTGATACACGCTACCAATATCTAATTGATACGGCTCCACAATAGTATAAGTAGGGCTCTTCACTGCACCAGAGTGCCCTAGCCTGTGCAACATTCCTCGGCTAAGAGTCGTCTTTCCTGCACCAAGATCACCATTCAAAGTGATGATAGCGCCCACTAATAATGTCTCCGCAAGTTTGCCGCCAAACTCGACCATGCTCTCCTCATCTTCAACGATGAAACTAGACTGTTGTATAAGCGATAGCTTACTCATTCTGCAAGAATAGTGCTTTGATTAAGTATAGCGCGAACAAATGTCAAAACGTCAGAGGCCACGATTCCTCTATGACCAAGCTTATCAACCGCCATGTCTGCAGCTTTGGAATGTAGGCAACAAGCGAGCTCTGTTGCCGTAAATAGATCCATTCCTTGAGCGATCAACCCGCCGATCACACCACTTAAAATATCGCCCATGCCGGCCGTCGCCATTGCAGGATTACCATAGGGGCACACCTGTATTGGTCGAGTCTGATCACCATAAATAAGAGTTCCAGCACCTTTCAATAGAATTACTGCATTGTATTTTTGCTGTAGCTTACGCACTGCAGCAAAGCGATCGGTCTCGATCTCTGTAACGTTAACCCCCAAAAGTCGTGCTGCCTCACCTGGGTGCGGTGTCATTACCCATGACCGATTTGCAATATTCGTCACCACTCGACCGTCGGCAATAATATTTAATGCATCTGCGTCCACCACCATAGGTACATCCATCGACATCGCTTTCTGCAACATCTGCTCAGACCAAGATGATCGTCCAAGACCCGGCCCAACCACTAGCACCGTAGGCCGGTCAAGCAATGGCTCTAGCTCCTGACCTGAAACCACACCGCATGCCATTATCTCAGGTTGACGGACTAAACTTGCTGATACATGCTCGGGTCTAGTAGCATGACTGACGACTCCAGCGCCGACTTGTAGGCACGATTGGGCGGCGAGTAATGAAGCACCCCCTGTCCCATGGTCTCCTCCAATAACCATACAGTGCCCGCGTTGACTTTTATGGACATCGGCCTCTGGCTCTGGTAAATATTCGAGCAGATCATCCACTGACATCAACTCAGCTGAAGGTAATCTTTGCTGGAGTATGTCTGCCGGAATATCTAAAGAGTCATAAACAATATCCCCACAAAGTGCCGTACCACGGCCCGTAAATAGACCCTGCTTAGGCGCAACAAATGTAACGGTTGTATCCGCCTTCACCGCGACTTCTTGTACGGCTCCTGTGTCACTGGCTAATCCTGAGGGGATATCCACCGCCAACACGGGCAATAACGAACTATTAATACACTCAATAGCTATAGCAAATTCATCACGGAGAACACCTTTAAAGCCGGTCCCGATTAAACTATCAACAATGATACCCTCGGACAAATTACAGCTGGAATCAAAGCTCTCAAAGATAATATTGGCATCAACGCACTGCTGTCGTGCGCGCTTAGTTTCATCGGACATCCGAGTTGGATTACCCAATTCATAAACCCGTACCGAAATCTTCTCATGCGCCGCTAAAGACGCAATAATGTAACCATCGCCTCCATTATTACCCGCACCACAAAAAACGTGTATACAATCAGGACGACCGAAGTTTTCTAATAGTTCGGCAAAAGCGCCGTCCCCAGCTCTGCTCATTAATTCAAAAGGGCTAATGTTGCCTTTTTGGCAGGCTAATTGATCGAGTTCACCAACGGTTTTGGCATCAAATAAGGCTTGTTGAATAAGATAGTGCGACATGAACGAGATATCCCAGTAAAATTAGGGAGATTATAAGCCAGAATAGCTATGAAACCATGCACCAAATTGAAGTAGAAGCTCAGAAACTAGAAAATTTAGCCCTTAAGATCAAATCTTGGGGGGCTTCTTTGGGTTTCCAACAGGTATCTATCGTCGAACCAGATTTGACAGAGGCATCAGAGCGCCTGCATGAATGGTTAGCGGAGGGCTTTCAAGGCTCTATGGACTGGATGGCTCAACATGGCGAAAAACGATATGTGGTGAACAAACTGGTCGACCATACAGTCAGAGTAATCTCAGTCCGCATGGATTATCTTACGGATAACAAAATGATCGCGGTATTAAAAGATGACAATAAAGCCTATATCTCACGATATGCTCTGGGTCGGGATTATCACAAAATTATTCGTAAACGTTTGGCTGCTTTGATCAAAAAGATTGAAGAAGAAATTCCAGAACTAAACTTGAGTCAAAGGCCCTTTGTCGACAGCGCGCCCGTCATGGAAAAACCCATTGCACAACAAGCTGGACTGGGATGGATTGGTAAAAACACTTTGTTACTCAATGAATCAGCCGGCTCATGGTTTTTTCTCGGTGAAATTTATACCTCTTTAAAACTACCTGTTGACGGACAAAAACAAGAAGACAAGTGTGGTAAATGTCGTGCTTGTTTGACGGTGTGCCCTACTGATGCCTTTCCTGAGCCCTATGTGCTTGATGCACGCCGCTGTATATCCTATCTAACGATAGAGAATAAGGGTGCTATCCCCGAAGAACTTCGACCCCTAATGGGCAATAGGGTTTTCGGCTGTGATGATTGCCAAATTAGGTGCCCTTGGAATCGCTTTGCATCGCCCTCTCAAGAGGACGATTTCAAGCCCCGGCATAATCTTGATGATCCATCATTGGTAACATTATTTAACTGGGAGCCAGATGAGTTTCTAGATAAGACACAGGGCTCTCCAATACGCCGTATTGGCCATGAGCGCTGGTTACGTAATCTTGCGGTAGGCCTGGGTAATGCAACCGGCTCAAGAGAGATTCTTAGTGAACTTAAGGCAAAATCTGATCACCCATCAGCTCTTGTCAGAGAACATGTCCTGTGGGCAATAAAACAACAACAACAAAAACTTAATTTTGAATGAAAAATTTTCGGTAATACGCTAACTCTGCAATCGAATCATGGACGTCGTCCATCGCTAGATGGGTTCCCTTTTTACTAAACCCACCTTCCAGATCCGGGCGCCAGCGCCGCACTAACTCTTTTAGCGTACTGACATCAAGGTTACGATAATGAAAGAATACCTCTAGTTCAGGCATGTATCGAACCAAAAACCGTCGGTCTTGGCCAATAGAATTTCCGCACATGGGCGACTGGCCTTTGGGGACCCAATGCGACAAAAAGTCGAGGGTCTGTTGCATGGCCTCAGCTTCAGTAATTTGGCTGTTACGCACTCGATCGGTTAAACCAGAGCCACCATGTTGCCAAGTATTCCACTCATCCATTCCTGCAAGCAGACTGTCCGACTGATTAATCACAAGCGACGGCCCCTCTGCGAGTACCTTCAAATTTGAGTCTGTAACGACTGTCGCGATTTCAATAATCCTTTCAGTAAGAGGATTTAGCCCTGTCATTTCCAGGTCGATCCAAATCAAATTCAGCGGATGGGTTGTGCTCATTTAGGAATCCTATTTACACTTTATAGCAGGTTGTTGAGAAGCTTAATGTTACTCAGGGCAGTAATGCTATATCCTTACCGCCCAGAACACCAGAAATTGGTCTTCCGTAAAAGTGGATTTAAAAAGCGATGAGCCCTAAATTGTCAACCTATGAGTAAGCGCAGACTTAATGACCGTCAAAAAGGGCGTATTCAATCGATCCAAGAGCAACGTCGCGAGCGGGCTATTAGCAAGAATGCTGTGAGTGAAGATGACTTAGCGAACCACTCTACACTGGGGCCGGAAATGCTGGGCACAGTGGTGACCAACTTTGGCGCCCAAGTCGATATCGAGGCCAACGAAACCGACATTAAAGGCCGTATCGTGCGCTGTCATATGCGCGCCAATCTTGATAGCTTGGTTACCGGGGATCAGGTCATTTGGCGTTTTGCCGAACCCCACGGTGTTGTAGTCGCTCGCCAAGCTAGGCGATCAGAATTATTGCGGCCAGATATTTATGGCAAGTTGCGACCGGTTGCCGCGAATGTTGACTTAATCGCTATCGTTTTTTCTGCCAAGCCCGACGCATTTAGTAATCTTTTAGATCGTTATTTGGTAGCTTCAGAAGCTCAAGACATCAAGCCAGTATTAATTCTAAACAAAGTCGATATGTTGGAGGATAATGCGTTTCCTGAGATACATAAACTCATTAAGGAATATGAGTTTATTGGTTATGACGTTCTGCAAGTGTCAGCCACTACCGGTGAGGGTATCGCTGAATTGCAGGATTATTTGACTGGGAAAACTGCCATATTTGTCGGTCAATCCGGTGTAGGCAAGTCATCGTTAATTAATCATATTCAGCCCGATGCAAATATGTCAGTGGGCGAACTATCGATAGGTAAAGAGAAAGGTACCCACACCACAACCGTCTCTAGACTTTTTCATCTGTCTGGTGGAGGCGTGCTGATTGACTCGCCGGGAATACGAGAATTTGCTTTGACCCATCTTACCAAAGAGCAGGTCATTAACGGATTTATAGATTTTCGACCCTACCTTGGCCATTGTAAGTTTCGCGACTGCAGCCATAACAAGGATCTTGGATGTAGTCTCTTAGCGGCTGTCGCTGACAAGAAAGTACTGGCTACGAGACTCCACAATTATCGCCAGATACTATTATCTCAGGAATCGGATAGAACATAGAATCGTCACCCGAGTACTGTACATGCGCCTCAGACAATGACATCAAGGAATCAGGATGAGTGAGCTAACACCCCATCTTATTGAACCAAAAGATCTTGAGGCTATGCTCCTTAGGGAGAATTTAATCATTGTTGACTTGAGTCATCCTGTACTTTATCAACAGCGACATGTGCCAGGTGCTGTGCATTTGAGCAGCACTGCACTTATGGGAAATGTACCCCCGGCAGCAGGCAAACACCCCAGCTTCAAAGATATCGAGGCCTTGATGAGTGATCTAGGGATTGATAGCTCAAAGCATGTGGTGATCTACGATGACGAAGGTGGCGGTTGGGCTGGTAGGCTCGCTTGGACTCTAGATTTAATTGGCCTCCACAACTGGTCTTATTTGAACGGTGGTATTGTTGCGTGGATTAATGAAGGGCACACCACCGAGAGTACCGTTAATATACCAAAAAGTTGTTGCACTGATATTGGTAGTACCTTTGCCAACCCTTCTGCCTCTATCCATGTGGATGAAATTATTACCCGACTAGATTCGAGTGATTTTGCGGTATGGGATGCCCGCAGTCCTGCGGAGCATAGCGGTGAAATGGTTCGTGCAGCACGGAGCGGTCATATTCCTGGGGCCATCAATCTAGAGTGGACCGAATTAATGGATCAAGACAACAATTTACGTATTCGTAATAATGCCCAAGACATTCTAAATAATTTGGGCCTGAGCAAAGATAAAACCATTGCCACCCACTGTCAGCTTCATCATCGCTCAGCTTTTACTTATATGGTTGCAAGAATTTTGGGTTATGAGAAAATCGCTGGCTATGATGGTTCTTGGGCCGAATGGGGTAACCTTGACGATACTCCCATAGAACTCGGCTTTTAAGTGTATATCCCTAGTCAATATCACATTTTAAACGAGAAATAAAATTATGAGTCATGGTGTAGATATCTTTGTTGCAATTCAGCGAGTGCTACCAAAGCATGCGTTATCTCGAATCATTGGTAGGATCGCCGAGTCTAAAACGCCATGGCTTAAAAACTTATTAATCAAACGCGCTATCTCCGCCTTCGGTATAAATATGCAAGAAGCCGCCAGTGATAATCTAGATGACTATGAGAATTTTAATGCCTTTTTTACCCGTGC
>CAJIZU010000039.1 GCA_905181925.1 gamma proteobacterium HTCC2207
TGAAACGCTCAAAGCAATGGGCATCCGATAATGGGCTTTTAGGTAAATGACCCGTATCATATAAAGACAGTAATACAGAGAAATCTTATGTCTAAAAAAATAACTGACGTAGTCAATGTTGGAACCAGCGCGGCAGAAATAGAGCGTTACCCAACACCCGAGGATCGGTTAGTTAAAGGCAATCCTGAGCAAAATAATACACTTCATTTTTCGGCCGACGATCGGTTCTTTGTCGGAGAATGGGGTGCAGAGGTTGGCTGTTGGAAAGTCAGTTATACCGAGAATGAGTATTTCCATATTTTAAGTGGCAAATCAATTCTGCGCGACACCGAGGGCAATGAACTCATCGTTGTCGCCGGCGATAAAATTTGTGTGCCCGCTGGTTTTGAGGGTGAGTGGGAAGTTATAGAACCGACGCAAAAAATCTACGCTATCTATGAAAACTAACTCTTAGGCCTTGCTCTTAGGGGCCAGGCCAGCGTTTGTCTGGGAATTGATTGAGAAACTGCGTGTATTGATGGCATGATGTGGTTCCTTTAATGAATGACAAGGTCGTCACTATGCGCAAATTATCACTCCTATCTTTACTCATCGTCAGTCAATTTGCCTTAAGTGTTGAACCTACAATGGCGGCAAAAACCGCCTTATCTGCAGATGAACATGCCGCTCTAGTGGCTCAAGCACAAGCCATACATGCCTCAGCATTGACCATAGATGCTCATGCCGATATTGAAATACCCGGCAAGCCTTCGATGTATGTCGGTTCTGACGGTCTCTCTAAAGTAGCCCCACAGAAAATGCAAAAAGGTGGCTTAGACGCAGTCGTCATGTCTTTAGCAGTTGGGCCTATGCCGAGAACCCCTGACGGCTATGTGGCGGCAAAAGCGCTGGCGCAAACAAAGCTCGCTGCGGTGAATGCACTGGTAGCCGACCCAGCCAACAATACCGTCATGGTAAAAAGTACCGCCGAACTCAGTGCGGCGCACACTGCCGGCAAATCAGCGCTGATCCTTGGCTTTCAAAATGCATTAATCTTGGGCACAGATTTCGGCGGTATCGATAGCCTATATAGTTCAGGGGCTAGAGTATTTGCCCTAACACACATGGGCCACAATAACTTTGCGGACTCTTCGCGAACACTATTTGACGGAGAAACAGGCACACGGGAGCCAGACGCTGAGCATGGCGGTTTATCCTCGCTAGGAAAAGCGGCGGTGCAAAAAGTCAATCAACTCGGCGGTGTTATGGATATCTCACAGTTGTCCATGGAGGCTGCCATGCAAGTCATGGCCCTATCCAGCACCCCCGTCATTGCCAGTCATTCCAATGTCAGAGCACTAACCAATGTCAGTAGAAATTTATCTGATCAAGAAATTGATCGTATTGGACAAACCAATGGCGTTATTCACATAGCCCCCTTCAGAGGCTACTTATTTGACTCTACTGACCCAGACATGGATGCCAATATTCGCAAAATACGGCGTGAATCAGGCATTGATGAATCTTATTTATACCCCTTTGAACTGTATTGGGAAATTGATGACCTAGCCATTAAGAAAGACTTTTTAACTCGCACCAGCGCCCAACTTGGCCACATCGGTGTAGATGAAATGCTCGATCATGTTGACTATATTGCTCAGCGCATTGGTGTTGATCACGTTGGCATTGGCACCGATTTCAATCATGGAAGCGGCATCATTGGATTCAACGACGCTAGTGAGGCGTTAAATGTTACCGTCGAGCTACTCAAGCGAGGCTATACCAAAGACGATATCACCAAGATCTGGGGTGGTAATTTTATTCGCGTATGGCGAGCCGCAGAAAAAGGGGCTGATACCAAGACTGAAAACTAAGCGGTAGGGTCTGTTCGATAAGAGCCAGCGGTGCGGCCAGTCCAGAGTTTAAAGCTTCGATAGAACGAGCGTGCCTCTGCGTAGCCCAATTGATAGGCAATGGAGTCGAGCGAAAGCTCCGTATTTTTCAGATAATACAGCGCCAACTCCAGGCGTAATTCGTTGAGTAAGTCTTTGTACCTTGTGCCCTCCTCATCTAACTTTCTCTGCAGGGTGCGGCTACTCATACCAAGCATTTCAGCAATCATCTGACTCGAGGGGGTTTGCTGCTTTAGCACCAGTCGCAAAAGGTTTTTTACTTGATCTGCTACCAGCTGCTTTTTGTCCAAACCGCCCAATATAATGGTCGCATGATCGAGTAACATTTGCAGTAACTGCTCATTAGCTTGAGGGAAGACCTCGTCTAGCGCACTTTCAGCAAATCGGAATCCGCTTGCGGGTTGTTTAAATAAAACATCACAGCCAAAGAGTTCGGCATAGCTAGCTAACAATATCGGGTCAGTTGGGCCCTCGTGCTCGAACCAAACGCTGTGCCAACCCTCAAAATTGAGAAATCGTCGAGCAAAAAGACACCAAGATGCCAACACATTTTCGATTTCATGCTTGCGTACCATCGGGTTTTTAAACTGGCAGGTCCATCGTTGTAACGCAAAACCATCAGCAATCTCAATGGAGGTCACCCCCATATCACCCACAATTTTCTCATAAATTGGAATTTTCGCCTGAATCATACGCAGTGTTGAGCAATTCATCGAAATATAACCCAGTACACTGTAAGACGCTGGTTCTACAAACTGAGCAGAGTGAAGTCCAAAACAAGGATCGCCGCTAGCTTCAATTAATCGCTCTAAAAGATCCTCCATGGACTGACTAGAGACATGCTTGGTGTTGTCTTTGAGGGTCTCAGCATCAATGCCTACCTCACTTAACAGTAAAGAGTAATCAACACCACAGGCCTGAGCAGACCGCAGGTATTGAGTTACCGCCGGCACCGAAGCAAGACCACTGTTGTGTGTTAGATCCATGTATGTTTTTTCACGCCTACTCAATGACTGAAATTGTGACCGTACTGTCGGACTTAGACAGAGACGATTATAGCTTCAGCAGTTACTATAGTTGTAAATAGTATACCCCAACAATTGAGGGTTTCGGTGCCATTAACGCTATACTTGCGTGAGTAAAAATGGACATTGCTAGCGATAATAACAGTTACATTATATAGGGTAGTTAAGATGCGGTTATGGAATGGTTGGGGTAATGAAAACAGTGATTTAAATATGGAGCTAAATAGTGGCTTACGTATGCTATTACAGGCATTAGTAGGGCCGCCTACATCGCTGCCTCAGGCGACATTAAATGATGTTATCGCCAAAGTACCGCCAACCAGATTGGCCGAACATTCACTGATAAGTTGCGACCCAGAGGTCCGTGTGCGCCATGCTCGAGGGCAAAGTCTGCCTGATTGGTTAGAGATGCACAGTGGCGATGTCAATACGTTCCCCGATGGTGTTGCAATGCCAGAATCTTCTGAGCAAGTTCGTATGCTATTAGATCATGCCAAGGCTAACGATATTGTTGTTATACCCTATGGTGGCGGCACCTCAGTAGTTGGGCATATTAACCCTGATGAAAGTGAGCGCGCAGTACTCACCATCGATATGGGTAAAATGAATAAATTACTGCATATCGACACAGAGAGTCAGTTGGCAACCTTTGGTTCTGGTATTGCGGGTCCGGCATTAGAAGCAGCGCTTAATGGACATGGCTTTACCCTTGGTCACTTTCCTCAGTCTTGGGAACTGTCTACCTTGGGTGGTTGGGTAGCGAGTCGCTCAAGTGGTCAGCAATCAATACACTATGGACGTATCGAAAATCTGTTTGCCGGTGGTAGCATCGAAACACTCGCTGGTACCTTGGATATACCCACCATTCCGGCCTCCTCTGCAGGCCCAGATGTGCGAGAGATGATCCTTGGCTCAGAAGGACGTATGGGTATCATCACTGAGGTGACCGTACGTATCACCCCTCTTCCTGAAAAAGAGTTGTTTCAAGTGGTGTTTTTCCCCTCATGGGACGTTGGCATTACTGTCGCCAGAGAACTTATTCAGCAAAGAGTTGCGCTTTCCATGGTACGTCTAAGTAACCCACTTGAAACCACCAGCCTGCTGTATATGGGTGCCGGTGAAGATAGCAGTGGCGTGGTTGCCTTAGAACAAGCGCTCTCTGAAAAAGGTATTGGCTCAGGTAAGGTAATGATGACACTAGGCGTCACTGGATCTGCCCGTCACTGTGAAACAGCCCATCAACTGGCTCTTGACCACTGCGCTAATCATGGCGGTGTCGCAGACCAATCAGGTCTTGGTGATAATTGGGCGCATGGGCGCTTCCGGGCACCTTACCTTCGCGATCCATTAGGTGCCGCCGGTTATGCCGCAGACACTATGGAAACTGCCGTAGACTGGTCTAAAGTGCCTCAGGCAGCAGAAAACATAGAGCAGGCTATTCGCACTGCGCTAGCCGATGAAGGCGAGCAGGTGCACGCCTACACCCACCTATCCCATGTTTATGGTCAGGGCTCTAGTATTTATACCACCTACCTGTTCCGCCTTGGCGATAGCTACCAACAAGGCATGGATCGTTGGGTCAAACTTAAGAAAGCCGGCGCTGACCAAATTGTTGCCCACGGCGGCACTATTAGTCATCAACACGGCGTAGGCAAAGATCATAGAAACTATTTGAGCGTCGAAAAAGGAGCGTTGGGTATCGCCGCCATTAACAACCTCTGCGAATTATTTGACCCTAATGGTCAGATGAATCCCGGCAAACTTCTTCCAGATAGCGAGCACTAAAACACCATGAATGGATTCACTAATCGCCAACAATTATTGGCTGAAATGCGCAATGGACAGTCTCTTGACTGGGACGTGATTGTTGTCGGTGGCGGTATTACTGGCGCTGGGGTACTCCGTGAGGCACAGCGACGTGGCTATAAAGCGTTGCTATTAGAACAGCAAGATTTCTCCTGGGGCACCTCTAGTCGCTCATCAAAAATGGTCCACGGCGGCCTTCGCTATCTTGCTGCCGGTGATTTAAAGCTAACCAAAGAGTCAGTGGTAGAACGCGAACGACTATTAACTGAAGCACCTGGGTTAGTAGATCGAATAGCCTTCTATTTTACTTTCCGCAAAGGGTTATTTCCTGGCCGCTTTGCTATGACCGTCATTCTCGCTATTTATGATTTTCTTGCCAGTATCAGAGATCACAGATACTGCAACAATGACCAATTGCTAAAACAGTTTCCGGGGCTAGACCAAACTAACCTTAAAGGAGCCAGCTACTACACGGATGCCATGGTAGATGACTCACGTTTAGTCATGCGTGTCTTGCAAGACAGCATCGATGATGGTGCCCATGCTCTCAATTACACCAAAGTAAACAATCTAATTATCGAAAACGATAAGGTCTGTGGTGTTGCTATCGAAGATATCGACAACAACAGTGTGATTGAGTTGCGAGCAGCCGCGGTGATTAACGCCACTGGTGCTTGGGCTGACCGCCTACGCAATGAAGTTAATAGCGAAACGCGTATTCGCCCGCTACGCGGTAGCCATATTATTATTCCCAAATCGTTGTACCCCGTGTCCAACGTCATGACCTTTTTGCACCACGACGACAAGCGTGGTGTTTATGTTTATCCCTGGGAAGGAACCACTGTATTAGGTACCACTGACCTTGACCATGCCGAAGACTTAGATATTGAAGCGAGTATTTCTGACCAAGAAACGGATTATCTGCTCAACGCCTTTAACCTTCAGTTTCCGAACAACTCACTGACCCGTGCAGACATCATATCTACTTGGGCCGGTGTCCGGCCTGTCATTGGTGCAGAACAAGGCAAGAACCCCTCTAAAGAGCGCCGCGATCACGCCGTGTGGTCAGACAATGGTTTAATTACCGTTAGTGGGGGCAAACTCACAACCTTTAGGCTGATCGCCCTTGATGCGTTAGCCGCTGCCGCAGCACAACTGCCAACACCAGCGTCAGTTGTCAATGACGCCATGTTTGTTACCCCAGACTTCAGCGCCAGTGACCTTTTACCCAACAACCCAAAATGGGCACAACGTTTGCTGGGGCGCTATGGCAACAAAGCCCGCACATTACTGCAAGAAAGTGCTTCAAATGAACAGCTTAGTCTCGGTGACACAGAGTTCTGCATGGCAGAGTGCCGATGGGCAATAAAGCATGAGGCCGTGCAACATCTCGATGATCTACTGCTTAGGCGCACTCGACTCGGCATGTGCTTACCAAGGGGTGGCGATGACTTGTATCCCGCGTTAAAAGCCCTTTTCGCGACAGAACGCCAGTGGAATGACCAGCGCTGGGAAACAGAAATTAACCGCTATAACGCTATTTGGAACACCTACTACAGTCTGCCTAACAACCCTTAAAGAAGAGGTCGCTATGGAAAATCTACAATACTTTTTAAGCATTGATAACGGCACCCAAAGCGTTCGTGCCATGGTTTTTGATAGCAACGGTCAACTAGTCGCCAAGAGTAAAATCGACATAGAACCCTATTTCTCTGATCAACCCGGTTGGGCAGAGCAGCATGCCGACTATTTTTGGGATGCCCTGTGCAAAGCATGCCAAGCACTTTGGCCGCTATTGCCAATACCCAAAGAATCTATTGCTGCAGTGTCCGTCACCACCCAACGAGCCACCGTGGTGCCGATGGGTAGCAATAATGAACCACTGCGACCAGCCATTAGCTTGTTAGATCAGCGACAGGTTGACACTAAACCCGCACTAGGCGCCTTAGAATCAGCGTTGTTC
>CAJIZU010000040.1 GCA_905181925.1 gamma proteobacterium HTCC2207
CTACTTCAACCGCTACACTAAAACGTTTAACCGCCGTATTGGTCGGAGATGTGTCTTCATCGTCGCTTATTGCCGCTACTAGTCCATCAATCACTGAAGAAAATTCGTCCAAGTCATTTTCACCAAATGGTTTTACTTGTCCAAGCTCTACAGTGAAGCTCGTTGCTCCACAGGCATTGGCCGTAAAGGCCGAATAGGTTGGACTCTTTTGCTGGGTACTTAATATCGCTTGGATACCCCACTGCCCCAATACGTTATATTGATACTCAGTTGTAGGTACTTCAACGGTATTTGGCGAAATGGCAAACTTCTTATAGAAAGAGCCTCTAATGGCTGTATGTAAATCATAGTGTATTTTTTGTGTGGCCTCTGCAGCGAAAAAAGTCTGGCTGTGTTCCATCAATCGGCGGCTTCTATGGCGTTCATTACTATCGCTACTTTTAGGCATCCAGTCATCGCTAAACAGCCGATTCATATTTTCATCTACTTCTCGACACTCAGCATTTATTGCCTCGGGATTGGCAATCACAATCAATAAGTTTTGCTTAACCATTATTTTGCCCACCAAAATATCATTGACTAACTGATTGATAATTTCGATGGGGGCGGTTTCATTACCATGAACACCGACCGACAATAATAGTGAGTTTTGTAGCGTCTCATCCTGGGGATGAAAATACAGGACGCCATTGTCCCAAAGTTCAACGCGCACATTATTGCTGAGCACCGCACTAGGTTTGCCGACAATAGGTCTATGATCTAGGGTGAATGCTAGAAAACTTTGAGTGCCAAATAATTGTTGTTGGACGTTATTCATTGCATTAAACCTGCTGAAACTCATAAAAACTGCCCAGCTTCATGATCTGCGTTAACTCATCCAATGCCGCTCTACTTTCGCAGAGTAAAGTCGGATCGGCTAGATCAGCGCTGCACAACTCATCTCGATAATGCTTGTCTACCCAGGTATTTAATGTCAAAAATAGCTCATCGGTAAATACAAAAGAGGGGTTAACTTGCGTCCGTTCTTGCTCATTTAACACGACTCTTAAGCGCAAACATGCAGGCCCGCCACCGTTGCGCATGCTTTGACGAACATCGACAAACTCTACATGTTTAATAGGAGTATCTTGCTCAATAAGATCCATTAAATAGCTATGGACGCTAGGGTTTTCTTGGCTCTCCATTGGCAATATTAAAGTCATGCCATCAGTCCCTGGAATATTAACCAGCTGTGAGTTAAACAAATAAGACTTAATGGCATTATCTAAAGACACCTTATGCTCTGGTACTTGGATAAAATGAACCTCCTGCTCACCGAAAGCGCTAGCCACTTCTTTAAATAAACTGGCTTTATCGGTAAACGCTAGTTCATGCATAAACAGCACATTTTTATTGCTCACGCTCACTACGTCATTATGGAAGCCACCGGCGTCGATCACCTGCGAACTCTGACTCGCCATCACTACTTTGTCAGCTGACAAACCATGCCTGCGAGCTATGGCTGTTGATGCCTCTAAAGACTGTCTCGCGGGGAAACGGCTACTTGTCCTAGCCGGGCCAAAATCATGTTTGCCGAAAATAAACAGTTCTACGCCTTGCTCACCATAGTCATTGCACAACCGATTATGATTGGCCGCACCTTCATCGCCTAAATGAACACCACCAGATAGTGCGTCATGGTGTGAAAAGTAGCGATCATTATTGAAAATAGCTTTTAAGATATTACCCGTCATCTTGTGCTCTATTGAGCGGTGAAACATGCTTTTTAAGTTGGCAGGTGTAAAGTGAACACGCCCATCCGCAGTGTCGCTGCTAGGCGATACGGTAGCCGCATTAGCCGCCCACATTGACGATGCTGAGTAGCACATGGCTAACAAGCCAGGCGCAGATTTATGGGCCTTTTCTACAATCGCCTGGTCAGTGCCGCTAAAGCCTAGCTGTCGCAAGGTTGGAATATGCGGCCGCTCATGCGGAATTAGGATGCCTTGCTTTAGACCAAGTTGATGCAGACGCTGCATTTTTGCCAAGCCTTCTTTTGCCGCTCGGCGCGGTTGCGACACTAGTTTGGCATTATTAGTTGAGGCCAAATTACCTTGAGACAGACCCGCATAATTGTGGGTACTACCAATGAGTCCATCAAAATTCATCTCAACTGTCTGGGACACGTTTCACTTCCTATTTTTTTATATAAAACAACCATGAACACACAACCGATACTAAAACGCGCTTACAATTTTACATATCTAACTGAGTCGCCTTCTGTCAACGCTAGTGCATTTAAGGTTTCTGATGGTAGCTTTACACTGCCATCAACCGCTATTTCAATGCCGCTAATACATGCCGCGAACGAGGCAATATCGCCACCACAAACTAAGTATTGAGTGTCATCACACTGGGATGCTTGGCCTACAATATTTCCAACGGCGCTACATTGAATAGTCTCAAGATGATCGATAAAGGTATCAACACTGGGAGCCCCGTCAAAAATATCTATTTGGCCACGCCATAAAAAACCTTCTTTTTCTAACATCGCTAACGCGGCTTTACCCTGATCATTGGGGCGGCCAATAACGTCTCGCGCTTCTTTGGACAGCAAATTGACATAAATAGGCTGTTTGGGCATTAAATCGGCAATAAACTGATTGCCATTTACAGCACCAAACAAATCGGCTGCAGCAAAGTCCATATCAAAAAAGTGTTGGCCGATGGCATCCCAAAACGGAGAGCGCCCCTGGTCATCAAAATAACCACGTAAATCTGCCATTACCTGATTGGGAAAACGCTGTCTAAATTGGGCCATGAATAAGTAACGGCTGCGAGCCAGTAACTTACCATTCCCCTTCATACGATAAGGTACATCTAAAAACAAAGTCGCCACTTCGGCAAAACCCTCAAAATGGTTAGACAGATTAAGAGTTTCGACGCTAACCTTTTTTCCTAGCGCTTTACTGCTATGGGTAACCTTGTTAATTTTATAGGAGTAAAACTGATCATCTTCACCCAGCTGGGAAATAATTCCTGCAGTCCCTACCAGCAGATTAGTCACGGTGTCTTCCATGACCAGTAGATAATTTTCACGCCCAGGCTCTGTTACCTGCTTTGCAATACTTGTCGTTGATTTTTCGATCTTTTTGAGCAGTGCATCTCGATCAGGAGGTAATGTTGTCATCCCCGGATACGCAGCCTTGGCCAAGCGCATTAAGTTATCTAAGTCCTCATCTCGAATTGGTCTAACGATAATCATACTGAACTACCTTTATATAACATTTAACATTAAGTTAATTTACAGAACATTAATTACAATACTTCAGCCATAACCGTGCGTACCGACTGATCAAATCGATCAACAATGTTATCAATATCTTTGTGCGTGCAGGTCAATGGCGGTGAAAATGCCATTGAATCTAATGAGGGCAGTGGTCGTGAAATTAAGCCATTTTCATAACACTGTTGAGCGACTTTGGCTGAAATCTTTGTGTCTTTATCGAAAAATGTTTTGTTGCTTTTGTCTTTAACTAGCTGCACTGCGGCAATCATTCCTGTACCGCGTACCTCGGCTACAAAGCTGTCATTTTCAAAACGCTGCTTTAATTGTTCATGAAAGTACGCACCCACTGTGGCTGCGTTATCAACCAAATTTTCTTTTTCAATAATGTCTAAATTGGCCATGGCAACCGCCGCTCCTATAGGGTGCCCTGCATAGGTGTAACCATGGGCAAAATTGCCATACTTAACAGAGCCTTCTTTTAATAATTGCCAAATTTCATCGGAGACGAAAGACGCTGAAAAAGGAAAATAGCCACTGGTTAATGCCTTTGCCGTGGTCATCATGTCAGGCTTTAGATCATATAATTCACTACCAAACCATTTACCTAATCGGCCATAACCGCAGACGACTTCGTCGACAATAAATAAAATGTCATAACGCTTTAGAACCTTCTGAATGGCTTCAAAATACCCTTGAGGCGGGGGCACAACACCTCCGGCGCCCAATACTGGCTCGGCAATAAATGCTGCCACAGTGTCTTTACCTTCACTCAAAATCATCTCTTCTAACTGCTGTGCCCGTCGTGATGAAAATTCCAACTCCGTTTCTCCCTCTAAGCCATGGCGAAAGAAATCAGGCGATTCAGTGTGCAAAATATTGTTCATTGGTAGATCAAATGCAGTATGAAATGATGGCAACCCAGTCAGGCTAGCGGTTGCTAATGACGTGCCGTGGTAGCCCTGCCACCGAGAAATAACTTTTTTCTTTTCCGGCTTATTGCGAATATTGTTGATATACCAGACAATTTTTATCAGGCTATCATTACCATCAGATCCACCGGTGCCAAAAAATACTTTGGATAAACCATTGGGGACTTTCTCTAATAGTCTCTCAGCTAACTCTATTTGCGGAGTGTTCGACATACCCGAAAACGTATGATAATAACTAAGCTGCAAAGCAGCCTTTTGCATGGCCTCCGCTAGCTCTTCGCGCCCATAGCCCACATTGACACACCACAAACCTGCCACGGCATCAATCAACTGTTTACCCGAATGATCACGTAAATAAATCCCTTCACCGGATTCAATAATTTTTGACCCGGTACGGGCAAAATCATCAGCGTTCGTTGCGGGATGCAAAATACTGTTGGCATCAATAGCTGTTAGGTTTTTCATTAGATATCACCTGTCATTTTCTGTTAGAGCCACTTATATTTGGTTGCGTCATTAAATATAGGAGCCGTTGCTCAATGAAAGAGATAATAGAGCTATAGAATGTCAAACGATATAGCATTATTTTATATAAAATGTACTAAAATTTGTCATATTGATAGACACAAATGTCATTTTTACGAATCTGCAGTCATAATACCGTCTTCGCCTCACAAACAGCGGTAAAACCATGAAAGATAACAACCGAACAGTGAGCTATGACTCATTGGACCGCAACCTCATATCCATGCTTCGCACCGACGCAAGAGCGTCAATATCAGCATTAGCGCACGCGTTAAAAGTATCGCGAGGAACTG
>CAJIZU010000041.1 GCA_905181925.1 gamma proteobacterium HTCC2207
AACCGCGTTTGTCATAGACACCAACCAACTGACGACTTAAGGCCAATAGCTGACCGTTGGGGTGGAATATTTTTGCTTCAGTATGAGCATACCCAAAATCAGCTTGAATCACATCACACTCGTAAAACAGGTAGTCATCGGTTTGCAATGGCTCACGTGGCTGAATAAATTCAAGATTCCAAGTGATTGAACTAGCTGGTGCGGGCTTATGTAGCATCGGCATTACTGCCGGAGGCCATGCGTCAATCAGGCATAACATAGCGCTGTCATCAAGAGGTTTTGTCGGATCTCTAAAGCGCATCCAGCCAGCCAATCTTGATTGCTTGGTTCCACTAACGGGTAAGCTACCGTCGGTAACACGTAAATCAAAATACTGAATAAACTCAGGCGTAACACCTTTAATAATTGGAAATTTCATCGACTCAGATACGGTTTTTCCGGCGAACGCGGGTTTGTAGGCGACCTGCACTGATGACTGCCGTTGCGCACCAAAGCAGGCTACTATCTGAGTTTTCACCTGACCATCTTGCAGTAACTGACCTTCAACTTGAAATACAGATTTCCCCTCAGATAATACGCGATGCGTAAATTCACAGGGTTCATTCAGAATGACTGCGCCGCAAAAATGAATATTAATGGTTCTAAGATCGCGGTCAGTAAGCCCCGTTTGTTCCTCGATATGGGTTAAAACAAGGGCGGCGGTAAGACCACCAAAAGCGCTTCTCCCTTGGCCCCATGCACTGTCAATGGGAAATGTAGAAACTTGTTTTATTTTTGTTTGATAATACTCGAAGTCCATTTTTTACCTTGCACTATGTATGAATGTTGAAGGGCGAGAAGGATAACAACAAAGGGTATAAAAACTATACCTTTACGTACGTTTTTCATACACTTTAGCGAGGCGCGCATTTATTTTGTCTACAAAAACTATTTTCCAAGGCTGGCTATGACTACATTGTTTTCTCAAAAGGTAAAATTACCGTGCGGCACAAGTTTACCGAATCGCTTTGCGAAAGCCGCAATGACCGAGGGTTTAGCAACGGCTGAGGGAATACCAACGTCTGAGCTTGCGCGCCTCTATGGTTTGTGGAGTGACGGAGGTGCCGGTATGTTGTTGTCGGGAAATATTATTATCGACAAAGACCATCTTGAACGTCCGGGTAATGTCGTTATTGATAGACCGCCCAGCGCAGAGATGCATGATGCCTTGGCACGCTGGGCAACCGCCGCAACTCGTAACGGCAACCAATTTTGGGCACAGATAAGTCATGCTGGTCGTCAGACGCAAAAGCTGGTCAATAAAAATCCTAAAGCACCTTCTGCCATAAAGTTGGGATTGCCAGGAGGTCAGTTTGGTCATCCAGAGGCTATGACGATAGAGGAAATTCATGACATTGTGCAACGGTTTGGAATCTGTGCAGCAGCAGTAAAAGAGGCTGGTTTTACGGGTGTACAAATTCATGCCGCCCATGGTTATCTGCTATCGCAATTTTTAAGTCCCCGAAGTAACCAACGTATTGATGCATACGGCGGTGATTTAACCAACCGTGCCCGTGCTCTATTGGAAGTAGTAGCATCCGTAAGAGTCGCGGTAGGGACTGATTTTCCCGTTGCGGTAAAAATTAACAGTGCAGATTTTCAGAAAGGCGGTTTTGCCTTTGAAGAGAGCCTACAAGTTGCACAG
Organism: gamma proteobacterium HTCC2207; assembly: GCA_905181925.1. Taxonomy (GTDB): domain Bacteria; phylum Pseudomonadota; class Gammaproteobacteria; order Pseudomonadales; family Porticoccaceae; genus HTCC2207. The sequence continues at coordinate 1,685 of CAJIZU010000041.1, forward strand.
TGGTTGCAAGAGGCAAGTATTGATTTAATCGAAATTTCTGGTGGCACCTATGAACAACCAAAATT
>CAJIZU010000042.1 GCA_905181925.1 gamma proteobacterium HTCC2207
ACGCAGGCAAAGGCGGCAACGGCTGTATGAGTTTTCGGCGTGAAAAATATGTGCCCATGGGCGGTCCCGATGGCGGCGATGGTGGTGATGGCGGAAGCGTTATACTCATTGCTAAAGAGGGATTAAACACTCTGATTGATTTTCGCTACACTCGAAACTTTAAAGCGCAGAGCGGCAAGCAGGGCAGTGGCGCTGAATGCACAGGGCGGGGTGGCGATGATCTCATCCTGCAGGTGCCAGTTGGTACTACTGTTATTGATAGCGTAACGGGCGATGTCATGGGTGATCTAACTGAATTAGATCAGCAACTTAAAGTCGCCCAAGGCGGGTTTCATGGCCTTGGTAATACACGCTATAAATCAAGCGTCAATCGTGCACCTCGGCAGACATCGCCGGGCCAAGACGGTGAAGTTCGAGAGATCAAGCTAGAGCTCAAAGTGTTGGCAGATGTTGGTTTGTTAGGGCTTCCCAATGCAGGTAAATCAACCTTTATCCGCTCGGTGTCAGCAGCGAGGCCAAAAGTTGCCGATTATCCCTTCACTACTCTAGTACCCAATTTGGGTGTGGTGGGTATGAGTGGTGATAAGTCATTTGTGATCGCGGACATTCCCGGTCTTATCGAGGGCGCTTCAGAGGGAGCAGGTCTTGGTATTCGATTTTTAAAGCACCTCACGCGCACTCGCTTGCTCCTTCATTTAGTTGACATGATGCCTTATGACGGCACTACGTCCGGGCAAAATGCAATTGTGATCGAGAAGGAGCTGGAACGATTTAGCCCAACCCTTGCCTCGGGTGATCGCTGGTTGGTGCTTAATAAAATTGATTTGCTGCCTGAGGATGAAGTCGACGGGCTATGTGAGCGAGTGGTTGAGCAATTGGGGTGGGAAGGCCCGGTTTTTCGTATGTCCGGTCTAGCGTCGCAAGGTACTAAAGTACTTTGCGCGGCCATCATGGATTATATCGACGATCATCGTCAGCGCGAAGGTGCAGATCCGGCGTTAATTGAATTGGCCGATGAACGACGCACAATTATTCAAGCTGAGGCTAGAGATCGTATAGATGACTTGGCACAAACAAGGCGTCATGCGCGTGAACAATCTCAGGTTAATGACGATGACGATGATGACGACGATCATGATGTTGACGTGGTCTACGCGGAGTAGCAGGGCGTGAATCGAACAGCGGTCAAAAATGCGAAACGTTTAGTCATTAAAATTGGCAGTGCCTTGTTGACTAATGATGGAGCCGGCGTTGATCGAATTGCTGTAGATGATTGGGTAAGTCAAATTGTAGGACTCCTCCGTGAAGGAAAGGAAGTGGTCCTAGTCTCATCTGGAGCCATCGCTGAGGGCATTGCTCGACTTGGCTGGACAACTAGGCCAGATAGTATCCATGACCTGCAGGCGGCCGCTGCGGTGGGTCAGATGGGTCTAATACAATGCTATGAAACCAGTTTTTTACGCTTTGACCGGCACACTGCGCAGATTTTACTCGACCACGATGATTTAGCCAGTCGGCAACGCTATTTAAACGCTCGTGGCGTATTAAAAAAATTAATGCTCTTGGGTGTTGTACCTATCGTTAACGAGAATGACACCGTAGTTACTGATGAAATTCGTTTCGGCGATAACGATAATCTTGCGGCCTTGGTGGCGAATTTAATCGACGCTGATTTATTACTGATCCTGACCGACAAAGATGGTCTTTATAATGCTAATCCGGATCAGGACCCTTTGGCAGAGCTTGTTACTGAAAAGCAAGCCAATGACGAGACGCTTGATGGTTTGGTGAGTGAGAGTTCAGGTACATTAGGTCGCGGAGGAATGGTTACTAAGCTTCAAGCGGCGCGTATAGCGGCATCCTCTGGCTGCAGTACAGTGATTGCCGGGGGTAGAAACGAGAGTGTGTTACTGGATGTCTGCGCGGGTAAAAATATCGGTACTCTTCTTACCGCCAATGAAAAACCTATTGCCGCGCGCAAGCAATGGCTGGCAGGTCAACTCCAGCTTAAGGGGCGTTTAGTGCTCGATGCAGGGGCTATAAAAGTTCTGGTTAAGCAGGGGAGTAGTTTATTGCCAGTGGGTATATCGGAGGTCAGTGGTGCCTTTGGTCGCGGCGATTTAGTCAGCTGCGTTGATGATAGGGGTAACGAAATTGCTCGTGGTTTAGCCAATTATAGCGCTGAAGAGGCAATGAAAATTCGTGGTCAGAGTAGTGATTCTATTATTGATATATTGGGCTATAGAGATCATGACGAAATGATACACCGCGATAATTTGGTGTTAAGTTAAAAATTCTAGACTTGGCCTATAAAATACAGACGAAAAAAAACCGGCTTTAGCCGGTTTTTTTAATTACAAAAATATTACGCTGCGCTTAGCGCTTTTACTTTTGCATTTAGACGGCTCTTATGACGAGCTGCCTTATTTTTGTGGATGATGCCTTTGTCTGCCATTCTGTCAATGACAGGAACCGCAGCGGTGTAAGCTTCTTGTGCGTTCGCTTGATCACCTGAAACAATTGCAGCGTCTACTTTCTTCAAATATGTGCGAACCATTGAACGAAGGCTGGCATTATGCTGACGGCGTTTCTCATTCTGGCGTGCGCGTTTCTTTGCTTGTACTGAATTTGCCAACTTATTTACTCCTAACTATGGACTCGCTAAAGGCGCGGAACGATACAGGGTTTAGTGACGACATTCAACCCAATTAAGTACCTTTTCGACACCTTATTTTAACCTTTTAATGTCTGGGGCACAAAGGTTGTTTTGTTAGGAGCCTAATTGAATGATATTAGTTTTTTAGATTCGCTTGGTTACAGGCATCACAGTGGTTAAACTGCAATGACCGTAATGTTTCCTAAAGGTACCTTTTTGACTAAGGACGATCCTCTACAGACTAACCCCGACAAGCCTACCGTGGCCAAAAAAGACGGTGGTTTACTCAGGTCTAGTGGCGTCGTCAGTTTTTTTACAATGCTCTCGCGAGTTATGGGCCTTGCGCGTGATGTAGTGCTTGCGAGGGTAATTGGCGCGGAGGCTTTTGCTGACGTATTTTTTGTAGCGTTTAAGATCCCTAACTTTTTTAGACGATTATTTGCCGAAGGGGCCTTTGCTCAAGCGTTTGTGCCTATTTTGGGCGAATACAGAGAGAAAGGCTCTCAGGCGGCAGTGAGAGGTTTGGTTAGCCGCGTCAGCGGAACCTTAGGTTTGACCTTGCTGCTATTCACGGCATTCATAGTACTGATTGCTCCTGCGATGGCGGCGATATTTGCGCCCAGTTGGTATATGGACGAGCCTGTAAAATTCGCGGCTACTGCTGATATGTTGCGAATCACATTTCCCTACCTATTTTTTATATCAATGACTGGCGTGGCTGGAGGCATTCTTAACAGTTATGATCGCTTTGCAGTCCCGGCGTTCACGCCAATACTGTTAAATATAACTTTAATTTGTGCGGCTCTGTTTGCCGCACCTCTGTTTGACCAGCCTGCTTTTGCGTTAGCCTGGGGCGTTCTGATTGCGGGCATTGTCCAGTTTATTTTCCAAGTGCCTTTTTTACGACGAATTCATATGTTACCAGCGCCGATTATTGATTGGCACGACTCTGGCGTACGGAAAATTTTACTATTAATGGGCCCAGCGATATTTGGTGTCTCAGTCAGCCAAATAAATTTGTTATTAGACACCATGTTAGCGACATTTTTGCCCACTGGTAGTGTGTCTTGGCTTTATTATTCCGACCGCTTAGCAGAATTACCCTTGGGTGTTTTTGGTGTAGCCATTGCGACTGTGATTTTACCTAACCTGTCACGGCATCACAGTTCTCAGTCCAATGTGAGTTATTCAGAGACCTTAGATTGGGCTTTGAAGATGATTTTGTTGATAGCGGTGCCTGCAGCGGTAGCTCTAGTGCTTTTGGCGGAGCCTATTTTGGTGACGTTGTTCTATTACGGCGACGTTATGACAGCCCGTGACATGACCATGGCTTCATATAGCTTACGCGCCTACTCAATAGGTTTGGTTGCTTTTATGCTGATCAAGGTGCTTGCCCCTGGGTTTTTTGCTAGACAGGACATGCGCACTCCTGTGCGTATTGGCATTGTGGCAATGGTCAGTAATATGGTGCTCAATCTGTTGTTTGTAGTGCCGCTTCATTTTTATTGGCAAATCGGTCATCTTGGATTAGCCGCGGCGACATCAGTCTCGGCGTTTATTAATGCTATTTTGCTATTTATTTACCTGCGTAAAAATCAGATTTATCAGCCTTCAGGGCAATGGCTAGTATTTTATAGTCGTCTTTTTTTGGCGGTTATGGCGATGCTGTTAGTGCTGATCTTATTAGTGACTCAATTTAATGTTCTAGAGTCAGAAACTTGGCAGCAGGGGGACTGGGTGCAGCGTGTCAGTGGTATTGCAGGCCTGTGTATGGCGGGTTTGATAACCTATGTCGCTACTTTGTTTGTCACTGGATTTAGACTCTCAGATCTAAGTGGGCCGGCTAAGGCCGTCAGCCGTAATCCATAGGGTAATTCTTTGGGCGAGGCCAACTGAAAATAACGCGGTTTAATAGGGCCATTAATTGTTACATCTCTAAGTCTTTGCAGGCCTGTCTCTTACCTTTCGCTGTCTTGCTAGGTATACTTTGCGCATGGTGCAGAGGGTACAGATGTTGGCGGTAAAACAGAAAAAAATGACGTTTATTCGAGGAATGCACAACTTGCACTCTCCCGATCACCGATCGATAGTCACGATCGGGTCGTTTGATGGAGTGCATTTGGGACACCAAGCCATTTTGAAGCAGGTCCAAGCGAAGGCTAAAGAATTAGGATTACCCTCGGTGGTGATGGTTTTTGAGCCGCAGCCACAAGAATTTTTCTCCGCAGAAAAAGCACCCGCTCGACTAATGCGTTTGCGAGAAAAGGTTGAGGCGCTGAGAGATCTGGGTATTGATCAGGTAGTTTGTATGCAGTTCAATCGTGCGCTGAGAAGTCTCACTGCTGAGGAATTTGTTAAACAAGTACTAGTTCAAGGTTTAGCGACGCGCTATCTCATCGTTGGCGATGACTTTCGTTTTGGGTGTGATCGTGGCGGCGACTTTGACATGCTAAAGAAGTCTGGTGAGCAGCATGACTTTGATGTTCAGGATACGCTAACGCTAGAGTCTGACGGTCAGCGTATTAGTAGTACTTTAGTAAGAAAAATTTTGCGCGAATCTGACTTTATAGGCGCTAAAGCTCTCCTTGGGCGTCCTTTCACAATTAAAGGTCGCGTTGTGTATGGGCAACAATTAGGCAGAGAGTTAGGGTTCCCAACAGCTAATGTGCAACTGAATCGCTACAGCGCTCCTATATCAGGGGTTTTTGCTGTGCTGGTTAAAATCGACGGTGAGTCATATCAAGGTGCAGCAAATGTAGGTATACGACCTACTGTGGGTGACTTGGTCAAACCTATTCTCGAGGTTCATTTGCTAGATTTTCAAGAAAATATTTATGGAAAACGAATTGAAGTCGAATTTAAGCACAAGATTCGCGATGAGCAAAAGTTCACGACTATGGACAGTTTAGTAGAAAATATTCGCCGCGACGTTAACGACATACAAACCTGGTTTAGCCAAATTAAAAATACTGAGAATAAGACTTAGAATGAGTGACTCTACGACAGACTACAAAGCAACCCTAAATCTTCCAAAAACCGGTTTCCCAATGCGTGCGAATTTGGCACAGAGAGAGCCGGGCATTCTTAAAGAGTGGTACGAAAAAGATATTTATGGACAAATAAGGGAAGCACGCAGTGGCCGTAAAAAGTATATTTTGCATGATGGGCCTCCTTACGCCAATGGGGACATCCACCTTGGCCATGCGGTTAACAAAGTATTAAAAGATATTGTCGTCAAGTCTCGTACTATGAGCGGTTTTGATGCTCCTTATATTCCAGGTTGGGACTGTCATGGTCTGCCGATTTAGCACAATGTTGAAAAGAAAATTGGTAAGGCTGGTGTCAAAGTTGACTACTCGGTATTCCGACAAAAGTGTCGTGACTATGCGATGAAGCAAGTGGACGGACAACGTAAAGACTTTGTTAGAATCGGTGTTTTTGGGGACTGGGACAAACCTTACTTGACCATGAACTTTGGCGTAGAGGCCGATATTATTCGGGCGCTCGGAAAAATTGTTGCCAATGGCCATTTGGTCAAGGGTTACAAACCGGTCTACTGGAGCGTAGTCGGCGGTTCAGCGCTGGCTGAGGCCGAAGTCGAATATCAAGATAAAACCTCGTTTACTATCGATGTTGCCTATCCGGTGACAGATGAAGTGCAATTAAGCAAAGTGGCCAAGGCCTTTGGCGAGCTAAGCGGCGAAGGGCAGGTCAATGTTCTGATTTGGACCACGACACCCTGGACTATTCCGAGCAGTCAGGCAATTTCAATGGGTTCAGAGGTCGCCTATAGTCTAGTACAGGTAGCTACCGAGAATGGTCCGAGACGATTGATTTGTTCTCAGGTGTTATTGGAGTCAGTTATGGCTCGGCTAGAGATAGAAAATTACACAGTGCTAGCTAGTTGCGTTGGAGAGCAGCTTGAAGGTGTGATAGCCAAACATCCGTTGTATGAGCGTGAAATTCCAATACTTTTGGGAGATCATGTGACAACGGATGCAGGCACTGGGTGCGTTCATACGGCACCAGATCATGGTGTTGAAGATTTTGTTGTGGCCAAAAAATACGGTATCGATACTTTAAACTATGTGATGGATAACGGCACTTTTCGGGATGACGTCGAGTTGTTTGCTGGCGAGCATGTTTATAAAGTTGATCAGCATGTAGTTGATGTGTTGAGTGAGCGTGGCCATTTAATGGCTAGTGGAAAACTTATCCACAGTTACGCGCACTGCTGGAGAACTAAAACCCCACTTATTTACCGGGCGACACCACAGTGGTTCGTGTCTATGAATAAAAACGGTCTATTAGACAAGGCTAAGGCTGCCATCAAAAACGTTAGCTGGCATCCAGACTGGGGTGAGGCGCGAATTGAAGGCATGCTAGATAATAGCCCTGATTGGTGTATTTCCCGTCAGCGCACTTGGGGGGTGCCGATTGCGTTGTTTGTGCACAAACAGACGGGCGTCATTCATCCTGATACCGCTAATTTAATTGAAAAGGTTGCGTGTATTGTAGAAACACAAGGTATTGATGCATGGTACAGCTTGGATGCAGAGGGTTTGTTGGGCGCCGACGCTGAACATTACCAAAAAGTTACTGATACCCTCGACGTGTGGTTTGACTCTGGTGTGACCCATGCCTCAGTGATAGATTCGAGGGAAGAGCTTACCTATCCCGCAGATCTGTACTTAGAAGGTTCGGATCAGCATAGAGGTTGGTTTCAGTCTTCTTTAAAGACGGCGATAGCCATAAATGGGACGGCACCCTACAAGGCTGTTTTGACACATGGATTTACGGTCGATGAAAATGGCCGCAAGATGTCTAAATCGATTGGTAATGTGGTTTCGCCTCAAAAAGTAATTAATGAGTTGGGTGCCGATGTGCTCAGGCTTTGGGTATCCTCGGCTGATTTTAGTGCAGAAATGACAGTGTCTGATGAGATCCTCAATCGAGCGGGAGATTCCTACAGGCGCATTCGAAATACAGCTCGATATTTTTTATCAAACATCGACGGTTTTGAGCCTTCTAAACATCTTGTTGCGCATCAAGATCTTATTGCGCTTGATCGTTGGGCGGTGGACTGTGCGGCAAAATTACAGGATGAGATTATTGGGCATTACGATCAGTTCCAGTTCCATCAGGTTTATCAAAAGCTGCACAACTTCTGTGTGCGAGATATGGGTGGATTCTATCTTGATATCATCAAAGACAGAATATACACCTGTGCGGAAGACAGTATGGCTCGCCGTTCAGCACAAACAGCTCTTTTCCATATTGCCGAGGCCTTTGTTCGTTGGATTGCGCCTATTTTGAGTTTTACAGCGCATGAGATTTGGAGCTTTATGCCCGGGGATCGCACCAAAGCAGTTTTCGTTGCAGAGTGGTATCCGCTGGAGCGATTGAATGAAGGAGAGGGCATTAATCAGAATGACTGGGCATCCATACTACTGGCCAAAGAAGCGATTAATAAAGTGATTGAGAGTGAGCGTAATCAAGGTGTTATTAAAGGGTCGCTCGGGGCTAATGTGTGTTTATACGCAGAGCCAAAAATGTATGCGTCACTGGCTAAGCTTGGCGAAGAATTACGATTTGTGACAATCACATCCAAAGCAGAGCTGCGACCTATCGCTGAAGCGAATAATGTTGCTGAATCAACGCTGAGTGGTTTGCGGGTCTCGCTTGAGCGATCTTCATCTGATAAATGTGTTCGTTGCTGGCATTTTATTGAGGATGTTGGCAGTCAACTCACACATCCGGATCTGTGTGCGCGGTGTGTCGATAATATTTCAGGTCAGGGAGAAGTTCGCGCTCATGCCTGAGACTAAAAACAAAGCAACTACGATGGATAACCATCCTGGTATGCATACGATTTGGTGGTATGTGATAGCAGTTTTTGTACTTGTCGCAGATCAAGTCACTAAATCAGCGGTGGTGGCTGAGTTTTATCTTGGCCAGCGCGATATCGTTAGTTCGTTTTTTAATTTAGTGTATGTACGCAATTATGGAGCAGCTTTTAGTTTTTTAAGTGATGCTGGTGGTTGGCAGCGCTGGTTTTTCGCCATTCTATCTACTGTGGTCAGTGCGGTTATCGCGGTGTGGATTTTTCGATTACCAAAAGCTAAATGGATTGAAAGCCTGGCTTTAGCGTTAATACTGGGCGGCGCTCTGGGTAATTTGTATGATCGAGTGATATTAGGCTATGTCATAGATTTTCTCGACTTCCACTGGTCGGGTTGGCACTTCCCAGCATTTAATATCGCCGATAGCGGTATTACTGTTGGTGCAATATTACTTATTTTAGATATGTTTTTAACTAACCAAGATTCAAAAAATTAGGTATATGATGAAATTAGAGGTAGAACTAGGTACGAAGGTGACGTTACATTTTGCATTGGTTTTGGAAGACGGTGATGTTATTGATTCTAACTTTGAGACAGCGCCGGCGACATTTACAGTAGGCGATGGGAATTTGTTGCCGGGTTTTGAGTCAACACTCATAGGACTTGAGAATGGTGATGAGAGAGAGTTTACTATTCCACCTGAAGAAGCGTTCGGTCAGCATAACCCGCAGAACGTTCAGAGGGTTGATCGAAGTAATTTTGATCAGCAAGAGCTTGAAGTTGGCGCAATGTTTTCATTTCAAAATGGTGATGGGGAGCTCCCAGGTGTTATTATCGAGTTTGAAGACGAAGAAATATTGGTCGATTTTAATCACCCATTGGCAGGGAAAAATATTATTTTTCAGGTAAAGATAATGGATATTACACCGCAGAGTTTGCACTAGTGGACATCAAGCTAGCCAATCCGAGAGGATTTTGTGCGGGCGTCGATCGCGCGATCGATATTGTTGATCGTGCGTTAGATTTGTTTGGCGCGCCCGTTTATGTGCGTCATGAAGTGGTTCATAATAAGTTTGTGGTCGATAATCTTCGTGAGCGCGGTGCTGTATTTGTCGAAGAAATACATGAGATTCCCGACGATGTAATCTGTATTTTTAGTGCACATGGCGTTTCACAAGCGGTCCGTCGTGAGGCCGAAAACCGTAATTTAAAAGTATTTGATGCCACCTGTCCTCTGGTAACTAAAGTACATTTTGAAGTCACTAAATATAGTCAGGACGGTATGGATTGCGTTCTTATTGGTCATGCTGGACATCCAGAAGTGGAAGGTACGATGGGCCAGTTTGATTATTCCAGAGGTGGCACTATTCATTTGGTGGAAGATGAGCATGATGCCTTTGCTCTTGAAGTTAAAGATCCCTCTAATTTAGCCTATGTAACACAGACTACGTTATCGATGGATGATACTTCAGTCGTCATTGATGCGCTGCGTAAAAAGTTTCCTGACATTCAAGGTCCGCGTAAAGATGATATCTGTTATGCGACGCAAAACCGACAAGATGCCGTCAAGCAGTTAGCCATAGAGACTGATGTTGTTTTGGTTGTTGGGTCTGTGGCTAGTTCAAATTCTAATCGATTGAAGGAATTAGCAGAACGCTGCGGATGTACTGCCTACTTAATTGATGGCCCCGACGATATGGACGCCGAATGGTTTAGTAACGTTAAAACAGTAGGTGTAACTGCAGGCGCATCTGCGCCTGAGGTTCTAGTGCAAGGTGTTATTTCTAAATTAGTTAGCTTTGGAGCCAATTTGCCTCAGGAACTAGATGGTGTTGATGAGAAAATTACGTTTTCATTGCCAAAAGAGCTTAGACCGCCGAGAATTCTCACCACTCCCTGAGTGTTAGGGTACTTTACTAATATGGTCAAACAGCTTTTTAGTGGAAGCGTCCAGTTGGCTGTGATCTAGATTTGAGCCAAGTAACTCATTGGCCATATTTTTGCCCAGTTCAACGCCCCATTGATCGAATGAGTTGATATTCCAAATACTCCCCTGCACAAAAACTTTATGCTCATAAAGGGCTATGAGCGCGCCAAAGTTTTTAGGTGATAGCGAATCCATTAATAAGGTATTCGAAGGTTTATTGCCGGTGTAGTGTTTGTGCGGTTGATCTTTTGGTGCAGGCTGCCCTCGCATCAACGCTGAAGACTGACCTAGCATGTTGCCAATGAGTACTCGATGATGCTCATCGTTACTCAGAGAGTCTTTGACCGCCGCGATAAAGTCTATGGGTACTAGACGAGTACCTTGATGGAGTAGTTGAAAAAACGCGTGTTGCCCGTTAGTTCCAGTTTGTCCCCAAACAATAGCGCCCGTATTGTAGTTGATCGGTTTGCCTTCAAGCGTCGTTGCCTTGCCATTACTTTCCATGTCTAACTGTTGTAAATAAGCGGGAAGGAGCTTTAGTCGCTCGCAGTAAGGTATGACTGCAGTAGACTGGGCACCCAAAAAATTGCTGTACCAGATACCCAATAAAGCCAAGATAACAGGCATGTTTTGGTCAATGGGTGCGCTTTGAAAGTGCAGGTCCATTTCTCGAGCTCCCGCCAGCATTTCAGAGAAGCGCTGGAAGCCGATGGTGATAGCAATGGATAACCCAATACTCGACCAGAGCGAATAGCGGCCACCTACCCATTCAGCAAATTCTAAAATTTGGGACTCTGGAATACCATAGGCTAAAGCATTCGTAGGGTTGGCGGTTAGCGCAATAAAGTGAGTGCTAGTTTGAGCGTTTTTTAAGCCTATTTTTTCCGCGAACCAATTAAGAGTGGTTTTAGCATTAAGCAGTGTTTCTTGCGTTGTGAATGTTTTACTCGCAATAGCAACAAGGGTCGTTTCTGGGTCAAGGCTAGCTAAAGTCGTCAGTATCTCTGCACCATCAACATTAGCAATGAAGTGCACATTTATCGAAGGGTGGGAAAACTCGCTCAGGGCAGTGCATGCTAGCTTGGGGCCAAGATCAGATCCACCTATGCCGATATTGACTACATCGGTGATGGATTTTCCTGTAGAGCCCTGCCAGCTGCCATCGCGGACTTTATCACTCACCTGCCGCACGTGCTCAAGTTGCTGTTTTATCATTTCATTACGGCTTTGCCCCTGCTCTGACGGGAGGTCTGCACGCTCTGATCGCAAAGCTGCATGCAGTACTGCGCGTTTTTCAGTACTGTTTATGGGGTCTCCACAAAACATTGCGTCACGATGGTTGAATAAATTAGATTCATTGGCGAGAGCTATTAATTGCTGCAAAACATTTTGGCTAACACGATTTTTAGAGTAATCCAAAAATAGCTCACCGGCCTGCAGTGACATACGCTCAACTCTATCAGTTTCGGTATCGAACAGCTGCGTGATTGTAATATCAGCTTCTGCTTGGGAAAGGGTTTCCAGATTACGCCAAGCGGGGGTATCTGTGGGTGAGTAATTAGTCACGGTCATTTACAAATTTTCCTATTATAAATCAATCGATTGAAGCTTTTTCACGGAAAAGTATTTTTCTGTGATGTACTATAAAGTCCTCTAAATACGTAATTAAATTACGCTTTTAAGTCAATATTTGATAGAATAAGCGATTAATACGTACTTTTGTTACAAAATTGAAATAATCTCTAGGCCCCACTATGACACAAATTAACCAACACATTGCTTCTGTCACTCAGCGTATTATAAAGCGGAGCGCCGATTTACGCGCTGGTTATTTGGTGCAAATTGCTGAAGATCATAATAATCGTCCAGAGAGGGGAAAGCTGAGCTGCGGTAATCTTGCCCATGGTTTTGCCGCTTGCGAAGATGGTGATAAGGAGAGTCTGCGTATGATGGAGGCAGCCAACATGGCCATTGTTACATCCTACAATGACATGCTGTCAGCCCACCAACCTTATGCAGAGTATCCTGACCTTATCAAGCGAGCAATGCGTGGTATTGGTTGTACGGCACAGGTAGCTGGCGGCGTGCCAGCCATGTGTGACGGCGTCACTCAGGGCCAGGATGGTATGGAATTGAGTCTTCTCAGTCGAGATATTATTGCTCAGTGCACGGCTATCTCCTTGTCTCACCAAATGTTTGATGGTGTTTTTGCGTTGGGAATTTGCGATAAAATAGTGCCAGGCTTGCTCATTGGTGTATTAAGTTTTGGCTATTTACCCGCCATCTTTATTCCTGCGGGACCCATGGAGTCAGGACTAAAAAACAAAGAAAAGCAACGCATAAGGCAGTTGTTTGCTGAGGGTAAGATTGGTCGTGAAGAGCTGTTGCAAGCTGAATCAGACTCTTATCATAGTGCTGGCACCTGCACATTTTATGGCACGGCAAACAGTAATCAGGTTCTGTTAGAGGCTCTAGGATTACAGTTGCCGGGGAGTTCCTTTGTTAATCCTAGCGATCCTATGCGCGAACGTTTAACTATTGAGGCATGTCATCAACTTGCAAGAGTCACTGCGCTTGGAAACGATTATAGACCCGTTGGGGAGGTAGTGGACGCACGATCCATCGTCAATGCAACGGTTGCCTTGTTGGCATCAGGTGGCTCTACCAATCACACGATGCATCTTGTAGCTATTGCTCGGGCAGCCGGTATTATTATCAATTGGGATGACATTTCTGATTTGTCCGCGGCGGTACCACTTTTGGCAAGGGTCTATCCCAACGGAAATGCTGACGTTAATCACTTTCATGCAGCAGGAGGAACAAGCTGCATGTTCCGGCAATTACTTGACGCAGGTCTCATGCATGCTGATGCCAAAACAGTTTGGGGTGAGTGTTTTGCCTCTTTTACTCAGGAATCGTTTGTTGAAAATGATAAGATTGTGTGGCGCGAATCGCCCCAAAATCCGCTTGATTTAGAGGTTTTGACAACGACAGAGCATGCGTTTTCAGATGAGGGTGGTATTCGATTACTAACCGGTAATTTAGGGCGTGGAGTCATAAAAGTGTCCGCGGTAGATTTAGAGCACCAAATTGTTGAGGCGCCAATAGTAGTAATTAATGACCAAAATGAACTTGAGCCACTTTTTAAGTCAGGTGCGTTGAATCGAGACTGTATTGTGGTTGTTCGCTACCAAGGTCCAAAAGCGCTGGGTATGCCTGAGCTGCATAAGTTAACGCCATTTTTAGGTATTCTGCAGGATAAGGGCTTCAAGGTGGCGTTGGTAACGGATGGACGCATGTCAGGGGCATCTGGTAAAGTGCCAGCAGCAATTCACTTGGTACCCGAAGCGGTTGATGGCGGACTGCTCGCTAAACTGAGAGATGGCGATTTAGTTCGTGTTAATGCGGTGACAGGTGAGATTGACTGCCTTGAAGATATGAACGTTATTAATGCGCGCGAAGCAGGCGCTCTCCCCATAAGCGGCCAGCGAGGCTGCGGACGCGAGCTGTTTGCCGTTAATAGAGAAAATATTAGTAATGCTGAGCAGGGTGCTTCTTATTTGTTTAATGGAGAATAGTACATGGATAAGGTTTGGAATTTGGTCGCTGATATTGGTGGCACCAATGCAAGATTTTCAGCGATGGTGGATGGCCAGTTAGAGAGTAAATTTCAGTACCTTCATTCGGTGGAAGAATATCCTAAATTTGAAGATTTAATATGTATTCTTCTTCAGGAAATAGCCTCAGAAACAGGTTGGCATAATCCCCCTAATAGGGTTTGTTTTGCTGTCGCCTGCCCAGCAGATACTGAAATTATTGCGTTTACTAATAGTCATTGGACCTTTACAAAAACGAATCTTAAAAAAGACTTGGGTTGCACACACCTTTCCATTATCAATGATTTTGAAGCTGTCGCTCATGGGATTACTGAACTGAGCGACTCTAATTTAGTACAGGTGGGTGGATTAGAGCCGGTGGATAATAAGGCTAAAGGAATTTTAGGTGCAGGGACAGGCCTTGGTGTAGCGGGTCTAGTTCCCCATGATGATGGGTATCTGGTTTTAGATACGGAAGGTGGGCATGCCGATTATTCTCCTATCAGCGATTTACAAAGTGCAGTGGTCAATTGTTTAAGAGCCAGATTTGGTCGAGTGTCACTTGAGCGACTTTTGTCAGGAAAAGGTTTACTGAATATTTACTCCGCACTGTGCAGTATCGAAGGTGTACCTATGATCTTCTCTACTCCCGCTGAAATAACCGCTGCTGCTTTAAATAGCACGGATACTAAGGCGCTACAGACATTGAATATGTTTTGTGAGGGGATTGGTGCAGCAGCAGGAAACCTTGCTCTGACGTTTGGTGCGAAGGGTGGGATCTATATCGCCGGCGGCGTTATTCCGCGATTTCAGGAGTTTTTTATCAAGAGTGGTTTTCGTGAAAAATTTGAAGATAAAGGACGTTTTGTTAGTTATCTTAAACCGATCCCCGTTTATATTGTTATTCATGAGAATCTGGGGCTGCTGGGAACGGCAAAAAAATTGAGACAAATGTAAGGACTGTTTTATGAATGATTTATTACTGGCTCATCCGATTATTCCGGTGGTTGTGATTGAGAGAGTAGAGGATGCGGTACCTTTGGCCGAAGCTTTAGTGGCAGGCGGATTGCCAATTATGGAGGTGACCTTGAGAACTGAAGCTGCGGTTGCTGGAATTGAAGCAATTGTTAAGCATGTTCCGTTGGCAATTGTGGGCTCAGGAACTGTGTGTAATGCGCAGCAGTTTGCTGTTTCCGAAGATATCGGTTGCCAATTCATTGTCTCGCCAGGCTCAACAGATAGGTTGTTAAAGGTTGCACAAGCATCTTCAGTCCCCTTCTTACCAGGCGTATGTTCTGCAAGTGAATTGATGCGTGGGTTAGATTACGGATTTGAGCATTTTAAGTTTTTCCCCGCAGAAGCGTCAGGCGGGATTAGTTTACTAAAAGCTCTTCAAGGGCCTTTTAGTCAGGCAAAGTTTTGTGCCACAGGAGGTATTGGCCTGCATAATGTAATGGATTATCTAGCCTTAAAAAATGTGATGTCAGTCGGAGGTTCTTGGATCACCGAGACCCAGTTAGTGAGAGAAAAGCGCTGGTCAGACATACAAAAATTAGCGGGAGCAGCTGTGTCTTTGCACGGCCATTGAGATTGATTTAAAGCAAGATTATTTTGTGAGGTAGGGTATGAGTAACAATATTGATTTAGTCATTTTTGGCGCTCGGGGCGATTTAGCGCGCCGCAAACTATTCCCCGCTTTATATCAACTTGATAAGGCAGGATTGCTAACCGACAGTACTCGAGTTGCCGGTGTAGCGAGAGAGGATATCGACTCTGCAGAGTTCATAAAGCAGATTCAGGTGTTGTTGCAAGACGTCTCTGAAGCGGATGAATGGGATGAAAAAGTCTGGGCACGATTTAGTCGTCGCCTGAGCTATATTAAAATCGATTTTTCGCAAAAGAAAGAGTTCTCTTCGCTCAATAAATGGATTGTTGATAATCGTACCGTTATTTACTACCTAGCGACGCCGCCTAGTTTATTTGGTCCGATCTGTAAGCACTTAAACGACGCAGGTTGTGTTGAAAAAACATCAAGAATAGTACTAGAGAAACCTATAGGACACGATTTAGAGAGTTCAGAGGTGGTAAATGGTGATGTTGCAAAATATTTTGCAGAGAGAAATATTTATCGCATAGACCATTATCTGGGTAAAGAAACGGTACAAAATTTATTAGCCCTTCGATTTGCAAATCGGATGATTAATTCTCAGTGGGATAATAGCTGCATTGATCACGTGCAAATTACTGCTGCTGAAACGGTGGGAATTGAAGGTCGGTGGTCATACTATGACAAGGTTGGTCAATTGCGGGATATGGTACAAAACCATCTTTTACAGTTACTGTGTATGGTGGCAATGGAACCTCCTAGCTCCCTGCAGGCGGATGAAATTCGTGGAGAAAAGGTAAAGTTATTGCGGGCTTTGCGTCCAATCAGCGAAGACAAAGTTGAGGATCATGCTGTTCGGGGCCAGTATTCTGCGGGCTGGATTTCAGGATCTCCCGTTGTTGGTTACATGCAAGAAGAGGGCTGTGAAAGCGACAACAGTAATAATGAAACTTATGTTGCCATAAAGGTACATATTGATAATTGGCGCTGGGCTGGCGTTCCTTTTTATCTGCGCACTGGGAAACGTATGCAGGACAAGGTTACACAGGTAGTCATAGTCTATAAGGACAATCCGCATTCTCTGTTTCCTGAAACAGATGGTGAAGCCAATAATAAGCTGGTTATTAGGCTTCAACCTAACGAAGGTATTCAGCTTGAAATGGTGTCTAAAAAACAGAGTTTGAAAGAACGTTTAAGTACTGAAAAACGGACATTAAACCTAGATTTCTTTGATTCCTCGGGAGACTCCCGGATTGCTGATGCCTATGAGAGATTACTACTTGAGGTGATGAAAGGCGATCAATGGTTATTTGTGAGTCGCGATGAGATCGATGCATCATGGCGCTGGTGTGACCGGTTACTTGCCTCATGGCGCGGTAAAAAGATGCCTACCAAATCATATAGCGCAGGATCTTGGGGTCCGTCTAAGGCCGAGATCTTAATTGAGAATGACGGTCGTAGCTGGTACGAGGAGTAATATGGATCTTTTTGAATTTGAAAACACATCGGCTCAGGATGCCGAACTGGTTAGTAAAGTTGTTGATTTACTGAGTATGGCAATTGAGCAACATGGGTCAGCCTCGCTAGTGGTATCCGGAGGGCGAACGCCGAAGGGTTTTTTCCATTTGCTATCTCAAGAATTTCTTGATTGGTCAAAAGTTACCGTCACTCTTGCCGATGAACGTTGGGTTGATGCTGATCATAAAGATAGTAATGAAAAGCTTGTCCAGGAAAATTTGCTAATTAATGAAGCCTGCGTAGCGCGCTTTGTCGCGTTAAAAAATTCGGCAACGTCTGCTCAAGCGGGTGAAACTTCTATCGATCAAGACCTCTCAGCCATCGGACGATTTACCCTTGTTATTTTAGGAATGGGCGATGATGGGCATACCGCCTCATTGTTTCCTGGCTCTGAGGCACTGAATATAGGGCTAGATATGGAGTCCGGCAGGCAATGCCTTGCTGTGCAGCCATTAGATGCGCCTCATGAAAGGATGAGTATGACTCTTCCTCGACTGCTTGATAGCGAACAAATTATTGTTCATATTAGCGGTGAGAATAAAGGCAACGTATTAGCGATGGCAGATGGAGGAGATGATTGTTTTGAGCTACCTATTCGTGCTGTGCTTCAGCAGACTATAACCCCTGTTTCTGTGTATTGGGCTAAGTAGAGCTAGAGCCTTGCTCTAGATAGGCCGTCCATGGCCTGGGAAGAGTCGGTGTGTTAAGTTTGAGCGCTACGGCCTAACTTAATAAATTTCTTCTTTGACTAAGCTGCTTTTCAGTGGCCTTGTTGGCTGACTTCTAATGCTAGGAGCCTGCAACAGAGCAAGACTATTATCTAGCATCCGATTACAAAATCCCCATTCGTTGTCATACCAAGCCATTACTTTCACCAGCGAACCATTAACCTTTGTTTGCAGTGCGTCGAAATTACTGGAGTATGGAATATGATTGTAATCAGACGAAACTAATGGCTTGTCGCAGTAGCTTAGTACGTGTTTAAGCTCATTTTCAGCGGCTAGCCTTATAATATTATTGACCTCATCTATTGATGTCTCGCGGCCAGCGTTAAAGGTAAGGTCGACCAGCGACACATTAATAGTCGGCACTCTTACTGCGAGTCCGTCTAACCTGCCTTTTAATTCAGGTATGACCTCTCCAATCGCAGCGGCGGCGCCAGTCTTTGTAGGGATCATGGAGTGGGTCGCTGATCGCGCTCGATAAATATCAGGATGATAAGAATCAGTTAGCTGTTGGTCATTGGTGTAAGCATGAATAGTTGTCATATACCCGGATATAAGTCCAATCTCCTCATAGAGTGGCTTAACCATAGGCGCTAGGCAGTTGGTGGTACAGGACGCATTCGAGATAATCTGGTGGTCTTGCGTTAGTATATGGTCATTAATACCGCACACGATGGTGGCATCAAGATTTTTCCCTGGAGCGGATACCAGTACTTTTTTTGCACCCGCCATTAAATGGAGGTTAGCTTTTTCACGATCAGTGAAAATTCCCGTGCACTCGCAGACCAAATCTACACTTAGTTCACCCCAAGGGAGGTTCGTAGGGTTCCGCTCACTAAACCAATGTATTTTTTCACCATTGATTAAGAGTGCATTACCCTCTACTTCAACGTTTTGATTGAAACGACCATGCACGGTGTCGAAGCTCAACAGATGTCCGTTCACTTCGGCATCACCGAGATCATTGATAGCGACAATTTGTATCTTGTCTCTCAGTGCGGGCCTTTCATAAAGCGCTCGGACAATATTGCGGCCAATTCGACCGAATCCATTAATAGCAATTCTGTACATGGTTAAGTCATTATGTAGTTTAATTACCTAATAATAGAGTTTTTATACAAAATTATCAAATATATCGTTATTTTATTACGTAATATTACGAAAGACTGTAGCTTTTTAGGTGATATCATGAGGCGATGATTTTTGAATATAAGCTCTTTGGTTGCTAAGATGTAGTTACAGAATGAAGGGATTATGTGAAATGCATTATCAGAATATGATTAACACTATTAATGATGCGTTATTAACGCTTAACAAGTCTGAGAAGAAAGTCGCTGAGGCGATTTTAGCGGACCCTGAATCTGCGACTCAGTCCAGTATTGCTAGCTTGGCTAAAAAAGCTAATGTGAGCGAGCCAAGTGTCAATCGGTTTTGTAAGCGGTTTAACACGGCTGGATTTCCTGATTTTAAAATACAGTTAGCCAAATCATTGGTGAGTGGCGTCCGGTTTGTTAATAGGAATGTAAATCCTAATGATAATGTTGATAGTTACACGCCAAAAATTTTCGATAGCACGATTAATGATTTAGCGCTGGTAAGGGATAGTATCGATCACAGCGTTGTTAATCATGTTGTTGATCAACTCATTCAAGCAAAAAGGATTTATTTTTTCGGGCTTGGTACATCCGGCGCGGTCGCTCGTGATGCTGAAAATAAGTTTTTCCGATTTAATTTACCGGTATCCTTTCATGACGATGTTCTTATGATGCGAATGCTTGCGTCCACGGGGGTTGGTGGAGATGTGTTCTTTGTGATATCTCACACGGGACGTACAAAAGAAATTATCGATATAGCCAAAATTGCGAGTGAAAATGGCGCGACAGTAGTTGCTTTGACATCGCCTGATTCTCCGTTAACAAAGGTCAGCAGTATCTCTTTGGAGGTCAATGTCCCAGAGAATACGGATGAGTATATGGCCATGACATCTAGGATTGTCCATCTGGTTATTTTAGATGTTTTAGCGACTGGGTTCACTTTGCGCAGAGGGCCTGACTTTTTGCCGCATCTGGAAAAAATTAAGAGCAGTCTAAAGCCTACTCGATATGAGAAGTTATAATAGTGTCGGATGTAGTACTTATCTTGAGAATATCGGCGTTAAATATATATTCTAAGCACTTGTACTCGATTGAATCTGCGTCAAGGCTTTATAATACTTACCGTTATTGAATTGCGTGCTTCAAAGGTAAAGAGACAATCTTTTTAACGGTTAGCACAAAATATAAAAATCTATTTCACCAGGAAGGTATCTAATTATGTCCGACGTTAAAACTTATCCAGTTCCTAATGATTGGGCGTCAACAGCTTGGATTAATAAAGACAATTATCAGCACATGTATCAACAGTCCATCGAGCAGCCCAATGAGTTTTGGGCGAGTCAGGCCTCTGAGTTTTTAATGTGGGAGACGCCGTGGACCAGTGTATCCAGCTGGGACTTCACAACCGGTGAGGCCGAGTGGTTCTCAGGTGGGACACTTAATGTCAGTGTTAATTGTATTGATAGGCATTTATCTCATCGTGCCAACCAAACAGCCATTATATGGGAGGGCGATGACCCCTCTGACCACAACCATATTAGTTACCAAGAGTTACACGACCAAGTGTCAAAGATGGGTAATGTTTTACGGCAAAGAGGCATTAAGAAGGGTGATCGGGTATGTATTTATATGCCAATGATACCAGAGGCAACTTATGCAATGCTTGCCTGCGCCAGAATTGGCGCGGTACATTCAGTGGTCTTTGGTGGGTTTTCACCTGACGCACTCAAAGATAGAATCTTAGATTCAGATTGTCAGATAGTCATTACCGCCGATGAAGGATATCGAGGCGGGAAAACAATTCCTCTCAAAGCCAATGTAGATAAAGCGCTTGAGTCCTGTCTTGGCGTGCATACTTGTCTGGTTGTTAAAAGAACCGGCGGTGAGGTTAGCTGGGATCGAGCTAGAGATATCTGGTTTCACGAAGCCATTCAAAATGTCGACGTTGATTGTGCGCCTGAGATGATGGGTTCGGAGGACCCTTTATTCATTTTGTACACATCGGGGTCTACTGGTAAGCCCAAAGGAGTGCTACACACCACAGCCGGCTACTTATTAATGGCGGCGATGAGTCATAAATATACGTTTGATTATAAGGACGGCGATATTTACTGGTGCACGGCGGATGTGGGATGGATTACTGGCCACAGCTATATTGTATACGGTCCCTTGTGTAATGGCGGTACCTCATTAATGTTTGAGGGCGTGCCTACCTACCCAGATGCATCACGGTTTTGGCAGGTTATTGACAAGCATAAGGTTAACCAATTCTATACCGCGCCAACGGCTATTCGCGCATTAATGGGTGCGGGGGATAAGTTTGTTCAGAGCACATCAAGGGCATCTTTAAAGCTGTTAGGTACAGTCGGAGAGCCTATTAATCCTGAGGCATGGGAATGGTATTATCGGGTCATTGGAGCTTCTC
>CAJIZU010000043.1 GCA_905181925.1 gamma proteobacterium HTCC2207
ATGAAAAGGTGCAGGCTGATCTTTTAGGGTGATGCGATTTGAAATACCTTTATACTGTAGCGACAGAAAAGCGTCAAAGCTAATGATCAGAATTACAGAACTAATCTAAACGGAGAGTCATCAAAAATGAAAGCAAAGTTAGAATATATTTGGCTAGATGGTTATGCACCTACTCAGAGCCTACGCAGTAAAACACAGGTTCGTAGTAATTTTGGCGGAACTCTCGAAGAGTGCCCTGTATGGTCTTTTGACGGAAGTTCTACAGAGCAAGCAGAGGGTAATGCTTCTGATTGTTTGCTCAAGCCTGTCGCCATATACCCAGATCCAGATCGAAATAATGCATATTTGGTTATGACCGAAGTGCTGAATGCTGATGGAACTCCTCACGTAAGTAACGGCAGAGCGACGATCGATGATGATGATGATGACTTTTGGTTCGGGTTCGAGCAAGAGTACTTTTTGTGGGATGTTGACACTAAGTTACCTCCTGGCTTTCCGCACGGTGGTTATCCTGGGCCTCAAGGACCTTATTATTGCTCAGTGGGCGCGGCTAATGCGTTTGGACGTGATTGTGTTGAAGAACATATGGACATTTGTCTCGAAGCCGGTATTAATTTCGAAGGAATTAATGCCGAAGTGGCAGCGGGACAGTGGGAATTTCAATGCTTCGCCAAAGGCGCTAAATTAGCGGGTGACGAAATTTGGGTAGCTCGCTACCTGTTAGAGAGAACTGGTGAAAAGTATGGCTTCGCCATTAATTATCACCCTAAGCCGTTTGGCGCTATGGATTGGAATGGTTCTGGAATGCACGCGAATTTCTCCAATGCCGCTATGCGTGATTTGGGTGATGAGGCTGTATTCACTAAGATCTGCGAAGAATTTGGTAAGAATATAGAGCGCCATATCAGCGTTTACGGTGCAGAGAATGATCAGCGGTTAACCGGGCTCCATGAAACTCAGTCAATCGACGAGTTTAGCTTTGGTGTTTCTGATCGCGGCTCATCAATTCGAATTCCGATTGGCACGGTCGAAGATGGCTGGAAAGGACGTCTAGAAGATCGTAGAACGGCGTCTAACGCGGACCCCTACAAGGTGGCTGCAGCAATTATTAAAACTACGAAAGAGGCATTAGCCTAAACAGTAAGTTAGCCCTGGAGACAGCCGTGTCTTCAGGGCTTCTAATGCCTTTTTAAGGGCAATTTTTCAGTGCCTTGGTTTGCCAAAAAACTAGATTATAGTCTCAACATCTGCTTCCTCACCTTTTTTATCTATTTAGCCTCCTACTGCTTGTAGTGCGATAGCTGCCCCTATGCACTATAATGGTGCGTTCCGAGATCAGCTTTTTCAATGTGACGTCTGATGCGGGGCTTTAAGCGTGTTTTTATTGCCAAAAGCTTACCAATACTTGGCCTACTTATTGCAAGTTCAAAGAGAGGTGTCAGATGTGTTGGCGCATAACATCGTATAACGGTATTTGATGAGATTATGGATACAGAAAAACTTCATGGATTACTGCTAGACAATTTAAACGCAGCAGTGTTATTGCTGGATGAGCAGTTATCGATCACTTACGTGAATTCTGCGGCACAGTCTCTGCTGCAGTTAGGAAGCTCTCGTTTGTTAGGATCTGAAATGTGCAGTCTTTTTAATGATGCTCAGAGCTGTAAAAAAACACTCGACGAAGCCCTGATTTCTGGAAATCCACATACTCGCCGGCATGAGCAACTAAGGACTCTGGCCTTTAAAGATATCTCTCAAGTTGATTACACGGCTACCCCAATGGAGGTTTTTGGTAACCAGGCTTTATTGATGGAGATTCAGCCCATTGACAGGTTTATTAAAATTAACCGTGAAGAGGCACTACTTTCAGTACACGATACGTCAAAGAGCTTAATTCGTGGCCTAGCACACGAAATAAAAAACCCACTTGGCGGTATTCGCGGTGCAGCGCAGTTGCTTGAGCAGGAAATAATAGAGCGAGGATTTGGTGATGAGCCTCGAGAATTTTGTCAGATTATTACGACTGAAACAGATCGGTTGCGCAACTTGGTTGACCGGTTATTGGGGCCCAATCAAATCCCAAACTACGAGCCAATAAATGTCCATGAAGTGACTGAGCATGTAGCCAGTTTAGTGCAGGCGGAGGTTCAAGGGGCTTTAAAAATCTCTAGAGATTACGACCCTAGTATCCCCATTTTAAGTGGAGATCGCTCTCAACTTATTCAGGCAGTACTAAACGTGGCACGAAATGCTATGCAGGCCTTGCTGGAGTCCAGTAGCGCTGAACCACAGATAATATTTAAGTCCCGCATTCAACGCAGTTTCACGATTGCTGGGAAGCGCCACAGAGTAGTCTGCCGAATTGACATTATTGATAATGGACCAGGCATTTTAGCGGATATAGAAGAGCAGATTTTTTTCCCGATGATTAGTGGGCGTAGTGAAGGTTCTGGTTTGGGCTTAACTATTGCCCAGACAGCCATTAACGGGCATCAAGGCATTATCGAGTGTGATTCTGAACCTGGTAGAACCAGATTCTCAATTTATTTACCTATCAGAGAAGATTATGAACAGTAACGCAACAGTATGGATTGCTGAAGATGACCGATCCCTAAGGTGGGTCATGGAAAAAGCATTGAGCAGAAACGAGATGGTAGTCCGTAGCTTTGAGGATGGAGAGCAACTGCTATTGGCGCTGCGACTGGCGACCCCGGAAATTATTATTTCTGATATACGCATGCCCGGCATTGACGGGCTTGAGATGCTTAAAGAAATTCATATCAGCCATCCAAATATTCCGGTGATTATTACTACTGCTCATTCAGATTTAGACAGTGCCGTAGCGGCTTATCAGGGTGGAGCATTTGAATACTTGCCTAAGCCTTTTGATTTGGATGAATTAGTGGATGTTGCGCGACGCGCGATATCATTTTCTCAGGAACAAAAATCACACTTGGAAATACCCGAGCCGGCAGCGGCGGTGCAGGAAATTATTGGTGAAGCACCGGCCATGCAAGAAGTCTTTAGAGCGATAGGTCGCCTATCTAATTCCAATATTACCGTGCTAATTAACGGGGAATCGGGAACGGGCAAAGAGTTAGTGGCTCAGGCGTTGCATAAACACAGCCCGCGTAAAAGTGCTAAATTTATAGCCCTTAATATGGCGGCAATTCCTCGAGATCTAATAGAGTCAGAGCTTTTTGGGCATGAAAAAGGTTCCTTTACGGGTGCTTCTCAGCGACGTGAGGGGCGCTTTGAGCAGGCTGATGGAGGAACTTTGTTTCTCGATGAAATTGGCGATATGCCAGGAGAGGCTCAGACTCGATTACTAAGGATCTTGGCGGATGGTGAATTCTATCGAGTCGGGGGCCAGACCGCTATAAAGGTTGATGTGCGTATCATCGCTGCTACGCACCAAAATTTAGAGCAGTTGGTTTCGGAAAATCGGTTTCGTGAAGATCTTTTTCATCGATTAAATGTGATTCGTGTCCATTTACCGAGACTGACTGATCGCCGAGAGGATATTCCTCAGCTAATGGAACACTTTTTTCTGCGTGCGGCGAGAGAGCTGGATATGGAGCCCAAAATTCTATCTCAACAGGCGCAAGATTTTCTGTTCAATATGCCTTGGCCAGGCAACGTTAGGCAGTTAGAGAACATTTGCCGGTGGTTGACTGTCATGGCGGCTGGACGAGAGATCCTTTTGTCAGATTTGCCTCCGGAACTAAAAGCCGAGTCAGCAGATCAGGACTACAGCAGCAAAAGTAGTTGGCAGAAAATGCTCCGGCAGTGGAGTGAAATAGAGTTAAAGAATGGCAAGAAAAACATACTGGATGAGGCAGTCCCTGACTTTGAGCGCGCGATGATTGAGACTGCATTGGCGCATACTGGGGGCCGTAAAAAAGATGCTGCACTTCTGCTAGGATGGGGGCGCAACACGCTGACGCGCAAGCTGCAGGAATACGGTATCGAAGATGAGAGCTAACCGGGAGGTTGGCTAGAAACTCCGCAACCTAATGCGGAGTCTCACCATAGGGAGGATGTTCGATTTAGTGCGTTGTATCTTCGCTCTTCGCTTCCTCTGCAGCCTTGGCTTCGGCCTGCTGCATCGCAGAGGCGAATAAGGCTTCAAAGTTAATGGGCGGAAGCATCAGCGCAGGAAATGAACCTTTCGTCAGCGTGTTGTCAATGACTTCGCGCGCATAGGGGAACAGCATGGTCGGGCATGTTGTATTAATTACGTGAGTCAGCTGTTGTGGCTCTAAGCCTTTGATAGTGAAAAGACCGGCCTGCTGCACCTCTATAAGATAAATAGTTTCTTCCCCGTCAGTTACTGTGATCGTCAGTCTTAGAGCGACCTCATAAACATCATCTGCAATCTTAGTGCTTTGAGTGTTTAAGTCTTGGTTGACCTTAGGCTGCCACTGTTTTTGAAAGGCTGCGGCGCCCATAGGTGTTTCAAAAGAAAGGTCTTTTAAATAAATTCTCTGAACAGCAAAGGCTGGCCCAGCATCTTGAGTTTCTGTCGCTTGGGTTGCAGCAGTCGTGTCATTAGTCGTTTCGTCAGTCATTTGTATCGCCCTTAAAATTGTAGTTCGGTACTTCCGCTATATATTATATATGGCAC
>CAJIZU010000044.1 GCA_905181925.1 gamma proteobacterium HTCC2207
CTGTGGTCGTTTATGCTAATACTTCTGCAGCAGTAAAGGCACGGGCAGACTGGGTTGTGACGTCAAGTATTGCGTTAGAGGTGGTTGACTTTTTGGACAGCCGCGGTGAGAAGATACTTTGGGCTCCGGATAAATATCTTGGTGGCTACGTGCAGAAAAAAACAGGCGCGGATATGATCCTGTGGGACGGTAGCTGCATTGTGCATGAGGAGTTCAAGGCTAAGGGAATTCTGGACCTAAAACAGGTGTATCCGGATGCTGCAGTGTTGGTCCATCCGGAGTCTCCAGATTCGGTGGTTAGGCTTGCGGATGTTGTCGGGTCCACTTCACAGCTAATAAGTGCTGCGAAGGAACTACCTAATCAGCAAATGATAGTGGCAACGGACCAAGGTATATTTTACAAGATGCAGCAGGCTGTGCCCGACAAACAGCTCTTGGTGGCACCAACAGGCGGCAGTGGTGCTACATGTCGCAGTTGTGCGAGTTGCCCTTGGATGGGTATGAACAGTTTAGAGAATCTACTGTCGTGTATCGAGCAAGGCTCAAATGAGATTTTTGTTGATCCCTTGATTGCAAAGCTAGCGGTTCAATCTCTCGATAGAATGATGAATTTTAAAGTTGAACACCTTAGTTAAAGTCTTTTGGCTTTTTCTTCCATGTCAACAACATCTCTAAGTCGTTGCCTCACGATTGAAGATCGTTTGAAATCAGCGTTTACGAGTTTTTGTGCAAGCCCTAATTGCTCTCTCGCCAAACCAAATGAGCCCACCAGTATAAAATATTCTGCTCGCGCCTGGTGTACGCCCGATATGTTGCCCGCTAAGCCTCGAACTTCAGCCAGGCGATACCAAACCATGGGGTCTTGGTTGCGTGATCTAGCTAAATGAGTCAGCGCTAAGCCCGCTTCTTCATACTGATGGTCCAGCCATAAAGTCTCGGCTTGTAAAGATAGTAGAGGGTAATTGCCGGGATTGCGGGATATGAGGAATGCCAGTTTGCTGAGCGCCTCGGTGTAGTCCTCATCGGCTATTTCTATCTCAATGGCCGTATAGTTGTAAACCTGGTGGTCGGGATCCCTTTTTAAGAGTGGGGCCATCACCAAGCGTGCGGCATTGATGTCATCGATTTTTAAATGGCTCAGGGCCAAACCATAGAGCGCAGCATCTTTCTGTTGGGTATTTGCCAGTAGTTTTGCGTTAAAGCGCTTAATGTTGTCCTTTGGATTCTTCGCCATAGCGATTTGCGCACGGGCTTGCAGCAAGTAGTAATCATTATGGTCTGGATAGTGACGCATTGAGTTAGTCATTGTTCGGCTTCTTGCATCTGCTATCCGCTTTTCAGTGACTGGGTGGGTTAGCAAAAACTCTGGAGCTCGATCACCGGCATAGCGAACCTGCTTTAGCATAGTTTCAAACATATCGCCTACTGCGCCGGGGTCTCGTCCAGACTTTTCCATGGTACGAAGTCCAAACCGGTCAGCTTCTTTTTCATTTGATCGGCTATATCGTAATTGATTTTCTAGACTCATTGCTTGAGTGGCCGCCATAGCAGCCATTCCAGCATCTCCACCCACCGTAGCCGCGAGTACCAATCCTGCGAGTAATCCTGCGAAACTTAATGTTGATGAATTTCGTTGTGCTTCTAAACCTCTGGCGAAATGTCTTTGGCTGAGATGAGCTAGCTCATGAGCGAGTACTGAAACCATTTGATCCTCGTTTTCTGCAAATGCAAAAATACCCGTATGTACGCCAACAACGCCGCCAGGCACTGCAAAAGCATTCATGCTTGGATTGTTAACAATCACTAACTCAATGCGTGGATCTTCAAGCTCGCTGTACGTGGCTAAGTTGTAGATAAGGTTTTCGAGATAATTTTGCATGAGTGGGTCGTCAAATTCTTGAACCCGACTTCGAAAGACTTTTAGCCAGGTACGTCCCAGTTGATACTCCTGTTGTTTTGAGATTATCCCCGAGCTACTGTCGCCTAAAACAGGTAGTTTTATATCGTTGCCAACTGCGGCAGCGAAAGGCGCCAATAAAAAGAGCACGAGAAGCCCTGAAATCTGGCAAAGGTTTCTAATATGACTTCGTAAAGCTTTAGAAATAGTGGCTGATGTTGTGGTGATCAAAGTAGGAATACACGCATGTAAGTGGCTAACCTCTACCTTAGCGGAAAATGAATAACAATTCGACAATTCAAACGTAAACTGGTTTCATGGTGCCTTGTAAAAATATAAAAAACGGCGGGACGATAACATCTGGCTGTAATGCAGTTCGGGAGTGTCATGAAGAAAATCTTAAACAAATGGTTAGGCCGATACTTTAGTAATGAAGAAGCTGTTCTTGTGGCGGTGATGCTTGCTTCTTTTATGATTTTGACCGCTACGGTTGGGGAGTACTTGGGGCCGGCTTTTACTGCGTTGATTATCGCGTTTTTACTACAAGGCGTGGTCAATGCTCTGGTTCGAATCGGCGCGTCGCAGAGAATGTCTGTTATCTTGACTTTCTTTCTATTTTTGGTCGGTTTAGTGACTATTTTAGTAGGCTTAGTTCCTCTTGTCGGACGGCAAATGACGCTGCTCTTAAGTGAGGCACCTGATATATTAGGTCGGCTGCAGGTATTTCTTGCGGGTCTTCCTGAGCGCTATGAAGATTACGTGACCGCGGAACAGTTTGAGATGATTTGGCTACGAGTTTCTGAAGAGATAGGCAATATAGCCGAGCAATTACTATCTTTTTCATTCAGTAGCTTCCCAAGTGTGTTTGCCATCGGTATCTATCTTCTATTAGTCCCAGTACTGGTTTTTTTTATGCTACATGATCGAGATAAATTGGTAAGATTTGTAACAAACCTACTCCCGAAGAAGCGACCTGTCATGACTTCCATTTGGTCAGAAATGAATATCCAGTTTGCTAATTATGTCCGGGGGAAGGCTATAGAAATTCTTATTGTCGGTTTACTTTCCTATGCTGCGTTCCTTCTTATGGGGCTAAATTATGCGGCTTTGCTGGCTTTGCTAGTGGGTCTGTCAGTATTGATACCTTACATAGGGGCTACGGTTGTCACGTTACCAGTGTTGGTAGTGGCCTACATGCAGTGGGGTTATTCTTCAGAGTTCTTTTGGCTGTTTATCGTCTACGGAGCCATTCAGATCTTTGACGGAAATGTTCTTGTTCCATTACTTTTTTCTGAAGTGGTTAACTTGCATCCCATAGCGATTATTGTTGCCGTCTTGTTGTTCGGTGGTATCTGGGGTTTTTGGGGCGTATTCTTTGCGATTCCCTTAGCGACGTTTGTCAAGGCGGTATTCAATGCTTGGCCCGACAGTTCTTTAGCTGAATTGGAGAGTACCGTGGATTAGTCCGCATTCTTTTAAGCCGATTTTTGATATTTGACGTAGAACGGAGATGGACACTTCAAATACCACTATTAATGTAGCCACATGATTCATGTTATAGAAAAACCGAATAAGACAATTATCCAACTCGAGCCAAATCGTTCTGCTACCTGGGATCAAACGAGGACGGCAATTTTATCTTTGTCAGCATTTATGCTGCTTATTGGAGTAGGGTGGCTTGTCGCTGGGGTGTGGATGATCCTGCCATTTGTCTTTTTAGATATTTTAGTGTTTTCTTACTTTTTTTATCGCGTCTGTGAGGAAACATACCGGCGGCAGTTTATTGTTATTGAACCTAAAACGGTAAGTTTTCGGACAGGTATTCATCAGTTGGGTAGTGTTAAGCGCTTTCAGCGACCTTGCTATTTACTTCTTCATAAGCGTAAATCACCAAGCCATTTGCCAGGGTACTCTCTCGCTGATGACCTTGAAGTTCAAAGGATTGGGGGTTTCCTTAACGAAACAGATCTAAAAGATATGAGGGAAGCGCTTTTAAGGTTTGGCCTATTGGAGATCAATCAGGAATGGTGGAAGTCCAAAACTACTGTTAATCGCCTCGATTATTAATCCTTAATGTTATTGTTAAGAGGTAATTTTAATCTCAATCGGTTCCGTTTTGGGTTTTTAGTTTGGTTAGATTATAGTTAGATCGTCCAAGTTAATCCCTTTTGTGTAGTATAACTAATCTTTTTTGGTTTGCTAAATTTTATAAATTTGTATATTAATCAGTGCCTTGCATTTATTATGGTTTAGCGTAGAACTTTTATGCGGGTTTATTTTCCTTAAATATGTAGCTATACTACAACCTTTGTGAGGTCCGTCGCGTAGAGGCACTAATAGCAATATTTTTCCGCGTAAGCGAGTACCCGTATTATCTTATTTATTAACACTCAATTGGACGATATTTATGGACGATCTGGATCCTACCGAAACTCAAGAATGGCTCGATTCACTAGACTCGATTGGTCGAAAACATGGTCAGGAGCGTGCTAGCTATATCCTTAATCAGTTAAATGCGCATGCTACGGAAAGTGGTATTGAGCTTCCACAGTCCGTGACAACTAATTTCTGTAACACAATTCCTGCGGTTCGCGAGAAAGCCATGCCCGGGGATTTATTTATGGAGCGGCGTATTCGCTCACTGGTGCGATGGAATGCTTTGGCTATGGTCATGCGAGCAAATAGTCAGAGTGAGGGAATCGGCGGCCATATCGCCAGCTTTTCTTCTGCTGCAACGCTTTATGATATTGGTTTTAACTATTTTTTCCATGGCCCGGAAGGGGATAGTCTTGGTGATTTGGTATTCTTTCAGGGTCATAGTTCTCCGGGTATGTATGCCCGTTCGTTCCTTGAGGGTCGCCTTTCAGTCGAGCAACTTGATAAGTTCCGTCGTGAGGTAGACGGTACAGGCCTGTCTTCTTACCCACACCCCTGGTTAATGCCTGATTATTGGCAGTTCCCCACAGTATCAATGGGCTTGGGGCCCATTCAGGCGATCTATCAGGCGCATGTTATGCGTTATCTGTCAGCGCGAGGATTAGTTGCTCGAGGTGAGCGTAAGGTTTGGGCCTTTTTGGGTGACGGTGAATGTGATGAGCCAGAAACGCTTGGTGCCATTTCACTAGCCGGTCGAGAGGGACTCGAAAATCTTATTTTTGTGATCAACTGTAACCTGCAGCGTCTTGACGGGCCAGTGCGGGGTAACGGTAAAATTATCCAAGAGTTAGAGGGCCAATTTCGTGGTGCGGGTTGGAATGTTATTAAGGTTATCTGGGGTCGGCACTGGGACGCTCTTCTGGAGAGAGACAATAGCGGCCTGCTCCTGCAGCGAATGAATGAAGTCTGTGATGGAGAGTTGCAAAACTACAAGTATAACGGCGGTGCTTATACGCGCGAACATTTTTTCGGAAAGTATCCCGAGTTATTAGAATTAGTAAAAGATATGACGGATGACCAGATCATGAAGCTAAATCGTGGCGGTCATGATCCCTATAAAGTCTACGCTGCATATTCAGAAGCGGCTGAGAATAAGGGTAGTCCTACGGTGATTTTGGCGCATACTGTAAAAGGCTATGGTCTTGGTGATGGCGGCCAAGCAGCTAATGATACGCACTCGGTTAAAAAGCTAGACGTAGAGAATTTACGTTCATTTAGAGACCGGTTTGGTATTCCAATTTCTGATGAGCAACTTGAAACCGTCCCGTACTATCGTCCAGATGAAGATAGTCCAGAAATGACTTACATGAAGCGCAGAAGAGATAGTCTTGGCGGATCACTCCCTGCACGAAAATCTGATTTTGAAGCAATGAAGGTTCCTCAATTAGAAACCTTTGGCAAGCAGCTGGCCAGCAGCGGTAAACGAGAAATTTCATCGACTATGGCTTTTGTTCGCGTCTTATCGAGTTTGGTTAAAGATAAAGATATCGGCGAGTATGTTGTGCCAATTGTCCCTGATGAAGCCCGAACATTTGGTATGGAGGGTATGTTCCGTCAACTTGGTATATATACATCGGCAGGTCAGAAGTACGTGCCCCATGATCGAGAGCAGATCATGTATTATAAAGAAGATAAAAAAGGAGTCATTCTCGAAGAGGGTATTAATGAGGCTGGGGCTATGTCTGCCTGGTTAGCGCTAGCGACGGCTTACAGCACAAGCTCTCGACCGATGATTCCGTTCTACATTTTTTATTCGATGTTTGGTTTTCAGCGCATCGGAGATTTGGCATGGGCTGCTGGCGATAGTCAGGCTCGTGGCTTCCTAATCGGTGCTACAGCGGGTAGAACGACGCTAAATGGAGAAGGTTTACAGCACCAAGATGGGCACAGTTTGATTCTGGCTAATACTATTCCAAACTGTAAAAGCTATGATGCTACTTTTAGCTACGAGCTCACCGTCATTATTCAAAATGGACTCAAGCGTATGTTTGAGGACAAAGAGAATTGTTTTTACTATATCACTACCATGAACGAAAATTATGTCCATCCTGCGATGCCAGAAGGCTCTGCAGATGGCATTATTAAGGGCGGTTACCCGCTTGTTCAGTCGCCCACCAGTAAGGGTTCCTCTAAAAAAGTTATTCTTATGGGCGCAGGCACAATCTTAAATGAGGTCTTAGCCGCGGCGGTATTGCTAAAAGAGAAGTTTAATGTTGAATCTGATGTGTGGAGCTTAACAAGCATCAATGAGTTAGTAAGGGAGGGTCAAGCGATTGACCGTTGGAATTTACTACATCCCACGGAGGTGCCCAAGCAAAGCTATATTGAGAGTCAATTAGGTGAGATTGTTGAGCCAGTTGTTATTGCGACTGACTATATGAAGGCTTATGCCGAACAGCTGCGTCGCTATATTCCTAGTACTCTGCATGTGCTTGGAACAGATGGCTTCGGTCGGAGTGATAGTAGAGAAACCTTGCGACGCTTTTTTGAGGTTGATCGCCACTTCATAGCGATTTCGGCATTAAAAGGGTTGTCGGACAAAGGCATCATAGAAGCCACAGTAGTGTCCGATGCAATAAAAATGTTTTCTATTGATCCAGATAAAGCTAACCCATTGTATCTGTAAGTATTGGTTATAAGGGCTAGACTAAGTTAGCATGAATTATATACGTGTGAGGAATATTGAGTGTCTATAAAAACTGTAGTAGTTCCAGACCTTGGCGGAGCAGAATCCGTAGATGTTATAGAGTTGAGTCTGGCAATAGGAGATAGTGTTGAACTAGAAGGATCTTTGCTTGTTTTAGAGTCCGACAAGGCAACTATGGATGTGCCTAGTCCGTTTGATGGCCAATTAGTAAAGTACTTAGTATCAGAAGGCGATACCGTTAAGGTCGGCGATGCCATCGCTGAGCTTGAAACAACATCCAATCTTGGTAGTGCTAATGAGGAGGCACAAGAAGCCACGTCAGATACCCCCTCAGTGGCTATACCTGTTGAGACTCCGGTGGAGGCTGAGCAATCCTCTCCTTCAATCGAGCAGCCAGTATTGGCAAAAACGCCTCCAGTTGATGCTATTTCTGATTTTGAAGACATTGAGCAAGGCGAAGCTGAACAAGAAGATATCTATGCCGGTCCCTCCGTGAGAATGCTCGCCAGGGAGCTTGGTGTGCAGCTTGGCGCTGTTAATGGCAGTGGCCCAAGAGGTCGAATTCTACGCGAAGATGTCAATGGTTATGTCAAAGCTGCGCTTGTTGAAGGTTCAACATCAGAACAGCGCGCAACATCAGGCATTCCTGATGTCCCGGTTATTGATTTTAGTCAATTCGGCGTCGTTGAAACGGTTAAGATGACTAAAATTCAGAAGATAACTGCAGCAAACATGCAGCGTAATTGGCTAAATGTTCCGCATGTGACTCAGTTTGATGAAGCTGATATTACGGATATGGACAGTTTTCGAAAGTCACTAAAGCGAGAGAGTGAAGTCCGCGGTATTCGAATTTCACCGGTGGCATTTCTTATTAAGGCTATAGGTATTGCCCTACAGGAAAATCCTGTGTTCCTTCGTTCACTGGCAGGGGATGGCGAACACTTCGTTCAAAAGAATTACTGTAATGTCGGTATGGCAGTAGATACCCCCAGAGGTTTAGTTGTACCAGTTATTCGTGGTGTTAGTGATATGGGTTTGTGGGAGATTGCAGCTGCTGTGACTGAGTTGGCAGGAAAAGCTCGTGAAGGTAAATTGAAACCATCTGACATGCAGGGTGGTTGCTTTACGCTATCGAGTTTGGGTGCTATTGGTGGCAATGGGTTTACTCCCATCGTTAACGCACCTGAAGCTGGAATTCTTGGGGTTTCTAACGCTAAGATACAACCTGTTTGGGACGGTGAGTCCTTCCAGCCACGACTGATGCTACCCTTGGCGCTTTCATATGATCATCGTTTGGTGAATGGCGGTGATGCGGGAAGATTTATGACGCAGATCGTCAAACTTTTAAGCGATGTTAGGCATTTAGCGCTTTGATTTATTAGGCTATTCGGGAGACTAATATGCAGTTTTTACACACCATGGTCCGAATTTCTGATGTGGAATCATCGATGGCTTTTTATTGTGATGCTCTGGGGATGAGTGAGGTGTCGCGTTATGATGTTGAAAAAGGACGTTTTACGCTAATATTTTTAGCTGCTCCGGATGATTCACAGACAGCCGTGGACAAAGATGCACCCTTAATTGAGTTAACGCACAACTG
This sequence comes from gamma proteobacterium HTCC2207, assembly GCA_905181925.1. Taxonomy (GTDB): domain Bacteria; phylum Pseudomonadota; class Gammaproteobacteria; order Pseudomonadales; family Porticoccaceae; genus HTCC2207. Next base: position 8,581 of record CAJIZU010000044.1, read on the forward strand.
GGACCCAGAGCCATATGCAGGTGGTAGAAATTTTGGTCATCTTGCATTCCGAGTTAATGATATTTATGCCTCCTGTGCACGCTTGGTTAAACATGGCGTGCTTATCAGCCGTCCCCCGAGGGATGGTCGTATGGCGTTTGTTAGGTCTCCAGATGGTATATCGGTTGAACTACTACAAGCAGGGCAACCGCTTGCTCCCACGGAACCCTGGTTATCGATGGAGAACTCTGGTGAGTGGTAGTTTGTTTGCTGATTAGGATTGTTTGAACGGTAGCATCTCACTCGCCTGAGTTATATGCGAATCGATAGCCAGGTTTTCTTCATCCAGAAACCGAGCAATGGCTTTCCGGAACTCCGGGTGCCGAATCCAGTGAAGGGAGTGCGTTTTGATCGGCTCAAAGCCTCTGACAAGTTTATGCTCACCTTGAGCACCGGCATCATAGCGCTGTAAGCCCATTTTAATCGCGAGCTCGATACCACGATAATAACAAAGCTCAAAGTGCAAAAAGGGAAACTCTCCGAGGCTTCCCCAGTAGCGTCCGTAAAGAGAGTGGCTGTCAAACAAATAGAGCGCACAAGCAATTGGCCGACCATTCTGGTTGGCAACTGACATGGCAATTTGCTCGGGCATAGTGGTTGCTATTCGTTCAAAAAACTCCTGCGTTAAATAACCACGAGTCCCATTGCGCTTAGCGTAGGTTCGTTCGTATAGTTGATAAAAAAGCTGCCAAATTTCTTTACTTATTTCAGAGCCAAGTAGTACATCCACTTCAATATTTTGTTTTTTTATCTCGTCCCTTTCTTTTTTTATCATTTTACGTTTACGTGAGGTCATCCCTGCGAGATAGTCATTGAAGCATTGATAATCCTTATTTAACCAATGATATTGAACGCCCGTGCGCTTTAATAGGCGCGGATCATCAAAAAGCTTTAGGTCATTATCTTCAGGAAATAAAATGTGCCAGCTAGAAGCGTGTGTATCCTCAGCTATATTAATAACCTCATCTACTATTTGACGACAATGTTGCTGACTCATCGCAGTATTAGAACGAAGTCGAGTTCCTGTGGACGGTGTAAACGGTACCGCGGTGACTAACTTGGGATAGTATTCTAAACCGTTTTGATGGTATGCATTTGCCCAGGCATGGTCGAAAACGTACTCGCCCATTGAGTGATCTTTTAAATACAGCGGCATGAAACAACTAGTTTCTCCATCTTCAAGTGTCAGATGAATTGGGTCCCAGCCGGACTCACTGCATGCACTGCCACTCTCTTCAAGAGCGTTAAGAAATGTTTCCCTTAAAAACGGGTAGGGGAGAGAGCTCATGTTGGGTCCTGTGTCTGTTCTTAGTGGCTAATCAATGCCGATCAATAGTACCCGTGCATTAAATGGATAACGCTTGAGTAACACAACATGAAATATATAGCTTTTACGTAATCGAACCTTTATATGATCACATAATGTTGATTAATGGAACTAATATAAGCACCCTAAACTAGCAATGGAGCGAGTACTCTAGCGTGAGCCAATCTTAATCCCGTAATAGTTTATTGCTACTTGCCATAAGACCGGATTTTGGAAATATATTTTGTCAATTTTCACGAGTTCGAAACGCATTGAGGTATCATGGGCTGTTTATAGCAAAGCTAAAAGCCAAGATATCAATGGAGAGTTCAAATGATTATTAAGCCACGCGTTCGCGGCTTCATGTGTATTACAAGTCACCCATTAGGTTGTGAGCAAAATGTAATAAATCAAATTGATTATATTAAGAGCCAGGCACCTATTTCCGCGCCTAAAAGAGTGTTGGTGATAGGAAGTTCAACGGGCTACGGACTCTCGGCTAGAATTACTGCTGCATTTGGTGCAGGTGCTTCAACGTTGGGTGTGTTCTTTGAAAAACCAGGCTCAGAGCGTAAACCTGGAACTGCAGGTTGGTATAACAGTGCGGCGTTCCATAAGCAGGCTGAAAAAGAAGGCCTGTACGCCAAGAGCGTTAACGGGGACGCATTTTCAGATGAGGTCAAGCAGAGGGTCATTGACACCATCGCTAAAGACTTAGGGCAAATTGATCTAATTATCTATAGCTTGGCCGCGCCTAGACGGCAGCACCCCAAGAGTGGAGAAATATTTAACTCTACATTAAAGCCGGTGGGGAAGAATATCACCATGCGAGGGATCAATACGGATAAAGAGGTTATTCAAGAATTTAGCCTTGAGGCTGCTTCTGATCAAGAAATTTCAGATACTGTCTCTGTGATGGGTGGCGAAGATTGGCAGATGTGGATTGATGCCCTTGCGGCGGCAGACGTTCTGGCACCCGGCGCAAAAACGACGGCCTTTACCTATATTGGCGAAAAAATGACGTGGGATCTTTATTGGGACGGAACGATTGGACAAGCGAAAAAAGATCTGGACCATAGGGTTTTATCGATTAGACAGAAGCTGTCGGCAAGTGGTGGCGATGCGCGAGTATCGGTACTCAAGGCTGTGGTGACCCAATCAAGTTCTGCGATACCTATTATGCCTCTTTATTTAGCGATGCTGTTCAAAGAAATGAAAATTGATGGGAGTCATGAGGGCTGCATAGAGCAGCTTTATAGGCTATTCACAGAGGGGCTTTATTCCGATGAGCCTCGTCTGGATGAGGAAGGTAGGTTGCGTATGGACGAGCTTGAGATGCGTGCTGAGATACAGGCCAAGGTCGCAAAGTCATGGGCCGACATTTCAACAGAAAATCTTAACGAGTTGACCGATTTTGTTGGCTATAAGCATGATTTTTTATCCTTATTCGGGTTTGGTGTTTCGGGAATAGATTATGATGCAGAAGTCGATACTGACATCTCCATTGAGCACTTAATAGAAGGCCCAACCTTTGGTTAAAAAAGCATCTAAGGCGACTCAATTTAGTCTCAATCTACTGCATCCTCGACACTGGTTAATTTGGTTCGGTTTTTTGGTCTGGCGTTTAATTACCGCGTTACCTTTCCCTGTTTTATTGCTTTTAGGAAAAGGGATCGGATTAGTAGTGTTCTCCTTTAGGACTCGTCGTAAGACCATTGCAAAAAGAAATATTGAAGTCTGTTTTCCAACACTTTCCGAGCGTGCACAGCACGAGATGTTACGAAATAATTTCATTAACACTGGGATCGCATTCATGGAGATTGGGATGGCTTGGTGGTGGTCCTCTCGTCGATTGGCAAAACTGCTCAGCTATGAAGGCCTCGAACATCTTAAGTCCATCCCGGAGGGACGTGGGACAATGTTGCTAGGTATTCACTACACGACTCTCGAAATTGGAGGGGCTGCCGTAGCTATGGTGACACAAATGGACGGTATGTATCGCGCGCACGGTAACCCAGTCTATGATTACATACAAGCTTCTGGTCGTGTCTCCAAGGGCAGTGGTGACACTGTGGTTTTTGAACGAAGAGATGTTAGGGGAACCATGAAGGCACTTAAGGCTGGACGTACTCTTTGGTATGGCCCGGATCAAGATTATGGGCTCGGGCAGGGTCTTTTTGCCCCCTTTTTTGGTATCCAGGCGGCTACTGTCTATGCAACAGCAAGGTTTGCCGATAAGACTGGTGCTGCCGTATTGCCTTTTAATCACATTCGTTTACCGGGCTCTCAGGGGTATAAGGTGACTTTTCATGCACCGCTAGAGTCATTTCCCAGTGGCGATGATTTAGTGGATGCAACTCGTATTAATCAGTTGATTGAAAAGTTTATTTTACTTCAGCCGGATCAATATCTTTGGGTACACCGGCGATTTAAAAACCGCCCTGAAGGTGATCCCGATATCTATAATTTAGACCGTGAGGGTAGTGAATGATTTGGCCCATCCAAAAAAGCGAGTTTTGCTTGTGCGTTCGCAGAGGCGTAAGTAACATGTCTCGGCCATACTCATTACCATCTCGGAGAAAAAAGTGATTACCGGAAGTATTGTCGCTTTAGTGACGCCCATGCATTCAGGATCCTTAGCCATAGATTGGAGCTCATTAGAGGCTCTCGTTGAGTGGCACATTGCTGAAGGTACCAACGCAATTGTTGCGGTTGGGACCACGGGTGAATCAGCGACCTTGAGTGTTGCAGAGCATGCCAGCGTGATAGAATTTATTGTTAAAAAGGTAGCCGGTAGGGTACCAGTGATCGCTGGAACAGGCGCTAACTCAACTGCAGAGGCAATTCATCTAACTCAAACAGCAAAGGCAGTGGGTGCTGATGCTTGCTTGTTGGTGACGCCTTATTACAATAAACCGACGCAAAACGGACTTTATCAGCACTTTAAAGCGATTTCTGAAGCTGTTGATGTGGACCAAATTCTATACAATGTTCCCGGCAGAACAGCCTGTGATATGTTGCCAGACACAATCATCGCATTGAGTAAGCTAAACAATATTGTTGGCGTAAAAGAGGCAACAGGCGATTTATCCCGGGTGCCCATGCTGTTAGAAGGTTGTAATGAAGGCTTTGCTATTTATTCAGGCGATGACGCAACCGCTCGAGAACTTATGCAAATGGGAGGCCATGGTGATATTTCGGTTACTGCGAACGTTGCGCCCAGATTGATGTCTGAAATGTGTGCAGCGGCAATGAGCGGCAATTTGGAACGGTCAAATGAACTTGATCTTGTTTTAGTTCACTTACATTCTGCGCTTTTTGTCGAGGCCAATCCTATTCCGGTAAAGTGGGCTGTTAGCCAGATGGGTATGATAGAGAACGTACTGAGGCTGCCTATGACGAGTCTTAGCAAAGAATACTTTACTACTGTTAGCCAAGCTATGCGTAGTGCTAGCGTTAACTAACTTACCGATTAATTGAAAGGCCTTTCGTAAATATGAAAATAATGTCAGCTATTCTTGTTATTTTGTTCTCGGTTAATTTGACGAGTTGTGGGTGGCTTGGATTGAAGGATCGCACCAATGATTACCTTCTTTCTGAGGAAACAGAGCCTACAGTTATACCTCGTGAGCTGAGTACAGGTTCACTGGGTCAACTTTATCCGATCCCTGCCATTGAGACATCCTCAGAGCAGCTGGTTTCTTTCGATGTACCGCGACCGCTGCCAGCATCCGTTAACACATTTGAGCAGTTGGTTAAGATTCAGAGCTTTGACGAGGGACGTTGGGTACTAATCAATATCTCACCCAGTGAGTTGTGGCCTCGACTAAGAAATGTTTTGAACCGTAATGGGGTTCCATCCGCAGTCGCGCAAGGCTCATCCGGTCTAATCGAAACGGTGTGGGTGACCTTTAGTTCTGATGATGATAATTCGCACAGGTTCAGGTTTACCATCGCTCCCGGTGTCCAGGTAGAAAGCACTGAGATTGCCGTTGTGCATAACCAAGCGGTTCGTGGAGAGGAAGATAATGCAGCTTGGTCAAGCGCATCTGATAGCGACCAACGAGAGCTAGATATGCTGACATTAGTGGCTAATGATCTGGCGGGGGTTAATGACTTCGCAAGCGTTTCTCTGTTAGCTCAAGATATAGGCGGTGCCTCGAAGGTTGAGATTATATCGCCCGAAATCGCAGATCCCTTTATTCGTATAAAGCTTGGCTTTGACCGGTCATGGGCATCAGTGGTTTATTCGTTAGAGCGAGGAGGGTTTTCTACAATTGACAAGAATCGTTCGGACGGAATGTTTTATGTCAATTACACAGAGCCAAGTAACACTGAGGTAGGTTTTTTTGGTCGCATGTTCGGTGGCAGTGACGATGGGGATATTATCGAGACTAATTATCGAGTGTTGGTTGAAGCCGTAGGGTCGGATGTTGAGGTGAAAATCGTTGATGACTCGGGTGACAGTGTCGCAAGATCCGAGGCGTCCAGACTGCTGGCTATTTTGAGAAGTAACTTGTCATAGAGTTGCTAGGTAATGCGTTTCGCCTCTCTTGGTAGTGGTAGTAAGGGTAATTCGACGATTATTGTGTCAGGAGCGACCTCCGTTTTGCTTGACTGTGGGTTCGGTATTCGTTCGACTTGCGCGCGGTTGCTTGCGCGAGATGTAGCTCCCGAGACAATCACGGCAATACTCATTACTCATGAGCATAGTGACCATTGGAAGGGCGTCGAGGCGCTCTCCGCAAAGTTTGATATTCCAGTTTACCTGTCCGCTGGCTGCTTTAAAGCTCGTAAACTTTCCCCAGGTTCTAAGCATTTCCACATTATTGATAGTCACACGGCGTTTAATTTAGGGGAACTCACTGTCACCCCAGTTCCTGTACCCCATGATGCCAGAGAGCCTATTCAATATATGTTTAGCGATGGTAATCTGCGTCTGGGTATTTTAACTGACCTGGGACATTACACTCCTCACGTGCTCTCAAGTTATTCCAAATGCCATGGCTTATTGCTCGAGAGTAACTATGACGAAGAGATGCTCGCGAATGGACCTTACCCGCAATTTTTGAAGGAGCGAGTCAGCGGTCTGTTCGGTCACTTAAGTAATAGGCAAGCCTCAGAGTTACTTGGAAGGCTAGATTTGACGCAGTTACAAACGTTAGTGCTGGGTCATATTAGCGATAAAAACAATCACCCGGATATCATTGCCGAGGTACTCTCAAAGACTGATCTAGGAGCTGCTACAATAGTTTTTGCAGGGCAAGAAGAGGGAAGTGACTGGCAGTATTTAGAATGCCGATCTTAGTGCTGAACGCGTCACAGTGTTGCTAGCCTTGTTTCGCGTTTGGGTCAAGGTTAATTATATTTTTTTCCACAGATAACCTCCTGTTTCGAAACCTTATATTAGGTAATGCTCGTAAGTCATTGATTATTACTAAGGAACAGGCTAAGTAGTTGATTTTAATAGCTTTTTATAAATGGTTAAAAAGTAACCAATCTAAGCAAGGAGCATGTTTTTTACGGATTTGGGCGATAAATCCAAGGTTAATCCACAAAGTTATCCACAGAAATTGTGAATAACTTTTGGTAGGTTCTGTGACCAATATCACTTTATATAAGTGCTTAAAGTTACTCACAAATGTTGTCGACTAACGCTTTTATACTGTCCCGTCCGCGCAGTTGTCGTAAGTCAGCGCAGTCAATATTCGTATTGTTGTGGAGATCGACGAGAGTGAGTTCATCAAGAAAAAATAACGGAGTGAGGCTAGTTAAATTGTTATTTTGAAACCTTACTTCTGACAAGGCGAAAAATTGCTGGATCCCATCAAGTTTTTCGATACCAGCATGACTACAATCTATAGTTTTTAGCGTCTGCGGGTGTTTGATCTGCTTATCGATAATGGTCTGCTTGAGGCATTCATTAAATGCGTTATCAATAATCTTTTTAGTCTGATATAAAACGATCGGAGTTATGATAGATTTATTATTCAACGTTACGGCATAATTTGCACATCCGGATAACAGGACAACCATTAACGTTATGAAACCGTATCTCATTAATAATATCCTTCCTCAAATGGTCCGTGAATGTCGTTGAATATTAACATACCAAACATCACTGTTGGCTGTGAAATAGGTCAGTGCCTGCCAAAAGCAAGGCGTTTAGCAGATCTGTTAGGCGTCAAGTTAATTAGTCCGCTTTATTCCCATGGTAAAGTTGAAGTGGTTCTTTGTGAGAAGGGCCAAGTCAACCAAGGCTATCAGTTGTTGGTCGATGATACAGGTATTGCATTGTATCCAAATGATTCGCGGCTTCATGGGCCAATCCGAGTTGACTTTAATGCCGGTGCTAATAGCCACCGACGAAAGTTTGGTGGGGGGAACGGTCAAGCGATAGCTAAGGCAGTTGGAGTTTCAGGTGCATTTCTTCCGTCGGTTCTGGATCTAACGGCAGGGTTGGGTGGTGATGCCTTCGTGCTAGCTTCATTGGGCTGTGAGGTTCGTTTGTTTGAGCGTAATTCGATCATATCCTGCCTTTTACGGGATGGTATTGAACGGGCTACGCTAGCCAGCCAAGATGATTATGAGCTTAGAGACGTGATGCGGCGCTTGGTCTTTGTTGAAGGTGATTCAATTGATGCTCTTAAACAAATTACCGAGGACGACAGACCGGATATAATCTACCTTGACCCTATGTTTCCTCATCGAAAAAAGTCAGCGAAGGTAAAAAAGGAGATGCAGGCTTTTCAGAATATTGTAGGGGGAGACGAAGACTCTGGTGCATTGCTTGAACATGCTGTTAACAGTGCTCGTTACAGAGTCGTTGTAAAGAGGGCTTCCAATGCTGAGTTTCTGGCTGGACTGAAGCCAACGTACTCTTTGACCGGGAAAAGCACGCGTTTCGATATTTTCGCATTGCGTAAAATACCGTCTTAGCGGGGTTTCCTCATGACGAGGTAATTACCGACAAGCGCGAGTAGAAATCCGCAGGCTGCCATAATGGTCCACTGGTATCCTTCGAAAATTGTTGATAGCCCGATCGCGACGAAGGGTATCATCAATGCACCGTAGCTAGCCTTTTCAGGGCCAATAATGACCATCAGTTTTAGGTAGGCACCAAACGCTAGGATAGTACCAAAAACTGACAAATAGATAAGCGATATGGTGTATTCGGCACTATAATCAAACGTGAAAGGGGTGCCAGTAAACACCGCTATTATGCTGAGAGCGGAAGCGCCATAGAGTGTTGACCACGCGTTAATTCGCCATACAGAGTGTCCCAGCATGCCACTTCGTGTTGCTGCCATGTTTCCTAGCGATGCACTAAAAACTGCAGTCAACGCCAATCCGAATCCTGTTAAAGCGTTTTGCTGGGAGCTTGCATTACTTAACTCGGGAGAGAACAGTAAATACAATCCACACAGGCCAACGAGGCCACCAAGCGCCGTATTTCTCTCAATAGGGCGGTTTAAAAAAATACGTCCATTGACGAGGTTGAAAAAGACAATTAGAGAAAATATGACTGCGATGATCCCACTGGTGAGGTACATCTCAGACATATAGATAAGCCAAAAATTCACTCCAAAACTCAGAACGCCCTGAATCATAAAGAAAACGTGATCTAATCTAGTGGCGCGGAGAGTCACACCTAAAAATCTGCACAGAGAAAAAAGCAGTACAGATGCCAGCGCCATACGATAGATGACCGATATAATCGGATCAACGGTTCCAAGCTGGAAGGTAATAACTAACCATGTGGATCCCCAGATGGCCACTGTTGTGAGATATAGAAGTGTTGTTTGGTAGTTCATTCGCACCGTCACCTTAAATTAAGTCCAAACAACTATTCAGCACAACAGCTGTGATACGATTTTTTGATAGATCTTAGTTAATTTCTCCAAGTCATCAATGGAGACGTGTTCGTCAACACGGTGAATACTGCTATTTAAAGGCCCTAACTCCACTACCTCAGTTCCCATTGGTGCTATAAATCGTCCATCCGAGGTACCTCCTGCCGTGGACAGTAGGGTTTTCAGGCCAGTTACTTCCTCAATGCACTGTGTGGCAACATCGACTAACAACCCTGTGGCGGTTAAAAAGGGTTCTCCACTGAGTCGCCACTCCATGCTGTAATTTAGTCCGTGCTTGTCCAAAATATCTTCAACACGCTGGCGTAGTTGTACCTCAGTGACTTCAGTGGAGAATCGGAAATTAAATAGCATCTTAATATCGCCGGGTATGACGTTGGTTGCACCTGTGCCACTTGAAACATTTGAGATCTGAAAAGAGGTTGGTGGAAAATATTGATTTCCTTTATCCCAAACTTCATTGATCAGCTCGTTGATTGCGGGATTAGCTAAATGTATTGGGTTCGATGCTAAATGAGGATATGCAACATGTCCTTGGAGTCCTTTAATAGTCATCGAGCAGCCGAGTGATCCTCGACGGCCATTTTTAATCGTATCCCCACATTTTTCAGAGCTCGAGGGCTCACCCACCAAGCACCATTGGGGGATTATATGATGCTCTTCAAGCCATTGAACAACACGCACAGTTCCATTGATCGCGATTCCTTCTTCATCACTAGTAATTAAAAATGCAAGTCTACCGGGGTGCTCCGGATACTCCGCCACAAACTGTTCGGCTGCGACTACCATCGCAGCCAGAGAACCTTTCATGTCGGCTGAACCACGCGCAAAGAGCAGTCCGTCTTTTATGACTGGAGTAAATGGTAGATTTGTCCACTGCTCCACCGGGCCAGTTGGCACAACATCAGTGTGACCGGCGAAACAAAAAATAGGTCCATCGCTGCCATGGACAGCCCAGAAATTATCGACATCATCAAACTTTAAGCGCTCAACGCTAAAACCGCAGGCTTCCAGGCGGGCTAACATTAATTCCTGACAGCCATGATCAAGTGGGGTGACAGAGGGCCGGGACACCAAGTCCATAGCTAGGGCTAGAGTCGGAGAGTTAACGGTCATTATTTTTACCTGCGTTTAAGAAGCGGTATTGTAATCTGCAAAACTCTCTGCGGCTATATAACCCTCAACAGGTTTTTGTTTTAATACTAGATTAAATAACTGTAAGAATGATATGGCAAGATCTAATGGCGGTGATCGAAATTTTGATGATCTAACAGAAAAATTTTCACGCAAGGTATACGGAGGGCTAAAAGGTGATATAAGACTGGCGGTGATTTGGCGGGACTTAATGTCAGTAATACCAGAGATCGATAGCTCACAACCAATGCGAGTACTTGATGTTGGCGGCGGGCTTGGTCAAATGTCTATAAAGCTCGCAGAGCTCGGGCACCGGGTCACCTATAATGATATATCGTCAAACATGTTAGCTATAGCTAAGGACTCTGCTCTTAAAGCGGGTGTTGAAAGCTTTATTGAATGGCGGCAGTGTCCCTATCAGGACCTAGATGTCGAAGAGTTAGGACAGTTTGATTTAATACTTTGTCATGCCATGATCGAGTGGCTAGACAAGCCCGAACAATTAATCCCTAAACTGATGAGGCATCGTTCACCTAACGGGTTTATCTCACTGACTTTTTATAATCATAATGCTTTGGTGTACCGAAATTTAATTCGAGGTAACTTTAAAATGCTCGAATCAGAGTTTAAGGCGGATGCTGGTAGCTTAACCCCTCATACACCCTTTGAACCTGACCTAATCAAGAGCTGGTCACACACGCTCAATTTAAGGCTCATTAAGTCTTCGGGTATCCGTGTGTTCCATGATTACGTAACAACCGTTAGGGGCGGTCATACTAGCCCACAGGCGGTCATCGAGACTGAGCTAGTGCATTCAGAGATCGAGCCATTTAAATGGCTTGGTCGGTATATCCACTTTGTGTTAGCGGAATAGCTCAGTGACTATTGAGCTTACGCTAATCTATCTTTAGCGGCGTTGATTTTAGCCGCGAGGTAATCACTACCGCCTCGGTCTGGATGGAGGCGTTGGACTAATCTTTTGTGCGCTTTGACCACGTCTTCTTTTGATGCGTTGTCGTCAAGGCCTAATATCTCATAGGCTTCACTCGCGGAAAGGCCATTGAAGTTCTCGGTATTAAGGCCTTCTTCGCTCTGTTGCCCCGTATTTCCTCGGCGCATTCGATAAGCATATAGAAGAGCATATGATTCTCGATCAATATCTTTTAACTGGGAAGCTAAAATTTCCAGTTGTTCATCGCTTAATTCTGATAGCTGTTTACCGGCTAGTTCACCGACAAGGACTTCACCGTCCATTTGCGAGTTAGAAAAGTTAATAGTGACATTGAGGGACTTTGTTTTGAACTGCGAGGGGCTAGTCTTAAAGCGACCTAAAATTCTCAAGATTGGCAGCGCTCTGAATCCAAAGGCTAGAAGCATTTTACCCAGCGGGATTAACGCAGCTAATCCGGCACCAACCCAATGCATTCGACCAGATACAACGAGCACCACAGATACTCCCAAAACAACCCAAAAGGCGCTTCGCCAAAGGAAAGGTTTTTTTCGTTCAGCTGACAGCCCTTTGACGGTGGTCCACCAATACCAGACAATAAAAATAAGACCGACAAGCAATATGATACGTGGCATGGATGTTTATAACTCCGAGAGTAAATCCTTAATAAGTGGGACCAATCCTAGTGCAATACAGCGAGCCATTCAATCAAAAAACCGGATAGGAAATCATCTGCTTTTCAAAACATCTCTAAGTTTGTCTGCCATGCCTAGAATACTGGCCTCGGTAGTTTCCCAGTCGATACAGGCATCGGTCACAGAGACACCGTAAGCCATTTCATCCGGATTACTTGAAAGCTTTTGATTACCACCTTTGAGGTGACTCTCAACCATTGCTCCGATAATAGACGTGTTGCCCTCCAGAATCTGATTGGCCACATTTTCAAGGACCAAGGGTTGTAAATTATGGTCCTTATTAGAGTTCGCATGACTGCAATCAACCATAATATTTGGCGTTATACCTTCAGAGGATAGCTCTTGCTCACAGATTGAAACACTAACGGAATCATAATTTGGCTTACCGTTACCGCCGCGCAAGACGACATGGGCATAAGGGTTGCCCTTGGTGGTAATCACGGAGACTTTACCATCAGAATTAATACCCAGAAATCTGTGCGGACTGGCAACTGATTGCAATGCATTAATCGCTACCGTTAGACTCCCGTCAGTACCATTTTTAAAGCCCACGGAGGAGGACAGCCCTGATGCCATTTCACGGTGAGTCTGCGACTCTGTAGTACGCGCACCGATGGCTGACCAAGTGATTAGATCTTGCATATACTGAGGTGAGATGGGATCTAACGCTTCGGTTGCAGTGGGTAATCCTATTTCTAAAATATCATGAAGCAGCTGACGGCCAATATGCAGACCATCAGTAATTTTGAAGGAGTCGTTCATAAAAGGATCATTGATCAATCCTTTCCAGCCCGTTGTGGTTCGTGGCTTCTCAAAATACACGCGCATCACAATTAATAAAGTGTCGCTTACTTTGTCGGCCAAGACCTTTAACTTTGCTGCATATTCATGGGCGGCTTTAAGATCGTGGATCGAGCAGGGTCCAACGACGACAAAGATTCGATGATCTTTGCGGGCTAAAATGTTTTCTATTGCTCTGCGGCCGCTAGCGTTTGTTTCGCGCGCATTATCAGATATCGGAATCTCACGCTTGAGCTCAGCAGGGGTCACCAAAATTTCTGGTTGCTCAATATTAATATTTTCTACGGCTTTAACGTCCATTATCGGAATTCCTGACTGGTTTGGTCTCTTGAAGAGCGCTATTGTACTGAAAATGAAACGTTTTTGAAGACTATTCAACAGTTACCTGACTAAACATCCCGATCTGCGGAAAATATAGGGCGCAACGAACAGGTTCCGAGCCCATTTTTTTGTAAAGGCTGGCATAATGATTTAGCTGGCCTTTGTAGTAACTTATTTGTCTCTGTTCAAACTCTTCAGTAGTTTCCTGGTCCGCTGGACGTGTAAGTTTATAATCAATAATCCAGCGGATACCATCGTCAACAAATGTCCTATCGATGATGGATATCCCCGTTGATTCTCTATCGCTGCGCAGATAACTCAACGATTGTTCACAGTAAGCGCTTGAATGCTGTCCTAAAATCCACTGACCGGTGCTGTCATCAACGGTACGCATAATCGCGCTTAATAGATCGTTAAGCTCATTTTTGGAGGCGAGAATACCTAATTCCTGAAGTTGGGCTCGCCATGTCTTAGGCAAATTTAGTAGTCTACTGTGGGGCCAGGCCGCAAGGCCCTCATTAGCGAGTTGTTTTAAGCTACGGTGTAAAGCGGTACCAAGGTGTCGAGCTCTTACAGACAAATCGCTATCGCCCACTAAAAATAGATCGCTAGTTTTTGCGGTCGATTGAGTAAGTAGCGCGTTTTTTACTAAAAGTGGCGAGACAAATTTAGCGGGTAGTCTGCGTATATACGCTAATTGGCGTTGACCATCGTTCAGTAACACATCCTCACTTATCGGGGTCTCAGTAACATCGAATAGCCCTAGAGCGATATTGTCTGCAATTGGCTGCCAGATGTTATGTAATAAGCTGGTTTTAGTGGGGGCGTTCCAACCGTCCTTTTTCCGAGGGCTCAATTTTGCACACAGATACAGCTTTTTAATGGCGCGGGTGGCAGCCACATAAAGTACTCTGGTGTCTTCTAGTCGTGTTTTTACGTAGGACTCGTGCTTGAGATAGGCATACACGGGATCATCTTCTTCATCATGGGCGCCCAGCGGGGCCATAATTAACGATGATTGATTGTTTTCTGAAATAATTTTTTGCCAGCGCAGTAGAGGTTTTTTGTCGGACGGTGATTTGGTTGCTAGAGATGGTAAAATAACGTGATCAAACTCTAACCCTTTTGATTTGTGTATTGTCATTATTTGAATTTTAGGACCAGACTTTAGCTCCGTGCTGTAGTGAGGTGATGGGTTTGCGTAAAGCTTTTCCACCGCAACCTCAAAACCCGACCAGTCTTTGACTAATCCCGCTACTTGCCAATTTTCAAGCAGATCTAAATACCGCCGAATGTCACTTAGATCAGCGTCATTACTAATGGTAGCCGGGCCTCCCAAACTCAGCCAAGTCGACTCCACAGCCACGCGTATATCTGTTCGGCCACGATGCTCCCATGCGCCTAGCAGCAATGGAATAATGCGAGTTAGGGCGTGCAAGCCATACTGAGAGAGTCGATCAGCAGAAGAGGAGTTAAGCAATGCACGCAGTTGTTCGAGAATGGCGTCTCCAGAGTATCGATTGACCATACTACTATTCGAAAGGGTTAATAAATCTCCTAGCCCCAAACCACAAAAAGGCGTTCGCAATAAGGCTAGCCAGGAAACTCGATCTGCTGGACAGACTAACGCTCGCGTTAATGACATCATATCTAGCACCGGCATTCGCGTCCCTAGTGGCGTGATGTCGTGGGCTTCCCAATCAAGATTTGCAATCTGCAGGGCAGGTATTATGTGTCTTAAGTGATTACGGCTACGCACTAAAATAGCGATTGATTGTCTGTTATCAGATAACGAGATCTGGCGACAGACATTGGCGATGTACTCGGCCTCAGCAGTCTCGGCTAACTCTCCAGAAAAGCCTCTAAAACTAACCGCCTCATCCTCGCCATAAGTTTTGAAGGAGGATGATGCAGAATAAGGCACTGCCCCGCGACTAATATCCGCACGCTTTGGAAAAGCATCGCTAAAAGCGTTATTAACCCATTCGACCACGCCTTGCTCTGATCGAAAATTTGTCGACAGTGTCAGAGGCGTACACTGAACAGTACCGATGGAGTGCCGTTGAAGGTTAATAAATAAACCGACATTTGCATTTCTAAAGCCATAGAGAGACTGCATCGCATCTCCCACCAAAAATAATGTTCGTCCATCCTCTGGCTGCCAGCCAGTAACAAGCTGCGCGAGTAGCTCCACCTGTGAGCCGGACGTATCCTGAAACTCATCCACTAATATGTGACGTAACTGATAATCTAACCGAAGAGTAATGTCCGAAATTACCTCGTCATCCGCCGGAGTAATGGCCTCTAGCGCTGATAATGTGATAGCCGGATAATCACACTGATCATGCTCTCTGAACTCAGTATTAAGTTGAGCGGCTAAATGCGGTAATAAGAGGGCTAGTGCGTCAAGAATTCGCTGTTGGTTAAGGTCTATGGAATGATCGGGTAAGTGCAGAATGTTGTCTATTTGCTCAGTGAGATCATGTTGATCCCTGCACCAAACGAGAAGTTCGTCCATTCGAGCTTTATATTCTTTTTTATCCGCAGGGAACCCCGTATTTTTATCGACTCTAAGACGAACGTTACCATCATTAGTTACAAGCATTCTCAACAATGTTTTCCAACACGAAACTCCTGAGAGAGAACTGTCTGGAACATCCTCTATACCAATGAGTTGAGCCAACGCTAGATTTTTACCCTCCGGGAGATGACTAGCAGCAAAGTCAGCTAGTTCGATTAGTTCCCCCATGATAGGCATTAAACGTTCGTAAAGGTTACTTAAACTCTCATCAACAATGCTCTCTATGACTTGCCTAAAGTAATGCCTATTGTCTTTACTACTGTAAATCAGTGGCAACCACTGCTCTCTTTTATTGAGCAATTCAGATAGAAGCCGCTCACACCGTCCTAAGTCGTTACCGGTATGTGCTAAAAGTACCTGAAGTGACGGAGCTAGTGATTCATCTGTCTCGAGCTTTTGCAGTAACGAACGACTTGCGGTCTCATAATGGGCTTCTGGGTACTCGCTGGGGTCAGATATATCTCCAAGTTTTGTTTCTAGTGAGAATTGACGTGCAATGTAACGACAAAAGCTATCGATGGTTTGGATACGCAGTCGATTCGGCATATCCAATAAATTCCAATTTAACTGCTTATCTTGAATCAAAGCTCTTTGGGCTAGATCCCAAGTCTGTGCTCCATAGGCGTCACTCGGTCGTGGCTCGTTAGCGGCTTGTTGGAGTGCCGTGTGCACTCTTGATGCCATTTCGGCGGCGGCCTTACGTGTAAAGGTGATACTGAGTATTTCTTCGGGTTCATTAACAGTCGCAAGTAGACCTAAAATACGCTGCGTAATAAGCCCAGTCTTTCCGGAACCCGCAGGGGCCGAAACGATAAAACTCTCTCGCGGGTCTATAGCTTTGAATCTCTCTGCTTGGTCAACGACAGCTTTCATTGGGTCTCCGGCGTGGTCGCGACAAGGTCGTTGATCATTGGCTCTTCAGACCATCGATTTAGGGGAAGTAAATGTGTTTGATAGGTAATGCCACTTGAATGAATGACCTCCATGTGAGCAACCCCAGCTGTAAATTCAGACGCTAGCGCAGTCATAGAGCTGTGCCACAGACCAACCTGCTCGCCCCAATTGTCGCTAACTTTTTCACCAGCGATCAATTGACTATCACTCAGACCTGTAAAGCGTATTTTCCCCCCTATTATTTGCGCGAAAGCACAACCGTTAACGTTGGGCTCACAGACGGAAACATATAATGGCAATTGCGGATCTTTTGGTCTTTCTCCATCCCAATGAGCGGGATTAATCGTCCCCGATTTGTAGTCGATGATAAGTAATTTATCATCAATCTTATCAACTCGGTCTAACCTAAGTGATATTTGTAAATCGCCAAATGTAGCTGTGTGCTTGGTTTCGAGGGACTCAATAGAAAAGCTAGACCGCTGCTTTTCTTGGAGAACCCATTCACCCAAGAGCTTTACCAGCCGTGAGCGTTCAATAAGTCTATAACGATTTCCGCGTAGAATAGGGTGATAAATCGACCATTCATCAAGAACCTCTAAGGATACCTGATCTAGCTGAATGTTTATCTCCTGGTCGGACTTGCGATGAAGCTCCAACGACGTTTCCCATTGGGTCCATAGCCGAAACAGTATTTCGTGCAATATAGAACCCCGATCTAACGCGGTTAACCCATGGCTTGGACTCTCTAGAGGTGTCGCTTTTAATCGGTGAATCGCAAAGGCGTTAAAAGGGCAGGCTGCCTGATTCTTAAAGAGTGCGCTCCCCGTACTGATCGATTCAGTTGTCGGATCGAATCGAGGCGCATAGTCTTGAAAAAGATGCGTTCGATCCAGTTGAGTGAGATTTTTTGGAAATGCGCCTATATGACCAAGCAGAGTTTTGAGAGCTACAGTCGGTATGTTTGCTATCAGTGGGCTCGGGGTTAAGAGCTCTTCACCCTTCTTACTCGAATAACTCAGAAACAATTCATTGCTGTTACAGGTGTAGCTGAGTAGTAACTGTCGTGCAATTTGAAGTTCCTTGTCTGGCAAGCTATGAGGCATTGCATGTTGGCGCTGAAATCCAGCCGGTAAGAGCGGATTTATTGATACCGATGCGGGAAAGTTCTGGCTGTCCATGCCGAGTATCCAAAGACTATCAAAACGTAGCCCAGATGCCTCTAGTAAACCAAGTATCTGCAATGGTGCATCTGCCGTCTTAGGGTGAAAGACAGCATCCTGCGCGAGGCGCCTTAAATATTTGAGCGCCGTTGCGAAACCAACTTCAATACCCAGATTGTCAAGACCGCAAAACTGCTCTAATAGCCTGTTCCAATGCTCTTTTTGTTGGTACTCCATACTGTCTAGGGTCCGCTTACCCGGCCATCCAAAGTCATTGAGATGTTGTTTAAAGAACCCAGCCCAAGTCGAAAAGTTTTGCTGCAGCCGGTTCGGGTGGGTATGAGTCTCTTGCAAACGTACTAAAACCCTTATTGGCTCTTGGCTTATGTCATTTTGATCCTCTGGACAAACAACACGGAAAAACTCGTTAAACGTATGCTCAAAACGGCGAGTTTTCCTCAACGCTAGTTCTGCATTTACACGCGCTTGAACTGATAATTGATCCAACACGCTATGGGGGCTATAAATAATCTCTAGCCATTCCTGCAGTGACTTTTTCCCGCTAAGAGATTCAAGTAATCCTAAGGCGCTATTGATAATAGTGGTCTGGCTTAATGGCGTACCTGCGGAAATATTCACCACAGATTCAGTATCATTATCTCTTAGCGCTTCATCTATAATTCTGGAAACTTTAGATAGTGAGCTGTTGAGATCTGGGATGACAATGCCAATCCTTTGGTTGGGGTTTTGCTTTACTTTTTGCGCTGCCCAGTTGGCGGCACTGCGCAGTTCTTCATCATAATCGACCGCTAATATCACGTGTCTGTGGGTAAGCTCTTTGTGACTCTGAATATTTTCACAGTCAAAACTCACCGTCTCGAGTAGTTTTTGAATCAACGGCGGTTTGGATTGAAAGCCGTAAGTAAGGAGCCTTGGTTCGTTAGGCAACAAACCATCTTCAAACGCTGATATGATTAGTTGCCAGCTTTGTATCGGCGTAATTAAATTGTTTCTAACAAGAAGTTGGCGGTACGTCTTAGTCCAGCGCTTTAAAAACGTTAACGCGTTGGTATCATCAGGTACCTGGTCAATAGTTAGATCCCACTGCTCAAGCGTTGACAGTGTTTCACCCGCCATTTTGGCATATTTACTGCTGAGCTCTGGATCATTATCATTGATGGCTCTCTCCCAGTAGTACCTACTTTGCTGGGCCCCAACCACTGCCTTGCCAGATACGATCACATTATTTTGATCTTGGAGCTCATCCCAGCAGGATTTTAGCCAATGATCGACAGCAAACACGCGGGGTGTACGCCACACGGACCTACGATGTCTACAATCAAGCGCCCAAGCTTCATTTATCTTGGCCGCGAGGCGATGATTAGGGGTAATTATTAAGCTATCTTGTTCGATAGCCTCGCGGAAAAGAGCGATGTCGATTAAGGGTGGCAACATTTTTAAGTATTTCTGCATAGTAATGAAAAAACGCCTGTATATAATCGCAAAACATCAGTGAAAATGACAGTAGGCTGTTACAATAAAGTTATGGAATTTAATATTAGTGCGGTTTTTATTTTTTGGGTCCTTTTTGCGCTCATTGTCGGTGCCGGCATTGGGTTTTTGATTGGACGCTCGGGGTCCAAGAGACGAGATAGCGATGCCTATCCTGAACTTCTTGCGAGTAATCGAGTACTCGAAGAAAAGTTAGCGAATCAGCAGTCTCAATATGAGATGCAGCTGAAGATGCTTCACGATGCAAAAGAGCTGTTAAGCAAAGAATTTGAAAATCTAGCAAACCGCATCTTTGACGACAAACAAGCTAAATTTTCCGCTCAAAGCAAAGAAGCTATCGAAGTCTCGCTTAGCCCGTTACGACGAGATATTGGTGACTTTCGTAAGCAAGTTGAATCTGTTTATGACAAAGAGAATGCCGATCGGAATAAATTGGTTGGTCAAATTAGTGAGCTCCAAAAGCAGACCTTACAGATCTCCGCTGATGCGGTGAGCCTTGCTAATGCGTTGCGAGGTGATAACAAAGCGCAAGGGAATTGGGGTGAGTTCGTACTTGAAAAGCTACTAGAAGACTCAGGTCTGACTAAGGGGCGTGAGTACGATACTCAGGTCGCCCTGAAAGATGATGAGGGTAAACGGCGTAATCCAGATGTAGTCATTCATCTTCCTGAGGGGAGAGACATTGTCATCGATGCTAAAGTCAGCCTAGTTGACTACGAACGCTATTTTCACGCTGAAGACGAAGATACCAAACAGATGTGCCTGAATCAACATTTGGCCTCGCTTACAGCGCATATTCGTGGCTTGAGTGGTAAAGAATATGAAAATTTAACTGGTGTCAATAGCCTCGATTTCGTTCTTATTTTTATTCCCATCGAATCAGCCTTTATGCTGGCGTTGGATCAGGCCCCTGACATGATGCGTGATGCTTATGACCGGGGTATTATTTTGGTCAGCCCAAGTACATTGATGGTCACCTTAAGAACGATTAAGAATCTATGGCGGTATGCTGATCAGAATCGTAATGCGCAAGTGATTGCTGATAAAGCGGGCGGGCTTTATGATCAGTTCGTCCTATATATTGATGCTTTGGAGGACGTGGGCCGCTATTTAGACAAGAGTCAAGAGGCTTGGGGTACTGCCCATAAGCGTTTGGTGAGCGGCCGCGGAAATCTTATTCGGCGGAGTGAAGAGCTCAAGAAGCTCGGTGCTAAAACTAAAAAGGCAATGCCCGATAATCTACTGTCCATAGCTGATGAGATAGGCTTAGTAGGTTCTGACTCAGATGAGGATGCTCAGACTTGAATAACGATTGGTTGGTGATTGGGTGTTTGCTAGTGGTTGTGTTGGCCGGTTATGCGGTTTTCTTAGGTGTGCAATTACGTCGACAAAATCACAGGCAGCGTGACCTCGATCGCCAACTAAATGAGCAACGCGCAACCAGTGACAGCGAAGCACGGCAGTCAGTACAAATCATCGCACGTGCTCTGCAGCAAAAAGATCTCTCCGATACCGAGGCTGCGATGCGTATCGCTTTTCTCTCTCAAAAGATAATTGCCACGCAAGACGAATTAGATGCCTTTAAGGTCTTTCAGCAACTCGCCGAAGCTACGGCTCATATCCCCATCTTAGAAGACTGGGCACTATTAGAGCGCTCAGAACAGAGGCGATTGACAGCAGAGAGAGAGAAGATAGAGACAGATTATAGGGAGTTTATTGCAGCTGGCGCTAAATCCCTTTCAACATTACTCTTGTCCTAAGTCCTTTCGGACTAAAAACACGCCGGTTTCAAGATGGTCTGTCCATGGGAACTGGTCGAATGCGGCGACCTTCTCAATGTTATGAGTCTTGCATAGCACAATAAGATTCTTCGCCAACGTGAGTGGATTGCAGGACACGTAAAGTATCTTATCAAAGCGAGTTACCAACGCCTCCGTGCCCTGATCTAAGCCAGATCTAGGCGGGTCTACAAATACGGTAGAGAAGTTAAAAGCCGACAAATCGATATCTCTGAGCCGCCGAAATGGGCGGTCGCCAGTCAGTGCTTGTGTTATTTCCTCGCTCGATAAACGAACAACAGTCACATTATCAATGTTATTGAGTGCAAAATTTGTATTAGCGGAAGCGACCGATACCTTGGATACCTCTGTGGCTAAAACCCTTTTGTAGTGTTGAGCCAGAACAGCCGTAAAGTTGCCATTACCACAATACAGCTCTAGTAAATCAGAACCATGGTTGTCGTCAGCGCAGCAATCACTTGCCCAGGTTAGCATTTTGGTATTAATGCCCACATTAGGCTGTGTAAAGCCAGATTCAACTTGCTGATAGACGTATTCACGGCCGTTAACCAACATATGCTCGGTGACAAAGTCTTGTGCTAAAACTCGTTTTTGCTTGCGACTACGGCCGATAATAAATACCGAAAGCTGTTCTTGTAGTGCTTCGGCTTCAGTGAGCCAGATATCATCAAGAGGTTTATGGTAAATGAGTGTTATCAGACATTGGCCGCTATCAGTGGTCAAAAATTCGGCGCTAAACAATCGGTGACTGATTATTGGACTCGCGTTTATAGCCTCAAGTAGAGGCCTCATCATGCCGGTAATAAGCGGGCCACCAATAGGGAACCCATCAATAATATAGGGCGTTTTCTCGCCTGGTTTGTTCATTGCATAGTGAGCAGACCCATTTTCATGCCAAATTCTAAACTCAGCTCGCATGCGAAAACCGAGTGGCTTTGAGGGATATATCTCAATGGGATAATCACCAAAGCTACTTAATTCTTGCTTGAAACGACTGACTTTCTGATGTAGTTGGTGTTCATAGTTCTGTTCACTATAAGTGTTGTCAGGTATTGTTTTAGTAGTCATAAAGCCTTGTAGATCTCATCAGTTTTCGCCGCCATGACGAGATCATTAATATGTATGCCATTGATACTGTGGCTCCACCAATACACCGCTAGCGTACCCCACTGGACCGAAAGTGTAGGATGGTGATCAGCATTATCAGCAATCGCCGCAATTTTATTACTAAAGCTAATAGCCGCGTTGAAGTCTTTTAGCGAGTACGCTCTATACAATTGTTCGATAGTATCAATCGTTATTATTGTCCATTCAGGAAGTTGCGGCATTAATTGGGCTACTTGCTCAGGGCTCAATTTGTCGGCGCCTTTAGGTGTTGCTGATATTTCTTGCTGGCTTAATATAATCATGTCACACCTGAATCTAAAGACAATTCTTAGGTTTGGGTAGGCCTGCTATTAGAGCGATTTGCTTAGCGGGGCTGCCCGGAAATAGCTGGTTTAGATATAGGCTACGGCCTTTATCAACACCCAGGCTCACGGTAAGGTTTTTGCAGAGAGGGCGCATAGAGGGAGAGAAACCATAGTCATTGAAAAACTGCCTAGCGACTTCCAGAATTACCATATGCTCGGGCCCCAGATCAATACCAACAGACTTCGCAGCTGCGGAGGCGGTACCGATTGACCAATCGGGAAGTGAGGTAAGATAATCATTTGTGGTTGTCATTATTTATGCGACCAAAGAAAAAGCCCTGCTATTAAACAGGGCTTTTTTATAAACGTACACTATTTTACTTAGTCATCGCCCATAATTCCAAATAATTGTAGGAGACTTAGAAACAAGTTATAGATCATTACAAATAGCGTGACCGTTGCAGAAATATAGTTCCGCTCACCACCATGGATAATTGCGCTAGTCTGCCACATGATGATGCCTGCAGATAAAAATGCAAATACAGCACTAATAGTTAATGACAGCAGAGGTATTTGTAAAAATACATTAGCAATCGCTGCCACAAAACTAATGAGCATACCGACCATTAAAAATCCACTCATAAAACTAAGATTTTTTCGGGTGGTAAGGACATAGGCAGATGATGCGAAAAACACCAATGCCGTAGAGCCCAACGCTAGCATAATGGTGTCGGCACCCTTTACTGCAAGGTACATATTTAGGATCGGGCCAAGAGTAAAGCCTAACCAGCCAGTCAGAGCAAAAACCCAAAATAGCCCTTTGGTATTGTTCTTGTTTTTCTCGACCATCCACAAGCATAAAAAGTAGGGTACTAATGTTATCAAGCCAAAGTGGGGCGCGCCTATAGCCATCGATATCCCAGCCATTGCGGCACTGAATGCTAACGTAGTACCCAGTAGCATATAAGTACTTCGCAACACCTTAGTAACCTCTGGGCTGAGCGCGGTCGATTGAATGCCACTAGGCATGCTTTTAGTTCGGTACTTATCAGTTTCCATGATTTGATTTCCTTTTAATTGCGGTTAGCCGCATTTTACGTTGATGATACTTATACGACAGAAAATATCTACCTAGACTTGTGAGATGGGGGCATTTTATTGGAATTAAACCAGCGTAAAGGCATCTTGATGGAATCCGTCCCTATCCAGAGTTAAGCACCACCCAAGTTTGTCCCAGTCGCCGAGCACGATACGCTGATTATCGCCTAATTGGTGAGTGTCGGGTCTATGTGTGTGACCATGAACGAGGGTGCCAGCATTGTGCTTTGACATAACCGTCAAGACCGCTGTTTCATTAACATCCATAATTTGACTAGCCTTGTTACTATTTGCGGCGGCGCTTTTCTTGCGCCAGCTTGTGGCGATATTTTGTCGTACCCTTAGCGGTAAATGGACAAGACACCATAAATAGATAGGATGACGAGATTTCTTCCGAAAACGCTGATATTCAACGTCATCAGTGCACAGAGAGTCACCATGCATCAGTAGTGCTTGGGTTCCATAGTCGTTGATGATGTGTTCATCGGCTAAAAGCGTAGCACCGGTTTCTCTAACAAAGCGGTCACCCAAGGTGAAATCACGATTTCCTCTTTGTATGAATACAGATACCCCTTTGTCACCAAGCTCCGCTAACGCAGTCTTTATAGAGCTGGCCAATTCAGAAGGATCGTCATCCCCGATCCAAGCCTCAAATAGGTCGCCAAGTATGTACAGCGCTTCAGCTTCCTGAGCTCGACCATTCAGAAAACCCAAAAACGCCCGAACAATCGTCGGGCGCTGAGGTGAGAGATGAATGTCGGCAACAAAAAGAATCGACATTAAAACATCGCTCTACTTATCGGCATAGGCGTCACTGATAGACGTCTCAATAATTTCAATACTGTCTACCGGAACATCTTGATGGCCTGCTCGGTTACCCGTGGGCGTGGCTTTTATCTTATCTATTACGTCCATACCGTCAACGACCTTGCCGAACACTGCATAACCCCAACCCTGCGAGTTCTTGCCACTGTGATTTAAAAAACCATTGTCAGCGACATTAACAAAGAATTGTGAAGATGCGGAGTGTGGATCGCCTGTTCTTGCCATAGCTAATGTACCGATCTCATTTTTGAGTCCGTTATCAGCCTCATTTTCAATCGAATCACGACCAGACTTTTGGTTCATGTCAGAGTCCATACCACCGCCTTGAACCATGAATCCGCTGATTACACGATGGAAAACGGTTCCGGTATAAAAGTCATCGCGTGCATACTGCAAAAAGTTGCCTGCAGTAATGGGCGCTTTTTCGAAGTCCAGCTCAATCGAGAAGTCACCCATATTAGTGCGAAATGTAATCATTAGATTTCCTTGAAGGTTTAAAAAGTTTATACGATATTTTAAGCCCTTATGGCCTCGATTAAAACAAATCTTTGCGATTAATCATGAGCTTTTGATTAAGGTGTAATAAAAACACTCCAATCGCAGGCTTTTTGTTTATAAGGGTCTATGCTCTCGCTATAATACCTCATTCTCCGTTGGGCTTGTTAAGAACACTATGACTGATATCGATAAACCAATAAACTTTATCCAGCAAATTATTAACGCAGATCTAGAATCGGGTCGTGTGACCGATGTCGTCACAAGGTTTCCGCCTGAACCTAACGGATATCTACATATTGGCCATGCAAAATCTATCTGTCTTAATTTCGGGTTAGCGAGCCAATACAACGGCCAGTGTAATTTGCGGTTTGATGATACTAATCCAGAAAAAGAAGATCAGGCATTTGTGGACGCCATTATTAAAGATGTCCGCTGGTTGGGTTATGACTGGCAGGGTGAGCCTTGTTATGCCTCAAATTACTTTGATCAGCTGTATCTCTGGGCGGTCACATTGATTAAGGAAAATAGAGCTTATGTGTGCGAGCTAGATGCTCAACAGATGCGCGAATTTCGGGGTACGTTAACTGAAGCTGGGGTTAACAGCCCTTTTCGGGATAGACCTGCAGAGGAAAGCTTGGCATTGTTAGAAAAGATGCGGATCGGGCTTGCCGATGAGGGCTCTATGACATTGAGAGCCAAAATAGACATGGCCTCAGCAAATATAAATCTTCGTGACCCCGTTCTTTACCGAATCAAGAAGATGGCTCATCAGCGAACAGGGGACAAGTGGAATATTTATCCGTCTTATGACTTTGCTCATGGTCAGGAAGATGCAATCGAGGGTGTGACACATTCGATCTGCACGCTTGAGTTTGCCGCCAATAGACCACTATACGAATGGTTTACCGCTAACCTCCCGTTGCCTTCGATTCCTCGTCAGTATGAGTTTGGTCGGTTGAAGCTCAATTACACGATCACCAGTAAACGTAAACTGAAGCAACTGGTTGATGAGAAACATGTTTCTGGCTGGGATGATCCAAGGATGCCAACCATTTCTGGGCTTAGACGGCGTGGAGTCAGTGCACGGTCTATTCGTAATTTTTGCGATAGTCTTGCGGTGGCTAAAACCGACGGTATTGTCGATGTGGCTCAGTTTGAGCATTTCGTGCGTGACGATCTAAATATTAGTGCCAAGCGCGCTATGTGCGTGCTAAAACCGCTTTTGGTGACACTGACAAACTTTTCCGGTCAAGAACAGGTAAAAATTGAAGCTAAAAATCACCCGAATAGAGACGACATGGGCTCGCGGGTTATTAACTTTAGTGAACAATTCTATATCGATCAGGCGGACTTTAGCGAAGACACCAGCTTGTCGCGGAAAAAATTCAAACGTTTAGTCATTGGTGACTATGTGCGATTGAGGAGCGCTTTTATAGTACGTGCAGATGACGTCGTTAAAAACGCTGCGGGGGATATTGTCGAAGTAATCGCATCGTTGGTACCAAACACGGTTGGGCAAGACGCGCCTGAAGGCATAAAGGCAAGAGGTGTTATTCACTGGGTTGATGCGGTTAGCGCGGTAGACTGTGCCGTAAATATTTATGACCGGTTGTTTAATCAGGCCGACCCAGACCAAGGCGACCAACATTTTCTTGAACACCTCAACCCAGATTCCTTAAAGGTAGTGACCGGATGTAAGGCCGAGGCGATTCTTGAGGGGTCTATTGCAGGTGATCATTACCAGTTTGAGAGAGAAGGTTACTTTACGCGCGATACTAGCGATGCAGCTAGTCCTGTATTCAACTGCACTATTGGCCTGAGAGATAACTGGAAAGCATAACATGAGCGATACTAACAGCGTTGAATTGGTGCTTTACAACACCCTTAGTCGTGATAAGAGTGCCTTTCAGCCAATGGATGTCAATCGTGTCACTATGTACGTTTGCGGCCCGACAGTGTACAACCGTGTGCACATCGGTAATGCACGACCAGTGGTGGTTTTTGATACGTTGTATCGAGTGTTAAAAAGCGTTTATCCGAATGTCGTTTATGCCCGAAACATTACCGATATTGACGATAAGATCATGGCTACTGCTGCAGAGCTTGGCGAAGATATTTCAACGTTTTCAGAACGTTACGCTCAGGCCTACTTTGAGGACATGGCCGCGCTAAATAATCTAGAGCCAACCATCACTCCTTACGCCACTCAGCATATACCTGAGATGATTAGCATGACCAGCCTATTGATTGAAAAGGGACATGCTTATGAGTCGGAAGGACATGTACTTTTTGCCGTTGAATCTATGGAAAAATATGGGCAATTATCAGGTCGTTCGCTAGATGATATGTTGGCTGGTGCACGGGTTGAAGTAGCCCAATATAAGCGTTATGCAGGCGACTTTGTTCTTTGGAAACCCTCCAGCGAGCAAGAACCCGGTTGGGAGAGCCCTTGGGGTCGAGGTAGACCTGGTTGGCATCTTGAATGTTCAGTAATGGCTAAAAAACATCTTGGTGAAACCATTGATATTCATGCGGGTGGTCAAGATCTGATTTTCCCTCATCATGAGAATGAGATTGCACAGAGTTGCTGCGCTCATGACGGTAAGCCAATGGCTAATGTTTGGATGCATAATGGTTTTATCAATATTGATGGCGAAAAGATGTCCAAGTCGCTGGGCAACTTTAGAATGGTGAAGGATCTACTAGATCGCTATCCAGGCGAAGTATTACGCTTTGTTATTTTATCGGCTCACTATCGCTCTGAGCAAAGTTTTAGCGCCGAGTTACTGGACAGTGCATGGCGATCCTTGGACTCTCTGTACGGTTATTTACGCAGTGCTCAGCTAGAGGCGCCAATGCTCAATAAAAGCAGCGTCGGTTATAAAG
The DNA here is from genome assembly GCA_905181925.1 of gamma proteobacterium HTCC2207. Lineage (GTDB taxonomy): Bacteria > Pseudomonadota > Gammaproteobacteria > Pseudomonadales > Porticoccaceae > HTCC2207. The sequence goes on from CAJIZU010000044.1 coordinate 36,362, forward strand.
CGCTTCTTGATGACTTAAATACTCCAATGGCGGTGAGTGAATTACACCGTTTGGCAAAGCAGATGCATAGCGCTACGGGTGACGAACAGCAATTACTGGGTTCAGAGCTACTCGGTTTGGCGGGACTTATGGGATTGTTACAACAAGACCCCGAAGAGTGGTTTACGCTTGCCAGAGGTACTCAAGATATTAGTAAGCAGGATATTGAATTGCTAATTGCAAAGCGGCAGAAGGCCAAAGAAGACAAAGATTACTCGGGTGCCGACCAAATTCGTCAGTCTCTACTTAAACAAGGCGTAGTTCTTGAAGACAGTAGGGCAGGGACGCAGTGGCGGCGCAGTTAATCCCTGTAAATCTTCAATTTGGCGCCATTAGCGCTTCGATTTCGTAGGTCTCTAGCATGTCAACGCCCTGAGCTAATAATTTATATCCTAACGCCCGATCAGTGACCTCATAGGCAACTAAGGTTGCCTCGCTGAGGGCTGGGCTATCATGGAGATTGTAATCTTCTGGAATAATTTCATGATCGACATAGATGAAGTCTGGAACAGCTTGCAGAGTTTCCTCAGATTCCAAATCTTCCCAGCGCTCTAGTACTACCCCAACAAGAGGCCAGTCGGATTCACGCGCCATGATCGCGAGCTGAAAGTCGAAGCTCATGATTACGGTTTGTCCTGCGACCGGTTCTAATATCCGTTGTATCTCTTGCAACATCAATTCTCTACCGCAGTGGGATATCGACTCATCTTTAATCTCTACAAAGGCAATCACTGGTGGATTCTGCAATAAAATATCCACTAATGCCTCTAGTGGTGCAATTTTTTCATCGACAAATTGTTCGCCGAAACGCGCAGGCTCAAATGCCGAAACGGTGGTCAAGACATCACGATTCAAATCAAATACTGAACCCTCCTGGCCGCTCACGCGTTTAAGGCTAGTATCGTGGTAGATTATGGGTAGCTTGTCTTTACTGAACTGCACGTCGAGCTCGATAAATAAAGCGCCATGTTCAATCGCTTTGTTCAAGGAAAGAAATGTGTTTTCTGGGTATTTACCCCGATATCCTCGGTGGGCCACCAGCTCATTTGCGTTTATGGGTGTTGAGTTATCCTGCTTTATGTCCATGCCTTAAGCCCTCTTTGACGCACACTTTAATTCGAGTAAATGTTATCCTAAAGCAACTTTAAAAAGAAGGATGGATCAATGTCTTTGGTACTGTTTGAAATTCGTGACAATATTGCTTTGTTAACCCTGAACAATCCCGCTAAGCGCAACATGCTTACTCTCGAAGTCTGCGAGATGATTGTTGAGTCGGTTGCGAAAGCTGAAAAGCATCCAGATGTGAAAGCCCTTATTGTTACCGGCAATGGCCCTACCTTCTGCGCTGGCGGTCAGCTTGGAGACATTACAGCCGACAAACTAATGCTGGAAAACATCTATAGTGGCTTTCTCTGTATTGCCCAGTCTCAGCTACCCACTATCGCCGCAGTGAACGGTCCGGCCGTCGGAGCAGGCTTTAATATGGCGGTTGGCTGTGATGTAAGAATTGTGACAGATAAAGCACGTTTTGAGCCACGATTCTTCGGCCTTGGTTTACACCCCGGCGGCGGCAATACTTGGATGTTGCGTCAGCTGGCGAACTGGAACACTGCAGCCGGTATGTTGCTTTTTTCTCAATCACTGAGTGGTCAAGAGGCTGTTGATAAAGGCTTGGCTTGGAAATGTGTTCCTCAAGAGGACTTGCTTAACGAAGCATTTGCCTTTACCGAAAATATTCGTGATCTACCCAAAGAACTACTCATCAGAACAAAGCAGACATTGCGTGAGGCAGGGAGCACTAATCACCACGACGATATCGTAGATCTCGAAACCGCACAGCAGGTTTGGTCTATTAACCAGCCTTATGCACAAACCGCGCTTTCAAACATGATAGAAAAAATCACCCGTAAGAAAAGCGCTCTCTAAAGCGCTTTTTCTGCGGCAATGACCGTCTGTTGAATCAGGGTGTTAATAGTCATTGGGCCCACACCGCCAGGTACTGGTGTATAAGCGGCAACACGCTCGGTCAAAGGTCCCATTTCAATGTCACCCACGCCACCAGGGTGGTAGCCGGCGTCTACCACGACCGCACCATCTTTAATCCAGGAGGCTTGAATAAACTCGGGCCTACCAACCGCACCAACAATAATGTCAGCTTGCTTGATCAGGTCGGGTAAGTTTTGTGTCTTGGAGTGGCAAATGGTAACGGTCGCGTTAGCGTTTAAGAGCATAAGCGACATTGGCTTGCCAAGGATAGGGCTACGACCGACGACAACAGCATGTTTGCCGGCTAGCTCTATATCATAAGCCTCTAGTGTCCGCATGATACCTTGCGGCGTGGCCGAGCCGTAGGCGTCCTCATCCATCGCCATACGCCCAAACCCGTGACAGGTTACTCCATCGACGTCCTTTGCAATATCGATCTGGTCAAAACACGCTCGTTCATCAATTTGCGAGGGTACTGGGTGCTGAAGCAGAATACCGTGACAGTTTGGGTTGGTATTTAGCTCATCGATCTTGCCTAGTAGCTCTCTGGTGGACGTATGAGCTGGCATTTCAACGGCAATAGATTCCATACCAATACGTTTGCAGGCGTTCTGCTTCATCTTTACATAGGTAGCAGATGCAGGATCGGCCCCAACTAGAATGGTTGCTAGAATAGGGGATTGACCATTATTTTTGTCTTTAATAACCGCTACGCGAGCGGCTAGATCCGCTTCTGATTTTGCGGATAGGGCTTTACCATCGAGGATGAGAGCAGACATTTTATTTCCCTTTTATTTGGCGGTTTCATTTTCAGGCCGCTAAAGTAATCAAGGGCAGAGAATAACGCAACCTTTTTATACACTTAGGGCTTTTAAGGTCCCTCAAAGTGTTAATATTTTAGTAGCTGATTTTCAATAAATGACGCCTTTTGAAATCACTCGATATATATCCTGAGTGTGTCGTATGTCCGTCAGAGGGTTATTGTTTAAAACCACAATATCGGCCAGTTTGCCAACATCAAGGGTACCCATTTCTGATTCTAAGTTAAAAAACTCTGCGGGCGCCACCGTTGCAGCTCTCAGGGCCTCTGTTGGTGAGAGACCAGCTTGAACCAGAAGCTCTAGCTCTTTGTGTAGGCTAAATCCAGGCGTTAAATACCCTATGGGAGTATCAGTTCCTGCCAATATTTTGACGCCATTCTGATTAAATAAACCAACAATCCTCATACTCCAATCATTAAAGATGATTGCACTCTCGCTTACGCCGGCTGCGGTTTCTGCAATAGAGGCAGATTGCCAGTTAGTTCTTACTGCATCTGGTAAAAATTGATAAGTATCTCGCCAGAGTGGATCGCTAAAGAGACGTTTTGCACCGTAGGAATTAATCGTCAATGTAGGCGTCTGAAATACCTCATTAATGGCTAGCTGCTGAATGATGGCGTCGCAGCGCTTTTTGTCAAAATTTGCAATCGCCGCATATCTCTGGGATTTGTGGATTTTTGATCGCAGCGCCGAGCCTGCAATATTTTCATCATTGAGCAACAAGAGTTGTCTTTCTAACCTTATTTCATCCGCGTTGAATGCGCACGCTAGGTCAAGGTTACGTATATGCTGCATACCGCCAAGCCCAGCCTCGATAGCCTCCAAGAGATCAATACTTAAGGGGATATGCCCGGTGACTCTCAGTTCTTTTTGTTTAGCGATTTTAAGTAGCTTCAAATAAGTAGGGCGAGAGAGCATTTCATATGATTTCAAAAATGAAGCCCCTTCAGCCACTAAGTCATCAACGATTTTCTCAATATCAGAATCTTCATTAATACCAATCGATAACTCTGGGAATCCTGGCTCCATACCCTTGTAAACCCTGTCTGTACCATCGATTAACGGCCCTGAGAAAAAAAGTCGCGGTGCTTTGTGAGAATTATTCGCGGCATAGTCTCGTGCCGGTTTTAAGTGATCTAAAACAGCGCCTGTATCTCGGATACTGGTGATGCCATTTCTAAGAAAAAGGTCATATGAGGTTTTAAAATCGAGTTCAGGAATAAATGTTAGGTGCACATGTGCATCCCAGAGACCCGGGATAAGGAACTTATCTTGAGCGTCGACCACAATGTCCGTCTCTTGGATATCCGCTATGTCGCCGGCTGACAGAATTGATTGAATTTTCCCGTTTTCAACAATAACGGTCGTAGCCAGTCGAGTGGGATTCAGTGCATCTATTAGTGTGGCATTAATAATCACTAACCGATTTTCTGCAGCGGTCGAGCAGCAGAAGAAAATCAGACCCAAAATGGCAATATATCTTTTGAACATAAATTGTCTCCGATAATAAATTAAGTTTTTTCTCCAACAGCTAGCTCGCTGCAATGACATTCGGTCGTAACACCAAGAAGGCTTGAAACCACTGTTTAAATTATTGTTTCCAATACGTTGATTATTCGCTTGATTTCTTTATGACTGGTGTAGTGTACAAACGATATACGTACCACACCATCGTCCGCTGGGATGCCCAACGCTTCCATCAAGCGATAGGCATAGCAGTTACCATTGGCTATTCCTATGCGTTGCTTAGATAGCAGGGCCGCAATATCAGCTGGATCGGTATCTTTAACGGTAAAAGAGACCGTCGGCGCTCTTCCTTCGCAGTGTGTTTTTCCGATTAGCTTGACACCCTCGCGATGGCTTAAAAAGTCTAGTAAAGGAGCTAAATTTTTAAGCTCAGCCCGGTGGAGTAAGTCACTCACGCGATCAGTTTTAGATGAAGTGTTGTTCTCGTCGCCAAAGTGGTGGTGATCAAGTAGCTCAAAGTAATCAATAACCCCGTTAACTGAGGCGATTTGTGCATGATCCGGACCTGCTGGCGTAAAGCGACTAGTCGGATGATCTACGTTAAAAAAATGACCTTGGCTAGGGAGCATTTCATTAACAGCCTGGCGCATCGCCATAACACCCAAATGGGGCCCGTAAACTTTATACAGCGA
>CAJIZU010000045.1 GCA_905181925.1 gamma proteobacterium HTCC2207
GACCGTTGCAGTATCGGCAGCCGAGGGCTATGGAGAGTCTCAACCCGAGCTTATCCAAGAAGTCCCGCGTGAATCGTTTCAGGGTGTTGATGACATTCAAGTCGGCATGCAATTTGAAGCCCAAACAGGTAATGGTCAAAGCGTCCCCGTCACTGTTACCGCAGTCACTGAAGAGTTTGTCACAGTAGATGGCAATCACCCTCTAGCGGGTAAAAACCTCAACTTTGATGTGTCAATAACTGATGTTCGCGATGCAAGCCAAGAAGAACTTGATCATGGTCATGTACATGGGCCTGGCGGTCACGATCACTAGATAATTTGGTATAGATTGCCTAAAAGCCACCAGAGTGTGGCTTTTTTTATGCCCACAAAAAAGGTACCAGCGATTTCAGAAGCTTGTTTTCGGTAAGTGGTTAGATTTGGCGTCAGCCAAAGCTATTGTTCAGCTCTTCTTCACCTTCATGCCGATGTCTGCTAGGGTAATCGCTGAATTTTTAAGTTTATAGGTTTCCTTAATGGCGAATCAAAATAATACGGCGATGGACCCAAATAGTCTTTTTCGTGAAGAACAATTTACCGACCAAAAGATGGGCTCTATCCGAAAGCTAACGCCGGTAAAAGCCGATGGTTCTGACGATGCTGATCGGGAGGTAATATTTTTTGGGGCTGCCCAGGTTATGACGCCAATGGGAGCAATGCCGTTAAATTTCCCCCTTGAAGGCACTACTGTTGGGGCAGCAGCTGAGGACTTTGCCGTGAAAGCTGCACTCGCTGTTGAGCAAGCTGCTAGGGAAATGGAAGAAATGAGGCGCGAACAAGCGTCCCAAATCGTTGTGCCTGGCCAAAGCGGAGGTGGCATAGGAGGCCCAAGCCGAGGCGGTATAATTACTTAGATTAAAAGATAGCAGGTACTTACATACCTATTGATTAGCCTAATAATAACGCCGTATTTATAGGCTTAAAGTGGTCCGCAGCCTCAACGAGAGACGCCGCGGTTAACCCGGGAACTCCATAGACTAGAGTATCGATATGGCCATCCCGGGAAACCCTCTTTAATAATAAATCAAAATCTCCGTCTCCGGACAGTAAAACTATCATATCTATTTTTGTAGTCAAATTTTCGGCCGCGTCCATCACATCTATTGCAATTCCAACATCCCAATCACCTTTCGCAGAACCATCGCTTCTCTGAATATAGGGCTTAAGTTTTACCTCAAAGCCAATGGTCTTTAACACATTCTGAAAGGCCTTCTGTTGACTGTCATTCTTATCAATGGCATAAGCATTGGCGATACAAATCTCACCATATTCACTCAACTGTCGCCACAGTGCTCGATAATTGAAGTGACAGTTAAAAGTATCTTTCACGGTATAGTAAATATTTTGAACATCGACAAACACTGCAATTTTTTTCATCAGACCTATGTTCCTTTAATGGTTAATTTACTGGATCTGTTGGCCAAGATGAAATTTCTCTGCAGGATTAATAAGAGTAGAAATACTCAAAACAGTCTTCTGTACCCAGTGCCGTTTAGTCACTTTTATGCATATTCCCTCCCCGTCATGCGTCAATTTCAGCTCACGTCGTTGAGCGGCACTAGCTTGGACTGCACTAACTCGATATTCAGTATGACTTGGCGCTATAACCCAGTTTAGATAGTTTTCAGCGGTTACCTTGTTATAGTTTTGTTTTACAAATGCTGGGGCCAGCTTGGCATTGACAACTATTTCTTCAAATTGAACGGGGTTCTGACTGTCTAAATGGACAAAAATACCTTTATAGAGTTCATCATCTACTTCAACTCGCATTTTTTTAGCCGTGGCCATATCGGCTTGAATTGTTTCTAGAGTGAGAATGCGACAACTGTAAATACCAATATTTTGTATGTCCTGCACAACATTTGGGAGTTCAACGTTAGGAATGACTGCTGGAGGCTTTGCTACAAAGGACCCTAACCCCGGCGTCCTAGTCAGTAAACCCTCCTTATCTAGCTCAGTGAGCGCTCTACGAGCAGTCATTCGACTCACAGAAAAACTCGCTGCCAGATCGTTCTCGGAAGGCACTCGAGTACCTACAGGCCAGCTTCCAGAGGAAATGTGGTTTTCGATAGTTTGTTTAATCAACAAAAAGCGCGGTAACTTGAGACTATCAGTCATAAGAAATCAATATTTAATGTATATACCATTAATACCAAACTATCGATGTCAATACAAGAATATTCGCTTACTTAAAATAAAGATTAATCTTTAAATATACTCAATTAGCAGTAAAATCACGAAATGTCTTCGATAAAGAGTATTTTAAGCATAATCAAAAAATCAAATAACCTCCCGTAATTGTATATACAACTATACATTTAATTGCCAGATTTTATTAAACTTACCTTCTGTGCTCGAGTGAGCTTCTTAATCTCTGCTTCGCGCTTACTGGCGGTACTTCTCGTTGCACTAGACTCAGTAAAAACCATCTCTAGCGCCGTGCGTCCGCGAAAATACTTAGCCCCCGCTTTTCCAGACTGATGCTCAGCCAGCCGCCGTTTAAGATCTGTGGTTATCCCCGTATACAGGGTCTCATCGCTTGCTCGAACAATATAAACATACCAAAGAGAGTCGCTCATCCTGATGCGCACTGTTTCAAAATACTGTGACAAGACTGACAGCGATAACTAGCACCGCGCTCGACTATTTTGCGATGCCGTAAAATAGTTAGTTCGTGGGTTTTGCATTCACATCGGTATGCGTATCGCCTGTATTGGCGGGTGGGGATACCACTGAGATTATAGCTACCAGTAGCTTTAGGCTCCGCTCCCATGGCAACCATTGTTTCGCGCCACTCTTTTCCATGCGGCTTTACGTGGCGAATACCCCAAACACAGTCAACAACATAGTGCGCCACCTCATGAATCACTGTATTGGTAAGACTCTCCTCAAAGTATTTAGCAAATATCCATGGATTGTAGCGGATACGCCGCTGAGTTCCTCTTATTTGGTACATACCAGCGCACTTGCCCTGTAAATCATAAACCACGGGTACAAAAGCGAAATCTCGATCAAAAATAACGCCTGCACGCGCAATACAATCGTTGGTTGCTTGGGTAATTTGCAGTCGCTGCCGATCTGATATGGGGGTAATCATGTCTGTGTCTGTCATAAACCAATTATAGTGGCAGTTTATACTGGTACAATCGGAAATTGTTTTATGAAGCCTTTTTATGATTATTGATCTTCACTGCCATACCAATATGTCTGATGGTGCATTAACGCCCAACCAGTTGATCGATCTTGCCAGCGAAAGGGGAGTAGATATGCTCTCAATTACTGATCATGATACCTTGGACGCATATGCGCATATGTCGTCTGTACCTCCTGGTATGAGATTAATTCCTGGCATAGAACTCTCAAGCCGATGGCGCAAGCAGGGGGTTCATATTGTCGGCTTAAATATTGATCTTTCCAATCCCGTTATGGCGTCAGCGGTTGCTGAGCAATCCGCGATACGGCTGCAGCGCGCCCAAGAAATTTCTGTCCGTCTAGAACGACTGGGGTTTGATGGATGTCTAGAGGGGGCTCAACGTTTTGCGCACAACCAGATTGGCCGACCACATTTTGCGCAGCACCTGATCGCAGTTGGCGCAGTTAAAAATTATAATGAGGCCTTTAAAAAGTATTTAGGCGCAGGTAAAGCTGGGGACATCAAAGAACATTGGCCAGATATTGAGACGGTTGTGCAGTGGATTAAGCAAGCAGGGGGCATAGCAGTGCTGGCTCATCCCAGTAAATACAAGATGACTCGCACTAAACTGACCGAGCTAATTGGCGACTTTAAAAACGCAGGAGGAGAAGCCATGGAGGTAGTCTCAGGACTACAGATTCCATCACTGACCCGAGATCTTGCTAAACTATGTACCCAGTTTAGCCTATTGGCCTCATGTGGTTCGGACTTTCATTCGCCAGACAAAAAGTGGGCTGCGTTGGGACTAATCAGCAATCTTCCAGAGACCTGTAACCCTATATGGGATCGATGGAGTTGATCGGCGTTTAGACAATTCCTAACACAAACATTCATGTGTATACTTCAGCTCGCACAACTCCAGTAAGCAACATCATTTTGAATTGAAGGATAAATAGACGTGGATATTTTCATTTTTGCAAGCGAGCAATGGTTGTTGCTCATTACATTCTTAATTCTGCTGTACCTGTTTATGTTTACTGAGCGCACCAAAGGGGGAAAGCCAATTCCCACCGCTGAAGTCGTTTCATTGATGAACGCCGATACAGCTATTCTGGTAGATGTACGTGCCACCGCTGATTTTCAAGCGGGCCATATTCACGGCGCAATCAACATACCTCATACAAAAACGGCAACTCGTATTAGTGAGCTTGAAAAGCACCGTGATAAATTGATTGTACTTGTCGATCAAATGGGGCAACACGCCGGCTCAACTGGAAAAATGCTGACCAAAGATAATTATAATGTCCGTCGCCTCAGCGGCGGCATGAGCGAGTGGCAACAGCAAAATATGCCGGTTGTTCAAGGTCAGAAAAATTAATCATGGCCATGATTTCTATGAAAAAGGAGCTTTGATGTCTCAAGTACGACTTTATGGAATTCGATTCTGCCCGTTTTGTACTGCAGCTAAAGACCTATTATCAACAAAAGGCGTCCAGTACCAAGAAATACCGGTTGATCATGATCCTGCTCTTCGAGCCGATATCATCACTAAAAGCGGACAACGTACTGTTCCCCAGATATGGGTCGGAGATACCCATGTTGGCGGCTACTCGGAACTACAGGGACTTGAGGCTAACGGTGAATTAGATCTTCTACTGAATGGGGGTTGAATTGAGTAAAACTGGTGCCATATATAATATATAGCGGAAGTACCGAACTACAATTTTAAGGGCGATACAAATGACTGACGAAACGACTAATGACACGACTGCTGCAACCCAAGCG
>CAJIZU010000046.1 GCA_905181925.1 gamma proteobacterium HTCC2207
ATGGGGATTAAAGGACCTCTATTCCTAGCTTGTCTTTGGTTGACATCAGTTGTCATTGCAGAGGGTTACGATCGCAAAGACTTCAACTACCATAGCTATAAACCCAACATCTCCACAGGCTTCTACACCAACAAAACCTGTGACTTCATCAACATCGACCACATCGTTAGTCTCAAGGACGCGTACGAGAGCGGAGCATCCTCTTGGAGTGCAAATAAAAAGAAAACCTTCGCTAACGACAGGGCTAATCATGTGCCCTCATGCGGCCGTGTGAACAGTTCTAAAGGGGCTGAAGGCCCTAGTGATTTCTTGCGCAGAAGCCGTGATGGACGTGGCTTAGAGTATGAGATTGTTAGGTTCTGTGAGTATGTACAGAAGTATTATGCCGTGAAGGTTAAATACGAGTTGTCTTTTAAAAGTAACGAAGCAAAGCTATTTAAAAGGTGTGGCATTAACCTATGAAAAACCTCTTCCTAATCTTCTGGTACTCAGTATTATTTGCAATCCAGTTCTATGGCATCGCGTTGACGGGATTATTCCTCTGTGGACTGTTACCGTTCTTTGACATACCCATCCCATACCAGCAGGAATTGTTGAGCGAATATGGCTACTACATTGCATTTCTGGGCGCAGTGCTTGGAGGGCGAGTTGGTTGGCTACTTAGGTACTAGTTAAGTGAGGTTTGTCTTTTCAACGTAATGAAAGATGTCCCTTTGAAGGTTGTGGGATGGCCTCGGTCTAATCCTAATATGACAAGACAGTCTGAAAAGAATGTTTAGTTAAAATTGGTTTTGATCCTATTGATTTGGACTCCCTAAGTCGCGCCTGCAATTGGCCTGCAGAAAATTTGTCACAGGCGTTGGTTTGCCTAGAGTTGTGTCGTGCGATTGACAATAATAATGGGTTTTATCAGCGACTACGCTAAAACTTCGCTTTATCAAAGGGTAAGGGGGCTAATGGTGTTAAACTTTAGCTGATCCCGACTATTGCACATGGTCTAACGTTGCGGTAATCTGCGGGATTATTGATCTAGGGCATCTTTATGATGAACAAACCGTTTGTTGCGATTTTAATGGGCTCCGACTCCGATTTGCCGGTAATGGAAGCTAGCTTTGAAATCCTTAAAAAATTCGACATTCCTTTCGAAGTAAAGGTTACGTCAGCGCACCGCACTCCTGCAGCCACTCATAGTTTTGTTACCGATGCTGATTCACGTGGCTGTGCGGCCTTTATTTGTGCCGCGGGCATGGCAGCCCACTTAGCTGGGGCGGTTTCCGCGACCACCCTAAAGCCGGTGATTGGCGTACCTATTAATGGTTCACTCGACGGCCTTGACGCACTTTTATCAACCGTTCAAATGCCTGGAGGAATCCCCGTTGCTACTGTTGCGATAGGTAAAGCGGGGGCTAAAAATGCCGCTTATTTGGCAGCGCAAATTATTGGCGTTGCTGATCCTGAGATGCACCAAAAGCTAGTCGCAGAGCGCGCAGCAAACGCGGAAGTGATTATTGCTAAGGATGCTGCCCTTCAGGAAAAGCTGAAAAATAGCTGATTTTTATAGTGAATGACTGGCAGAGCCACGTTGACATTCTAGAGGCTGCTAAAGTTGTGGGCGGTGGCGGGGTTATTGGCTATCCTACTGAAGCGGTTTGGGGTCTTGGCTGTGATCCCTTTAGTGAGTCCGCTGTGAAGGGCATTCTCGACTTAAAGCAGCGTTCTGTTGATAAAGGGCTTATTTTGATCGGCAGTAGTGTTGACCACTTCGCGCCATATCTCAAGGGCCTCGAACCAAAAGATCTACAGCTCTTTGCTGTCCCGTCTAGGCAACCGACAACATGGCTAGTTCCAGATAATGGCTTTGCACCGCGATGGGTTGTTGGAAATCATGATACTGTTGCTCTTCGAATTACTCTTCATCCGCTGGTTGCTGCGCTTTGCAATATCTTTGGTGGGGCTATAGTCTCGACCTCGGCAAACCCTCAGGGTTTACCTGCAGCCAAAACACAGATTAAGGTGAAAGAGTACTTTGCGGCTAACTTTGTTTTTTGTACTTCCGGTGATGTTGCGGGGGTGAACAAAGAAAGTGAGATTAAAAATTTATTGACTGGCGAGGTTGTCCGTCCTGGATAAAAAGCAAGTAGTTGACAAGCAAGCAGTTGAGAATTATCTCCTGAACCTGCAAGACAACATCTGTGCACACTTAAAAGTAGCAGATGGAAGTCACTGGCAGGAAGACAGCTGGGCCAGAGAACAAGGTGGCGGCGGGCGGAGCTATGTTCTTTCTGGCGGACCGGTAATTGAAAAGGCTGGAGTCAATTTTTCACATGTTTTCGGTGATGAACTACCCTCGTCGGCGACCAAAAGTAGACCCGAGCTAGTGGGGTGTAGTTGGGAGGCATTTGGCGTATCAGTTGTTATCCACCCACAAAATCCCTACGCGCCGACTGCCCATGCTAACGTACGATTTTTTGTCGCTGAGAACGGTCACGGAGATCCTGTTTGGTGGTTTGGCGGTGGTTATGATCTCACCCCTTATTACGGTAATAACGAAGACTGTGTGCATTGGCATAGCACGGCAAAAAACGCTTGCGATGCCTACTCAGAGAAGCTTTACCCTCGGCTAAAAGCCAATTGCGATGAGTACTTTTATCTTCCCCACCGAAAAGAGGCGAGGGGCATTGGAGGGTTATTTTTTGATGACTTTAATGAGCTTGGCTTCGCAGACAGTTTTGCCTTTATGCAAAGCATTGGTGATAGCTTCGTGCCAGCATACTTGCCCATTTTAAAACGCCGCAGCCAGCTGCCATTTAGTGACCGAGAACGACAATTTCAATTATACCGCCGTGGCCGCTACGTAGAGTTTAATTTAGTGCATGATCGAGGTACTCTTTTTGGGCTCCAAAGTAATGGTCGGACAGAGTCTATTTTAATGTCGCTCCCCCCTCTTGTTAGATGGGAATACAGTTATGTGCCAGAACCAGGGACTCCTGAAGATGACCTCTACACACATTATTTACTGCCAAAGGACTGGGTGTGATGGTTGATCAATACGCAGTATTTGGCAACCCAATTGCTCATAGTAAGTCTCCGCAAATTCATACGCTTTTTGCCGCTCAAACCCAGCAGGAATTAGATTACCGTTCGCAGTTGATCAGTCTCGGTGGTTTCGTTGCCGCGGCAGACACATTTTTTGACAACGCTGGGCGAGGATTAAATATAACCGTCCCCTTTAAACAAGAAGCGTTTAATTATGCTGATTCGGTCAGTAAACGTGCGGCTGCAGCGGGTGCTGTGAATACCCTAGTTCGACAAGAAAATGGGAGCATATTCGGTGACACTACCGATGGTGTTGGGTTCACCACCGATATAATTGACAACCTAGGATGGCAGGTCAAGGCAAAAAGAGTACTTTTGTTGGGTGCTGGGGGTGCGGTTAGGGGAGTTCTGGAAAACCTGCTCAATTTACAGCCCCAACATGTAGTTATTGCCAACCGGTCGGTCGATAAGGCGCTGCAGCTATCTAAACAATTTGCTGAAGCTGGATATATCCTTGGATGTGGGCTAGACATGCTGGATGGACAAGAATTTGATGTCATTATTAATGGCACCAGCGCTGCGCTTGACGGGCAACCGCTACTATTACCCAACTCGCTTATCGGCGCTTCAGGGGCCAATTGTTATGACATGATGTATGGCGCTATGCCAACTGATTTTATGCAATGGTCGGCTAGCCGAGGCGCTGAGGTTTCTGATGGACTGGGAATGTTGGTTGAGCAAGCGGCAGAATCTTTTTATCTGTGGCGAGGCATGAGGCCACGAGCAGCAGAGGTCATCGCACTTTTTAGAAAAACCCTTTAGTTGTAGTTTTACAGACCTATTTCCGTCAAATATTGATCTTTTAATTTCACATAGTTTGCGGGGGAATAGGTAAAAAACCGCCTTTCTTTCTCTGTTACTGCACGCAACTGTTTGCAGGGATTGCCAACATAGACGTAACCACTGGGTAGTGTTTTACCCGGAGGCACTACACACCCCGCGCCAACAATTACTTCTTCCTCAATCACTGCTCCGTCATTAACAATAGCGCCGTTACCTACTAAGACCCGACTACCAAGGATACAACCGTGAAGGATAACACCGTGCCCAACAATCACATCATCGCCGATAACGAGGGGCCAACCCTCTGGATTGAAGTCGGATGCATGTGAAATATGCAGTACCGCATTGTCTTGAATGCTGGTTCTGCAACCTATAGAAATAGAATGCATATCTCCACGAATAACTGCTCCCGGCCAAACGGAAGCATCGTTGCCTAAGGTAACGTTACCAATCACCGTAGCGGCAGGGTCAATAAAGACGCGAAGGCCTAAATTCGGAGAAATTCCTGCGTGTGAGCGGATAGAGTGATCCATATTGGTCAATGCCATATATAATGAGAGTCCCTATTGTGATTAGATTGCTATGGTTTTTTCAACTAAAAAAAGATTTATTGCTGGTGTCATCTGCCCAAAGTGTTCTGCAATGGATAAATTGCAGGCATATTCTGAAGAAGGAGCAGACTTCCGAGAATGCGTGAGTTGCGGTTTTAAAGACGAGATGCGTATGTCATCTTCTCCTCGCGAAATTGAAACCCGCGTCAACACAACTGAAGAAGAGATTGCTCGGCAAATTAGCCCCATCCGCATTATGGATCCCAAGGGTTAATAGTTCCCTTGTAAGGCGCTGGTTAAGAAAAGCAAAAAATCAGACCAAAGGGTCGTATTTGATCGCTTTGCGGCTAGTGAAACGTATAGTCTTTTGCTACAATCGCGCCGCGCAACGTCAACGACATAGAAAAAAGTTGATGCGGAACAAGAATATTATATTTTTTGAATTACCACGGAGAAACAACCGATGTCGAAAAGAGCGAGAGCGCTTTTCCTGGGTCTGCTGAGTCCAGCGATTTTATCACTCTTTGCAGGGGGCGCTAGCGCCGAAGATGCAGGGTGGAATCTCAATATGCCAAGAGGTGTTACAGAAGTCAGCCAGGCTGCTTATGATATTCACATGATTATGATATGGGTATGTACCGTTATCGGCGTACTTGTATTTGGATTCATGTTTTATATTATGTTTGCGCACAGAAAATCCCGTGGAGTTACAGCAGCGAACTTCCATGAAAATCTGACCGTTGAGATTCTATGGACGATTGTCCCCGCCCTAATTTTGATTGTCATGGCGGTGCCTGCTACAACCGCTTTGCTCAAAGTCTACGATACTGAAAACCCAGACATTGATATCAAGGTAACTGGGTACCAGTGGAAATGGCAGTACGAGTACATTGGTGAAGGCGTTAAATTCATGAGTGAATTACGCACGTCTCAGGATGAGCAGTATGGCCGCGCGCCTAAGGGCGAGCACTATCTCCGTGAAGTGACACAGCCACTGGTCATTCCTGCGAATAAGAAAGTTCGCTTTTTGATCACAGGTAACGATGTCATCCACAGCTGGTGGGTGCCCGATTTCGCTGTGAAAAGAGACGCGATCCCAGGTCTTTTCACTGCGGCATGGGCTAAAACTGACCAGACAGGTGTTTATGTGGGCGCGTGTACAGAGCTGTGTGGTAAAGACCACTCCAGAATGCCCGTCGTTGTTGAGGTGAAGGAAGAGGCAGAATATGACGCTTGGCTTGCTGGAAAGAAAGAGGAAGCAGTGATTTATCAGTCAACCATTGGTAAAGAGTGGACCAATGATGAGTTGATGGCGAAAGGCGAGGCTGTTTATGCAGTGTCTTGCGCCGGTTGCCACCAGTCTGCTGGACAGGGTATTCCTGGAGTATTCCCAGCGCTTGTCGGTAGTTCTATCGTGACAGGGCCTGTTGAGGGGCACATTGGAATCCTGATCAATGGTGTTGCTGGATCAGCGATGCAGTCTTTTGCAGATCAGCTGTCGGAAGTAGATATCGCCGCAGTTATTCACTACAAACGCAATTCTTGGGGAAACGACATGGGTGACATGGTTCAGCCGGTTGACGTTCTCAATTACAAACAAAACCAATAGAGGAAGATCTTAAATGGCACACGGACCTTCAGAAAACTTTTTTAGTCGCTGGCTTTTTAGCACCAACCACAAAGATATTGGTACCCTTTATTTGTGGTTCAGTTTCGCTATGTTTTTACTCGGTGGAGCATTTGCAATGGTTATCCGTGCTGAGTTGTTCCAGCCGGGAATGCAGCTTATAAAACCAGAATTTTTTAACCAGATGACCACAATGCATGGTTTGGTTATGGTGTTTGGCGCGATCATGCCGGCGTTTGTTGGCCTGGCTAACTGGATGATTCCAATGATGATTGGCGCACCAGACATGGCATTACCGCGAATGAATAACCTCAGCTTTTGGATTTTACCCTTCGCGTTCGCGATCTTGGTATCAACTTTATTTATGGAAGGTGGCGGACCTAACTTTGGTTGGACATTCTATGCGCCTCTCTCCACAACATATGCGCCAGACACAGTGAACTACTTTATTTTCGGTGTACACATCATGGGAGCCTCATCGATTATGGGGTCTATTAACATCATTGCTACTGTGATGAACATGCGCGCGCCTGGCATGACCTATATGAAGATGCCGTTATTTGTATGGACTTGGGTAATTACTGCATTTTTACTGGTAGCAGTAATGCCAGTCTTAGCGGGTGCAGTGACCATGATGCTAATGGATATCAATTTTGGAACAAGCTTCTTTGATGCGGCGGGCGGCGGTGATCCGGTACTTTTCCAGCATGTGTTTTGGTTCTTTGGGCATCCAGAAGTTTACATTATTATCCTCCCGGCCTTCGGTGTGGTATCGCAAATTATTCCGACCTTTAGTCGTAAGCCACTGTTTGGTTATTCGTCAATGGTATATGCCACAGCATCGATTGCGTTTTTATCCTTTATTGTTTGGGCTCACCATATGTTTACCGTTGGGATGCCAATCGCAGGAGAGCTGTACTTTATGTACGCCACCATGCTGATTGCTGTTCCTACTGGCGTTAAAGTATTTAACTGGGTTACTACGATGTATAAAGGCGCGCTTACCTTTGAAACGCCGATGTTGTTTAGTATTGCCTTCGTTATCTTGTTTACGTTTGGAGGCTTCACCGGAATGATGCTGTCAATTGCGGCAGCAGATACGCAGTATCACGATACTTATTTTGTTGTAGCGCATTTCCATTATGTAATGGTAGCCGGCGCTGTATTTAGTGGAACGGCTGCGGTTTATTATTGGCTACCGAAGTGGTGTGGCAGAATGTATGATGAAACTATGGGTAAATTGCAGTTTTGGATTGCGTTCATCGCATTCAATATCACCTTTATGCCTCAGCATTTCTTAGGTCTTGCAGGTATGCCTCGACGTTATTCTGATTATGGTTTGCAGTTTGCAGATTGGAACATGGTCTCTAGTATCGGTGCGTTTATGTATGGTGGCGCTCAGCTACTATTCTTATACAACGTCATCCGAACGATTGGTTGGGGTAAGCCGATTGATGACCCACAGGTTTGGGAAGGTGCTGAAGGCCTCGAGTGGACTTTACCGACGCCTGCGCCGTTCCATACGTTCTCTACTCCGCCCATTGTTAAGTAGTCTGGAGGGAATTAGATGAATAATTCAATCACACACCGCAGCGTGGTTATCAAATCGCTGTTCGGTGTGGTCGTGATGTTCATGTTTGCGATTTTCGTTTTACCACCCTTATACGATCTGTTCTGTGAGATCACAGGGATAGGCGGTAAAACCGGTGATGTTTACACGGCGACAGAAATTACTGTGGACACATCGCGTGAAGTTGAAGTTCAGTTTATTGCCACTAATAATGCAACCATGCCTTGGGATTTTTATCCGGTCGAACACAAAGTAATGGTTCATCCTGGGGAATCTAAAGAAATAGTATTTTACGCTCGAAATCGAACGGGCGCAGACATGGTGGGTCAGGCGATTCCAAACGTTTTACCCAATAACGCTGCTGATTATTTCCTCAAAACTGAATGTTTTTGTTTCAACAATCAGCCGCTTGCGGCCGGAGAGGAAGCTGACCTTGCTGTCGTGTTCATTATTGACCCCGACTTGCCGGCTAGTGTGAATACAGTGACTTTGTCATATACAATTTTTGATATAACAGACCGCGTCCCGATGCAGGTCTCACAAGTACAGTAAACGGAGAACAAAGATGTCAACTGAAGGTAGTTATTACGTACCCGAGCAGAGTAAGCTCCCCTTAGCCGCAGCTTTGGGAATGGGAGTTATGGCGTTTGGCGCGGCAAGCTGGGTTATCGAAGGCGGCACCTCGACGATGTTTTTGATCGGAACAGCCATTATGGCTGTGGTCATGTATAAGTGGTGGAGTTTGGTTATTGAAGAGAATACCCAGGGCATAGTGAGTGATCAGCTTAAGTACTCCTATGTGCTTGGCATGTACTGGTTTATCTTCTCTGAACTTATGTTTTTTGTCTGCTTTTTTGGATCTTTGTTTTATGTAAGAGTGTTGGTGGGGCCTTGGATTGGCGGTGAAGCGGCTATTGGTTTGTTTGATGACACACCGACTGATGCAGCAATCGCCAACGCTACCCACTTGTGGTCAGGTTACGATGCTACATGGCCTCCCCTTGTCACGCCAGACCAAGCAGTTAATGCAGATGCGGCGAAATTTATAGGCGCTCAGGAAGCGATGAGCTTT
>CAJIZU010000047.1 GCA_905181925.1 gamma proteobacterium HTCC2207
GGTCAAGTTTTCCATGGGCCACCGATGACCGCCACCTTGAACACTATAAAACCAAACTTCATTACGAGAGTTTGGGGAGAAAAAGCGCTCAAATCGAACAGCGGTGTCGTCCTCTTGATCTCTGTTATCAACAAAGGTTATCTCTTTTTTGGTTAACCCATTTGCCTCTGTCCAAAATTGGACAGTTTCTGGTGCCCCGAGATAGGCGCCATAACCAGCTTTGTTTTCCATATCACCGCCAAAGTAGGAAATAGCATCATCGGTTCCGTGAATCTGTAAGACGGGCAATGGTTTGGCCGGTATACACTCATCGTGAATATGTTTCATGAGAACGCCAGTCACTGAGGCCATAGCGCCGTAGAGTTCAGAATGGTTACAAGCGATGAAGTAGGCCATGTCACCACCGTTTGACATGCCAGCTATAAATGTGGGCTTGGGTGTAACACCTAATTGCTTTTGTAAGTCCGAGGTTAAGCTGCTAATAAATCCCAGATCATCAACTGTGCTGGTAGCGCTATGATCATAACCAACGTTAAAAAACCGATAGCCGAATTGATTCCTAGTGCCTTCAGGGTAAGCAACGATAAAACCTTCTCGATCGACAATGGCATTAAAGCCAGAGTAATCCATGATTTCGCCTGCCGACGCCATATAGTCGGGCATAACCATGACAAGGGGCCCGCTGGGCTTGACATCGGCGGGTACGTGTAATGTAAATGAACGTGTTGCTCCGTCATGCTCTATCGTTCGATAGACAGGAGAATCTAAATGATCAGACGCATCGATAAGACTTGCGTGCACAAGCATCAACAACAAGGTAGCTCATAGCTTTTTCATCACTATTACTCACCTAAAAGCGTCGCGACTATAGTTCTAAATATCTTAAGATGAACAAGCCACCATAATCAGGAGGAGGGTACCCAGCATAAACTTTTTCATAAAGTGTTCAGAGTAATTGGCCTTGCCTACATGATTGATAACTCTAGTCTATCTATTTTAGAGTTGCAAAAACTAATGGATGCGAGCATCTTTTATTGCAGACAAAAAAAAGGGGTAGACTAAAATCTACCCCTTTTGGGTTGAATCGTAACTCAAAGAACCTTAGAACTGGTTCATTGTGTTATCTTCACCTGACGCTTTTAATGCAGCATCACCAGCAAAGTATTCCTTGTGGTCATCACCCATATCTGATCCCGCCATGTTCTGATGTTTGACGCAGGCGATACCTTGACGGATCTCCTTGCGCTGAACACCTGCCACATAACCGAGCATACCTTGGTCGCCGAAGTACTCTTTGGCTAGATTATCCGTAGAGAGTGCTGCTGTGTGGTAAGTTGGCAGAGTAATCAAGTGATGGAAGATACCAGCGCCAACGGCTGCGTCAGCTTGGAACGTGCGGATCTTCTCATCAGCATCAATCGCTAGCTGAGTCTCATCATAGCTAGCATTCATGAGATCAGCGCGATCATAAGAAGACAGATCTTTCCCAGCGTCAGCCCAGGCATCAAAGATCTGCTGACGGAAATTCAGCGTCCAGTTGAACGACGGACTATTGTTGTAAACCAGCTTAGCGTTAGGAACTACCTTACGAATCTCGTCGACCATCGCACCAATTTGTCCAACATGTGGCTTCTCAGTCTCAATCCAAATCATGTCAGCCCCGTTTTGTAGGCTCGTAATGCAATCTAAAATACAGCGTGCTTCGCCAGTACCTTCTTTAAACTGAAATAGATTACTTGGCAGACGCTTAGGACGAACCAACTTGCCGTTTTGATTTAGGACGACGTCGCCGTTCTGCATCTCTGCGGGGGTAACCTCTTCAACGTCTAAGAATGCATTGTACTGATCGCCCAAATCGCCTGGCTTGTTGGTTACTGCGATTTGTTTAGTAAGTCCTGCGCCCAATGAGTCCGTTCTAGCAACAATCACACCATCATCAACGCCAAGCTCTAGGAAGGCGTAACGTACAGCATTAATTTTTGCTAAGAAATCAGAATGTGGGACTGTGACCTTGCCGTCTTGGTGGCCACACTGCTTTTCATCAGACACTTGGTTCTCGATCTGAATACAACAGGCTCCAGCCTCAATCATCTGCTTTGCCATCAAGTAAGTCGCTTCCGCATTACCAAAACCTGCGTCAATATCGGCGATAATAGGAACAACGTGTGTTTCAAAGCTATCAATCTGCGATTGGATAGCCGCTTTGGCATCTCCAGGAGCGGCGTCTAACTGTCGGAACAAACCGCCAAGCTCACGCGCATCAGCTTGGCGTAAAAACGTGTAAAGCTCAGCAATTAAAGCGGCTACAGACGTTTTCTCGTGCATTGACTGATCAGGGAGAGGACCAAAGTCGGAGCGCAGTGCAGCAACCATCCAACCCGACAGATACAAGTACTTTTTCTTAGTCGTTCCAAAATGCTTTTTGATCGAGATCATTTTTTGCTGCCCGATGAACCCGTGCCAGCAACCAAGCGATTGAGTATAAGAGGTAGCGTCAGCATCGTACTCTGCCATGTCTTCACGCATCACGCCCGCGGTGTACCTTGCAATCTCTAAACCAGTTTGAAACCGATTCTGAGCGCGCATTCTGGCAGCCGAATCAGCGCTTATGGCACTCCAATTACTACCTTGAGCACCGATGATGTCGGCTAACTTTGCCGCGTCCTGAGTGAAGTTTGACATGGATTTCCCCTTTTTTTTAAATTGCTTTGTTTGACTAAAAACGTAGTTTAGGTATCATGCCGCCATTAATCTACATTATCGTTTTAATCTTGGGTATTTTTCTTATGAATATGTCAAAGTTTGATTTAAATCTTCTTGTGTACCTAGACGTTTTACTGCGAGAGTGCAACGTCACGAGGGCTGCAGAGGAGTTAGGGATAAGCCAGCCGGCCATGTCGAACAGCCTTCGGCGCCTCAGAGATTTATTCTCAGACCCTATTTTGGTGCGTACTAGTGATGGGATGACCCCGACGGAAAGAGCCTTGGAGTTACAGCCTTTAGTCAGAACTGTTCTCGAAGCAGCTGAACAGGCTGTTTTGCCTAAAACCGAATTTGACCCTTCGGCATCAACCCGTATTTTTAGAATCATGGCAAGCGACTACACTGAAGCAACTTTACTGCCTGTGTTGCTTAAGCGATTGCTTAAAGAAGCGCCAAATGTGCGTCTTGATATTATGACACCAAGTGATGTGAGCTTCCATGATGTAGAGCGAGGCAAAGTAGACCTTGTGATTAATCGCTTCGATACATTGCCACAATCTTTTCACCAAGTGCATTTGTGGGATGATAGTTTTTCATGTGTGGTTAGTGCGTCCAATCCTATTATTAAAAACTGGAATCTCGATGCTTACCTTTCAGGCAAGCACGTTTGGGTCAGCAAGACGGGGATGGGGGTCGGTGTTGGTATGAGCTCAGATGATGTTCAGCGACTCGGGTGGGTTGATGACGCGTTGGACAAAATTGGTGCCAAGCGAAACATTGCTTTGTTCACCCGGCATTATCAGGCGGCATTATTACTGGGGGAGCAGGACGGGCTTATTGTTACTTTGCCGTCTATGGCGGCAAGGCAGTTGAGCAATAATCCGAGTGTTGTTATTTTAGACCCACCTTTTGATATCCCCCGAATGCGTTTAAAAATGGTCTGGAGCCCCCTGCTGCAGCACGATCCCGGTCATCGCTGGATAAGACAGTTGATCAAGACAGTGTCCGAAGAGATACTCGCTTAGAGATCTCCAAGTAAATGCTATTATCGGCCTCCTGAATAGCCGAGATATGAGTGATAGATTTGGAATCTGTTCGCCAAGTTCATACACTACCGCTATGATAATTTACGGGAGTTAGTCCGCATGACCGAAAGAGTTCTAGAATCTGGCCTTCAAATTGCCAAACCCATTTACGATCTGGTTAATCAATCTATTATTCCCGGAACTAGTTTGAGTCCAAAAGAATTCTGGCCTAAGTTTGCGGCTATTGTGGAGCGATTTGCTCCGCTGAATAGGGATCTGTTGGCGATTCGTGTTGATCTACAATCTCAAATCGATGCATGGCACAGCTCTCATCAAGACGGGTTTGAGTTTTCTCAATATAAAACGTTTTTAGAGCAAATAGGGTATTTAGTGCCGGCCGGAGAGGACTTTGAAGTAACACCAGAGCATGTAGACACGGAAATCACCCAACAAGCTGGCCCGCAGCTTGTTGTACCTATTATGAACGCTCGATTTGCTCTAAACGCTGCCAATGCACGTTGGGGTAGCTTGTATGACGGGCTTTATGGCAATGACGTTATCTCAGAAGAGGGCGGTGCAGATAAGGGTGGTGCTTACAATCCTGTGCGAGGTCAAAAAGTCATAGATTACGGGCGTGACTTTCTCGACGTTGCTGTGCCTTTGGTCGAAGGTTCACACCACCAAGCAACCGGGTATAGCGTTGTAGATAAGCAGCTTCATATAACTTTAGAGGGCGGAAGCTCAGTAACCTTAGCGGCATCAAATCAGTTTATTGGTTATTTGGGTGAAACTGGATTTCCAACATCAATACTGTTAAAAAACAATAATTTACATTTAGAAATTCAAGTCGATTCTAATCATAATGTAGGTTCTGCTGACAAGGCCAGTGTTAAAGATATAGTACTTGAATCAGCTCTTACAACGATCATGGATTGCGAAGACTCCGTGGCAGCTGTGGATGCTGAGGACAAAGCATTGGCGTATGCAAATTGGCTGGGCCTCATCAAAGGTGATTTAGAAGAAACTATTGTTCGTGGCGACAAAAGTTTTGTACGTAAAATGAGTGCTGACCGTCAGTATACGGGCGCTGATGGCTCGGCATTGTCCCTGAAAGGGCGCAGCTTGATGTTTATCCGCAATGTTGGGCACTTGATGACCAATCCGGCGATCCTACTCTCTGATGGTAGTGAAATCCCAGAAGGCATAATGGATGGCGTTATTACCAGCCTTATTTCCTTGCATGACCTCAATCGGCAAAGTGGGCTTTGCAACTCAGTGAGTGGCAGTACCTACATCGTTAAGCCTAAAATGCATGGTCCAGACGAAGTTGCCTTCACCAATGACCTTTTCGATGCCATTGAAGATGCATTTAATCTTGATCGTCACACAATTAAAGTTGGCATCATGGACGAAGAGCGCCGAACCTCAGTGAACCTTAAAGAATGCATCCGCGCAGCTAAGGGGCGTGTAGTCTTTATCAATACGGGCTTTTTAGACCGTACTGGCGATGAGATTCATACCAGTATGCTGGCAGGGCCGTTTGCGCTTAAGGGCAAGCTCAAGACGATGCCGTGGATTACTGCCTATGAAGACCAAAACGTGGATGTCGGACTTGCTTGCGGTCTTAAAGGTAAGGCTCAAATTGGTAAAGGCATGTGGGCTATTCCAGACAATATGGCAGATATGATGCGCATAAAGATAGGCCATCCCAAAGCCGGCGCTAACTGTGCCTGGGTCCCATCACCGACCGCCGCCACTCTTCATGCAATGCATTACCATCAAGTCAACGTGCCCAAGCTACAAGACCAGTTGATGACACGCACACAGGCTAATGTTGATGATATCTTGACCATCCCATTGCTGGGCAACACAAAGCTTTCCCCGCAGGAGGTACAGCTAGAGCTGGATAACAATGCTCAGGGTATGCTGGGTTATGTCGTTCGCTGGGTAGAGCAGGGCGTTGGATGTTCAAAGGTGCCCGATATCGACAATGTTGGGCTAATGGAAGATCGTGCCACACTCAGAATTTCAAGCCAACATATTGCCAACTGGCTCTATCACGGTATGGTTGATGTTGAGCAGGTTAATGAGACTTTAGAGCGCATGGCAACCGTGGTCGACGGGCAAAATGTTGATGATTCTGACTACGTGCCTATGGGGCCTGATTTTAGCCAAAGTACTGCGTTTAGAGCGGCCTCAGACTTAGTCTTTAAGGGACTGGAGCAGCCTAGTGGTTACACCGAGCCCCTATTGCACGCCTACCGTCAGCAAGCAAAGGCTTAGGGCGTATTATGGCGAGTAAATCAACCCCAGACTTATGTGATGATTACCCTGAGCTGGTCAGAGTATTAGACCCTATTTTCAGCAACTTTGGGGGTCGCGAGCGCTTTAGTGGCCCTTTAGTAACGGTCAAGTGCTTTGAAGATAATAGCGTAGTTAAAGAGTTGGTTGGCACCCCTGGTGAAGGTCGAGTATTGGTCGTTGATGCTGGTGGTAGTATGCGTAGAGCCTGTCTTGGCGATATGCTGGCAGAACAGGCATCAGTTAACGGATGGGCAGGCCTTGTTATCTATGGGTGTATTCGTGATGTGGATGAAATAATGGCCACCGACATTGGTGTGCAAGCTCTGGGTACCCACCCAATGAAGACAGACAAAAAAGGGATTGGAGAGCTTGGTATCTCTGTCACTTTCGCCGGTGTCACCCTTAGTCTTGGTGATTACGTGTATGCAGATAATAACGGCATAATTGTGTCTAGTCAGCGTTTAGACTAAAAGGGTCTTGGTCATAGCAATATGCTCCATACCTGCATCTGAAAACACCTCACCGTAAGCGGTAAACCCCAAACGCTCGTAGAAGGCTAGCGCAGTGAGTTGTGCATGGAGGTGGACTTTTTGAATCCCAGATGCGGCGGCATAGTTCACAGCCGCTTCTATAATCAATCGACCAATACCTTGCTGACGAAACGCTTTTAATACTGCCATTCGACCAAAGTGACCATCTGAAAGCATTCGCGCAGTGCCGATAGGGCACTGCCGATCATCAACTGCCAGCCAATGCATAGCACTCGCGTCGAAAGAATCAAAATCGCGCTCGAAAGGTACATTTTGCTCTTCCACAAACACTGGAATACGAACTGACTTAATAGCGGCTTCATCATTGTCCCAACTAGCAGTGCTAACAGTAATCAATGCGTGAATATCTCCTGCTCAGTCCTGTTTTTGCCCGTTTACATAATGGCTGTAAGTTGGTTGCACACCCTCAGCGACTCGATCTTCTAAGGTTGCCGTCCTGACTTCTTCAGTCATGTCGACGAGCGGAGGGTACTTTGGCGCGCTCATAAATTGAGCAAACCATTCCCCGAGCATTTGCTCATCATCCAGCGTCTCTTGCAGCAGCGCCTTAACCTGCTGTATATAACCTGTAGAGATTGGCTGGTCGGCCATGGCCGCGGTAAGCGGGGGATCAGTAAGATGATTTGGCGTTAAATCACGGCTCAACAACTCAGTGGCGAGGTCATCTAGCATTTCGGTAGCCGCGGGGGCTCTAAAGCCCACAGAGAAGGTTGTACACTCGCCGATTGCAACACCGTGGTGAGCAATTTTGGGGGGTATATAAAGCATATCTCCGGGGTTGAGTACCCACCCTTCAACAGCTTTAAAATCTTTGAGTACTTTTAGACCGGTGTTATCGGTGTGCAAGTCATCTGCAGTGCATAGCTGGCCAATCTGCCACTGTCTCTGGCCACTGCCTTGCAAAAGGAACACATCATAGTAGTCAAAATGTGGACCAACATTGCCGCCATCTTCGGCATAGCTAACCATAATATCATCCACCCGCCAAGATGGTAAAAAATCAAATGACTTCAATAAATCCGCTACTTCGGGTACCCACAAGTCAACGCCTTGCACAAGCAGTGTCCAATTGTCTTCAGGCAAACTTTCAAAGCGCGACTCATCGAAGGGACCATGCTCAAGTTGCCAGTCATCGCCAATCACTAGGCGTGATTCCACTTCTTCCTCGAGTGACAATCCGGCTAAATCATCACCTTCTATGGGCGGAACAAAGTTGGGGATCGCGTTGCGAATAAGCAGGGGTTTCTTCTGCCAGTATTCGGCTAAAAACTCATCGGCAGTAATGTCACCGAGAATAGGGTAGTTGTTTTTACTCACGACGGTTAGATATCCTTTGCTTGCTGCACAGCGTTACCAATATAACTTGCCGGCGTCATTGCTTTAAGCTCGGCTTTGGCTTGCTCTGGGATCTCCAGTGTGTCGATAAAGGCTTGTATAGTGGCCTGATCCATTACATTACCGCGAGTTAGCGCCTTAAGCTTCTCATAGG
>CAJIZU010000048.1 GCA_905181925.1 gamma proteobacterium HTCC2207
TACCGCTCATATTAATGGGCCATAGCATGGGCTCATTCATGGCCACTCACTTCTGCCAAAGATATGGACAACAATTAAAAGACATTACTGATCACAAATTGTGCGGGCTAATATTATCCGGTTCCAACTATGAGCCGCCAGCAACATGGAAAATAGCCACTTTTGCAGCTCGTATCGAGCGATGGCGTGTCGGCGGCCAAAAGCCGAGTACGATCCTAGAGAAAATGTCATTCGGTGCCTTCAACAATGCATTCAAGCCTGCTCGTACGTCGAGTGACTGGCTTTCTAGAGATCATTCAAGGGTTGATCAGTACCTCGATGATCCACTCTGCGGTGGACCACTCACAACTCAGTCCTGGTGCGACTTTTTAACGGGTATGGGAGAACTTTCAAAGCCTGAATCGATGGCGAAAATGGATAAAAAAGTGCCTATCTATTTGTTTTCTGGGTCGCTAGATCCTGTGGGCAAAGCGGGTATGGGCGTTATGGCGTTGCAAAAAATATTGCAAGAATCGGGAGTACGCAAAGTCGATATGCTTCTATACCCTGAAGCCCGGCATGAAACTCTCAACGAAACTAATCGAGAGGACGTTTATCAAGATGTACTTAGTTGGTTGGCCTCGCTTAAGTCTGAGGTATAACACCGCAGGAGCCAAGCACACTATGGATCATCTAGTGACTACGCCAACGCCTCTCAGGGCTCTTCCCTTTGTTGCTAGATAAACACCTGCACCCATCAGGATAAGAGGCATAAAAGGCTCTAAGGGCCAAAATGGTAGCCATAACGCCATCTCTGCTGACCATGCAGGGGAAGATACCAGCGAAGACACTCCATCGAACCAGTATTTTCCTGTGGCGGCGCCAATAAGGCCGACAAAGATCAGTCCGGCACCTGCAAATAATGCTAGCGTTGAAGGCGATCCATTCACATCACTTTTTGACAGCGCTTTATTGCGCAATTTACCCCAAGCGAAAATTCTCATGGCAAAGGCTAAAAAGCCAGCCCAGTAAAACAGGTAATCATGCAGTTCCGGATTTGAGTAACCGTCAACATAAGGGTAATAAAATAAATTCCACCAATACACACTAAAGGGATATGCCCACAGAAAATAGATGCCGCCCTTTTGGATCAACTTCCACTGGGCGTGGCTGACCCTTTTTCTTGCAAACTGAAACGATGTAATGACCATAGCCACCAAAAAAATATAGCCTACACTGCCTTCGACTTCATCTCTAAAGTAGTAAACGTCAGAAAAATAATAATCTCGATGAAATGTCGATAGCATAAATATAAACGCCGCCTGCCAAGCCATTCCAACGGCAAACACCAAGCCGATATATTTTCGGTTACGCATCCACCAGGCCGAAAAGACGCCAGGAAAAAGGATTTTGACCGATGAGGCTGCTACCACTAAGTAAATGAAAGGAACAGCCCACCGCACAGAATAACCGATCATATGTGATAGACCTTCTGGGGAGTCAATATTAGTATCAGTCATAGCAAGATAATTGAAAATACACATGGGTACTGTGAATACCAACACCAGCCCCCACTCATTTATCGCTTTGTGCTTAAATATCTTTGCTAATTCAATATTCATCGTTGCGCCCATTAAAAGTTAGGACATCTTTTTCCGAGTGTCTCAATAACAACAGTCAATCGACCACCGTCCCTACAGGTTAAGAATCTAAACAATCGGCTCGGAACGTGAAGTATATCGCCCTGCTCTAGCCAATTTATTTTTCTCAAATATTCATCACCCGCGTAATCCCTGTTATTTTTCTTTCGAGCTAACCTGTACAGTGTTAGAACAATGACGCTTGCGGTCAAGGGATATAACGCAGTGAACACATAGCGATTTCTTGGCTGTCAGCAAAAATTTTAGGTTATATGCGAAATTTTAGATAGAACTATTGATTCCTCATGTTTTTAACATTTCTTATTTTTCAGCTCTTGGTGCGCGCATTAAAAATATAGCTAGCCAAACGCATATACTAAAGTATGAAGAATGCCAGAATAAAAACCCAAAGCCCCAGTCACCAAATTCTTTGGATTCATTGACTATAAAGAATGCATCCCATACGGCTGCCAATCCTGCTTGAGTCACTGGCACAGCTGAAGTGACCGCCATAGTTGAGTTAGCTGCATCACTAAAGAAATCCATCGGTAAGTGAAAAAATATACCATAACTACAATAGCCAATACACCATGCAAAAATCACCTTGCTGGAAGTCAGCAGCATTTTGATACGCTGTTTTTCAGCTTCACATTTAACGCTTAGTGCACGACCCAGCTGAATAAATGCAAGGGGCAATATCAACAAAAACCCGACCGTCCAGAGTGTTTCTTCAATGGCGAACAGTGTATTGTTTTTATTAATCGTGGCGGTGGTTGCAAAAAATTGTGCTGTAAATATACAAACAAATAGTAAGTACGGGCTCTTACTTTCAATGAAGTTTAGTGCCAGGTTCGTTTGATTCTTGCTTGGCATGTCTTTGCTGAAACGTAACATGGCATAAGCAAATAAACCTGCAAAAGAGAGCTCTGCAAAAATAGCAAGAAATCGAATCAATAATGAGCTATTCGCCAGTACATCAAACCAAGCGAATTGATATAAATACCGGGAAACAAATACAGCGCGATAAGCTCCAACCATGGTGAATATCAATCCCATGACGAGCATGCTTTTTTGGTATTGATCAGTGATATTTGAAAAACTACCGGCACTGCGGGTAATACGACGGAATATGGTTAAACACACAATTAGGTTAATGATATTCACGGTGACCATGGCTGACCACCATGGCCATGCCCAAGCTATATCTGGAGTCATTATTACTTCCTGTTGAGAAAATCATTCTTATTAAGACTAAACTCAAAAAGTCCTAACTACCGAATCTCTAAGCCTGCTGAGAAAGATGAAGATCCATTACCTATATGATAGCATCAAGCTCCATCGAGACAAGAGAGGCTCCTCTAATAATGAATCCAACGACAACAAGTAGACTATTAGATTGGATAAGAACTGCGATTGCAGCAGGACCTTGGATACTATCGATGTACGCACTCTATTACGCTGAAAAACACCAAATATGGATTCCCGAAACACCGCATCGTGACAAAATAACGATTGTTGTTTTAGTCTTGGGCTTAGGTCTATCGTTTTTACTGAAGTCCTATTTTACGGCCAAAAAGAGTCACTAAAGTAGGATTCGTGGCGTATTTACACAAGAGGTTAACGTTATACCTTGATGACTTTATACAAGCCAAGCCAAGCTCCAACATCTTTGCTGGCGATATAATCTGATTTAAAAAACGCTATCCGCGTCCATTGACCTTTTGTCTCTAACTCGGCTATTTTCTCATCAAACCCATATTCTTTATAGATTGCTTCGTTAATGGTGAAGCAAATTAGACCCTCATGTTTTGTAATTCTTACAAACTCATCTAATGCGGGAGGCTTGACATGGCCAAAGGTAAAAGTACCCACACACATGACGGCACCATAGACATTGTCATCACATTTAATAGGCATATTTAAATCGACTTTTTCTAGCTGTTGATAAAGACCACCAGGGATAGAGTCCAAGAGTTTTTGTGAAAGATCGGCGCCATGAAACGCGTTAAATCCCTGACGTTTTAATTCTTTACCGACTAGACCAGTGCCGCACCCCGCATCAAATATCAGCACGTCTTTACTGACGGCGTGTTCTTGGAAGGCAGTGACAGTCTCTAAGGGTCCCGTGTAGTTCCAATCACGCATGTCTCGGTTGTATTGGTCTTTATCGGCCCACTCATCATAAAAGTCCCTCACTTCAGCCGTCTTAGTAAGGGTGTGAATAGGTATCTTGTGACCGATATCTTTTTGCGCCATATAATCAATTACCCAGGTAGTTAAAGGCCAATTAGTGACTGGTGATAGATAACAGTATTCGTTTTTAGACCAAAATTATCCACACACCCTAAATAGTGCCCTAAAAAACACAGAAGAGAAATAGATGATAAAACGATCATTAGTAAATGTAGTAGACGCTATCTCAAAAGCTGAGCAGTCTAGGTTAGTTGCGCATCTTAATATTCTCTAACTTTGCGATTGGCACGCCATTGTATATACACGCATACTGATACAGAGTATCCGTCTTGCCGTTATACACCTCAACAAAACCCCAGGACACCACCGAATCTTGTTCACAGTAAAGAATTGTATTTAGCGCATCTATTGCGGTGAGATAATCACCCTTTTTGACACTCTCTCGCTCATCTTTTAACAACGAAGAGAAGTAAACAGCATCCGCCGCCTTCGCCAGCTCTGAAAATACCGTAACCGATGCCGTGATCGTGACTACCATTACAAAAATGAAATACTTCATAGAGACCAACATTTTTTATGTTTGTCTCTTAATCATAGTCGATTAAATACAAATAGGACGCCAGCGCTAGTTGTTGTCTCGATGAGACATTAGAAGGCCAGGTTAGAGATATCGGATTACGGGGCAAAAGGCGTTGGGGATAAAGGTTCTAGTGCGTTGCATGCCAAGATGACGACAGCCGTAGATAGCGTAATTGCAAACCAGCTGACTTCGCACTTAAACTACCAAGCACCTTACTAAACGAAACACTCCAAGGAGAGTTGCCTAGAAAATCAACACCTAGAACGATGCGACATCTTTCCAAACACTGTCGGCAGTGTACTCAACAGAGACTATTAACTCATGTTTAGACCAGTTTTCAATCATGCTGAGTAAATATTGTCCATCAGCTTTTCTGTAGAGCTGGTAGCGTTGCCCAACCCGGGGAACAAAGTTATAGGATGAGCTATAAACAAGTTCATTTAAATCCGCTAGCCTTCTTACCGCCTCATATTCCCGATTGAGCAGTTCAACCGCGTTCTCGAAGTAGTTTTTAGTGAGAGACCCGCGCTCTGAAAGAAATAATGCAGTGTCAGGTAACACAATGGAGGGTGAACTAGACGTCGTTCCATAGGGTAGAAGCGCCTTCTTTAAACCCGTCATGTCAAATATTTCCTTCATTTAATATTAGTTAGCCTTACGTAGATAATAATCGCTTTGGATCATAATGCCGAATGATGTAAGTAGCCAATTACGCACGAATATGACAGTATTCATTGCGGAAGCCCTAGAACTGAGATTGGAAAAGACTTTCTGGTAAATCTGGTACTTCGCGTACTTAAAAGTATCGTGCAATTAATAAAATACCCTCTGACAAATATAGCACATTAAAAATTGCTGATTTGAACCATAGCTACTATCCTATTCGAAGATACATACATTATGTCGATCATTATCTTTTATAGTAAAAACATATAGGCGAATCTATGCTTTCCTTGACCAGCGTTAAAAAAATACTAACTTTGAGTATTGCACTGCTACTTTCTAGCGGCCTAAACAGTAACGAGCCTCCCACTATGCCTTCGTCAAATAAACTAGAGAATACCTCTAAAACGATTAGTTATACGACCCCAGGTCAAACAGATAGTGATCACTTATATCTTGAAGAAGTACT
>CAJIZU010000049.1 GCA_905181925.1 gamma proteobacterium HTCC2207
GAACTCGGCATTGCGAGCTAAGCATTTGTTCCACCGTGATGTTGAATACATTATTCAAGAGGGTCAGGCTGTTCGGATTGATGAGCATACGGGAAGAACCATGGCCGGCAGACGTTTGTCGGAAGGACTACACCAGGCTATTGAAGCCAAAGAAAGCTTGGTCATCCAACAAGAGAGCCAAACATTGGCCTCAACGACTTTCCAGAATTATTTTAGGCTTTACCACAAATTGTCGGGTATGACGGGAACGGCAGATACAGAAGCGTATGAGTTTGACCAAATCTACGGTTTGCGCGTCATGGTTATCCCCACTAATGTCGATGTTGTTCGCATAGATCTGAATGATTTGGTATTCCTCAGTCAGGAAGAAAAGTTTGAAACAGTAATTTCTGATATACAAGAAATCGTCGTTAAAGGCGCGCCGGTGCTGGTTGGTACCGCTTCGGTGGAGACTTCAGAACTGCTATCAGCAATGCTTAAAAAAGCTAAGATTAAACACAGTGTACTTAACGCAAAACAACACGAGTTAGAGGCTAGTATTATTGTTAATGCTGGCCGTCCTGGCGCTGTCACGATAGCGACTAACATGGCGGGGCGTGGTACAGATATCGTTTTAGGCGGAAACCTTGATGCTGAATTAAAGGAACTTAAGCAAAAGAAAGGTACAACTGAAAGTAAAATTGACGCTCTAAAGCAAGATTGGACTGAGCGTCATGCTAAAGTTATTGAGGCCGGCGGGTTACACATAGTCGCGACAGAACGGCACGAATCACGACGTATTGATAACCAGCTACGTGGTCGTTCCGGTCGTCAAGGTGACCCAGGTGTTTCACGTTTTTATCTTTCCCTTGAAGATCCGTTGATGCGTCTTTTTGCCTCTGACACTGTTAGAAATATGATGCGACGCATGGGCATGGAGCATGGTGAAGCGATAGAACATCGGATGGTGGACAATGCCATTATTAAGGCGCAGCGTAAGGTTGAAGGTCGTAATTTCGACATTCGTAAACATCTACTTGAATATGATGATGTAGCGAATGATCAGCGGCAGGTCATCTATCAGCAGCGTAATGATTTGCTTGAAGACGACGACATCTCAGATATTATTACTAACGTTCGAGCTGACGTTATTGAGCAGTGTATTAGCACCTATATCCCACCCATGAGTATTGAAGAACAGTGGGACGTTGAAGGCCTGCAAAAAGCGTTGGCAACCGAATTTTCGCAGACTATACCGATACAAAACTGGCTCGATGAGGACGATCGTCTTGAAGAAGGCGAGTTGCGTAAGAATATTGCAACACAATTACAGCAAGCTTACGTTGATCGCTATGCGCATGTTGGAGATCAAATGCGTGAGGTCGAGCGACAAATTATGTTGCAGGTATTAGATAATCTCTGGAAAGAGCATCTAGCGAGTATGGATCAGTTGCGACAGGGTATTGGACTGCGGGCCTATGCGCAAAAAAATCCTAAGCAAGAGTACAAACGCGAATCATTCGGTTTGTTTGAAGATTTACTGGGAAACATTAAATATGACACTATCCGTTACTTAAGTCATATCGAGGTTGCCAGTGAGGACGACATGGCTCGTCTTGAAGACCAACGGCGTAGTGAGCAAGCTAATCGTGAGTATAAGCATGCAGCCGCAGCCGGGATGGCGGGAGCAGGCGGAAGCGAAAACGCAGAGCCCGCGCAGCAGCCAGTGATGAGACAAGGGCCTAAAGTCGGTCGAAATGATCTTTGTCCATGCCAGTCAGGTAAAAAATACAAGCAGTGTTGCGGTAAAATATAGCGTAGACAAACAGGAAATTCAGATGGCCACAGGTAATTCAGAGCTCCCTAAACTGCATCCCATTGTAGGATTTAAATTGGGGACTACCAGTGCGGGTATCAAAACCGCAGGCAGACCTGATTTGGTCATCATGGAAGTCAGTGAGAACAGTTCTGTTGCCGCACTTTTCACTAAAAATGCGTTTTGTGCAGCCCCAGTGACCGTGTGCAAACAGCGGTTATCGCGTTGCCGACCGCGTTATCTGGTGACCAACACTGGCAATGCTAATGCCGGTACTGGAGAGCAGGGTTTGTTAGATGCAACCTTGACCTGCAGTAACTTGGCCGCTTTGGCAGGGGTTGATATCGATACTATTCTGCCATTTTCTACGGGGGTCATTGGTGAGCCGCTACCTATGGATAGATTGCTCGCCGGTTTACCAGGGGCGTTTGCAAATCTCCGGGAGTCCGGTTGGGCTGAAGCCGCGGAAGGAATATTAACGACGGATACCCGCACTAAGGGGAGTAGTGTTCAATTTGGTGATGATACGCTGATCACAATCACTGGAATCGCAAAAGGCTCCGGGATGATTAAGCCTAATATGGCCACTATGCTTGCCTATATTGCAACGGATGCTGCAGTGGATGATGAGTTATTGCATCGAGCGTTAACACTGGCTACAGAAAAATCATTTAATCGCATTACAGTAGATAGCGACACTTCCACCAATGATTCAGTTGTACTCATTGCAACCGGGGCCAGTGGTGTGTCGATTGATGAGATTTCCTTCGATAATTTTGTTGAGCATTTGACCAAAGTATTTACTGATTTAGCCCAAGCGATTATCCGCGATGGTGAGGGCGCCACAAAATTTGTCTCCGTGGTGATAGACGGTGCCGCGAGTCAGGCAGAGGCATTACAAGTTGCCTATACCATTGCAGAATCTCCTCTGGTAAAAACAGCATTGTCTGCATCTGATCCAAACTGGGGCAGAATTTTGGCGGCTATAGGCCGGTCAGGCGTAAAGGATCTTGATGTTAATGAAGTGCAGTTGTTACTTAATTCGGTGCTAATTGCCGATCATGGCGCTCGTGCATCCACCTACAGTGAAGACGCGGGTAAAGCGGCAATGGAGCCTGAGGATATTGAAATACGGGTGCGCTTAAATCGTGGCAGCATCTCTGAAACGGTGTGGACGACTGACCTTACCAATGAATATGTGCGCATTAATGCTGAGTACAGAACCTAGTTAAAGCGACCCACTCTATGAAACGCATCCAAGTAGTTGCAGGGGTAATTTACCGAGATTATACAACGCTAGGGCATTCAGACAATGCGCTTATTCTGATTGCTCGTCGCCCAGACCATTTACATCAGGGAGGGTTATGGGAATTTCCGGGTGGTAAAGTAGAACTAAATGAGCGTCACTATGACAGTCTTGTCAGAGAGCTCAAAGAAGAGCTGAATATTACAGTGACAAGCGCGTCGCCTTTGATGCAAATAAGTCATGACTACAGTGATAAAAGCGTCACGTTAGATATCTGGAAGGTGACAAAGTTTGATGGTTATGCCGAGGGGGTAGAAGGACAAGAGACTCGTTGGGTATCCCTGTCTGAACTCCGTGATTATAATTTTCCTACGGCTAATCAACCCATTTTAGAACGACTTATTAGTGATCAGTCACCCCTTGCATAGAGCAATCTAAGAATCCAGATCCTGTGGGTCAAGGGACGCTTCATCG
>CAJIZU010000050.1 GCA_905181925.1 gamma proteobacterium HTCC2207
AGGCGCTACGATATGACCAATAAGCCTATTATGCAGGCCATTGATCTGAGCCGACATTATCGTCAAGGCGATGTCACGCTGTCAGTGCTGTCAGGGGTTAACCTGAGTATTGAGGCGGGTGAGAAAATTGCCATCGTTGGTGTGTCAGGGTCCGGTAAAACTACCTTGCTGAACTTGCTTGGCGGATTAGATGATGCGGATACCGGTGAAGTCATTGTAGCTGGGCAGTCGTGGCATAATCTTGACGCCTCTAAACGCGCGGTTTGGCGTAATCAGCATGTTGGGTTCGTTTATCAATTTCATCATCTTTTGGGTGAGTTTTCCGCACTTGAAAATGTTGCTATGCCACTGCTCATTGGTAAATGCACGGTGAAAGAGGCAACCCAAAGAGCCACAAAACTACTTGAGCGCGTCGGGCTGGGTGATCGGTTGCATCATCAACCTGCTGAGCTGTCTGGCGGAGAGCGTCAACGTGTTGCCGTGGCAAGAGCTTTAGTCACTGAACCGTCTGTGGTGTTAATGGATGAACCGACGGGCAATTTAGACCCGCATACTGCCAGCGCAATACTCGACTTACTCATTGAGCTCAATCAGTCGTTGGGTATCTCTTTTATTCTAGTGACCCATGATCCGGCCATCGCCGCTCAAATGGATCGAACGCTGACTTTAACTGAAGGTCAGCTAGTCGGGTTGGAACCAGCCGTTGTTTAAGCCAGCGTCAGTTTTTATTGGCTTACGCTACTTTTTTGCCGGTCAACGCTCTGCGCTACTGGTATCGTTTATCTCATTGTTGGCCATTGCCGGTTTAGTCTTGGGTGTTGCCCTGTTAATTATTGTACTGTCGGTCATGAATGGCTTTGATCGCGAATTGCGCGATAATATTCTGTCAGTGGTTCCACATGTGCAGCTAATACACCAATCTGGGATCGAGGACTGGCAGTCTGAGCGAGACAACATTATGCAGATGGACAGTGTGACCAATGCGGTTCCCTATGCCGATGCAGAAGGTCTCATGAGTCATCGACAAAACGCGCGCCCAGTGCAGTTATTGGGGTTGTCCGCCACCGCGATGCCGGCTGGTTTGGCCTCGGTTTTAACGCGGTACAACTTGGCTATTCCGGCTCAGGGTCGTGTTTTGATATCAGAGGTTATTGCGGACGCGCTAAATGCTAAGACTAATCAGCGTGTTTCAATGATTTTTCCTGCTGAAAATGGCCGTTCCACTACCGTGTATTCTTTTATTGTTGAGGGCATTTTTGCCACTCATACTGAGCTTGACCAGTCGCTAGTCATTGCCTCGCTGCCTCAGGTGGCAGAGATTGCCGGAATCCCCAATCGCGCACAGGGGTTTCGCCTGCAGGTCAATGATCAGTTTAATGCGCGCAATATTGGCTTTGAAATTATCAACCAACTGCCGTTTGGTTACGGGTTTAGGGATTGGTTCCAAACCCACGGAAATCTCTACCAGGCCATTCAGCTGTCACGCAACATGGTGGTGCTGCTGATCTTCTTAATTGTTGCCATCGCCGCGTTTAACGTTATTTCAATGTTAATGATGTCAGTTATGAACAAGCGCAAAGATATCGCAGTACTGCAGACTTTAGGGTTATCACGTGGCGACATTGTCGGGGTCTTTCTGGTGCAGGGCAGCATGATAGGTGTTGTAGGAATTGCATTAGGTGTTCTGCTTGGGGTACTTGGCTGTTACTTTGTTCCCAATCTTGTTAGTTGGTTTGAAGCGGCACTGGGTGCGCCTTTTCTCGATACCGAGGTATATCCGATTGACTATATTCCCGTTGATATGCGTTGGACCGATGTGTCTATGATCGCTGGCGTCGCTTTGATGCTCAATATTGTGGCCACTATATACCCGGCACTGCGTGCTAGTCGCACTGTTCCTGCCGACGAACTACGCTATGAGTAGCTCGCTTTATGGTTATCTTGGTGTTTTTTACCAATCCCTTGGTGATCACCAAATTAACGGTAAACAGATAATGTGACTTTTAAGGTATTACCCGCTATTTGTGTACGATACCCTGACGGTCATCTTTCCGTTGCTCCCAATTTCTAACAACCCTCCAGCGCCACAAAAATAATACAAAGAAGTAACCTATTGATGCGAGCACGGTGCCACATAGCAGGCTGCCGACAAACAGCGGCAATAAGATTTCCAAGCCGAGTTGAGAAAACCATTCCCAGGTGAGAGTAACCGAAAAGTCGCCTAATTCGGTGCCCAGTATAAGGCTCCCCAATTTATAGGTGAGAAAGAACATGGGCGGTATGGTTATTGGATTACTCATCCAAATAATGAGCATGGCCAAAGGAAGATTGGCACCGATCCAAAAGCACAGGGCAATAACAAGCAGGCTTTGTATAGGTAATGGAATAAAAGCGCAGAAAATACCCACAAAAACGGCCAATGAAACAGAGTGTCGATTAAGATGTAGTAGGTTTGGATCTTGCGGCAATGATCGAAGCCATCGCAGTGAGGGACGTTCCAGTAGTCCTTTAACATCGGGTAAAAAACGGCGGATTGTTTTGCGCGGCATAGAACGTTCGTTTTTGAGTTTCTTTAAAGTCTTATTATGCCTCCAAGAGGCCGCACTAACTAGTCTAAATGCCACCTAAAAACGTACTTATTTAGGATTGCGTTATACAATGGTGACGCTAACTAAACGGTTACCTCACCACCAAATTTGGATGAAGCACTTGAACAGTAAGAAACAGCCGGCACTTTCAATAAAAAATCTAACCAAAGTCTATGATGACTCATTTCAGGCCTTAAAGGGCATTGACTTGGACGTCGCTCAAGGTGATTTCTTTGCCTTGTTGGGTCCTAATGGTGCGGGAAAATCCACCACCATCGGCATTATTTGTTCATTGGTGCGGAAAACCTCCGGCTCAGTGACCATCTTTGGCCATGATATTGATGAAGATTTTTCTACGGCAAAACAGTATGTTGGGGTAGTGCCGCAGGAGTTTAATTTTAATCAGTTTGAAAAGCCCATTGATATTTTAGTGGCTCAAGCGGGTTATTTTGGCATTGTGGCAAAAGTGGCGTTGGAACGCGCAGAAAAGTATTTAAAACAGCTGGGTTTGTGGGAGCGTCGAAATGATCTATCACGCAATCTTTCTGGTGGCATGAAACGAAGACTGATGATTGCGCGAGCACTCATTCATGAGCCAAGGTTACTGGTGTTGGATGAGCCAACCGCAGGCGTGGATATTGAGTTGCGCCGTTCAATGTGGGAGTTTCTTAAAGAGATTAATCAGCAGGGCACCACGATTATTCTGACTACTCATTACTTAGAAGAAGCTGAAAGTCTGTGCCGGAATATTGCCATTATTGATCATGGCACGATCGTTAAAAACACCAGTATTAAGGCATTACTTAAACAGCTAAACCGGGAAACGTTTATATTTGACACTCGCCAAGAGTTATCAAGTTGTCCGGTAATCACTGATTATCCGGTAACACTTGTGGATAATCATAGTATTGAGATTGAAGTGCTGAAAACTCAGTCGATTAACGAGGTATTTGTTGCATTAAGCGATCAGAATATTGATGTGATTAGCATGCGTAACAAGAGCAACCGTTTGGAAGAGTTGTTTTTTGATATGGTAGAGAAGAATTTGAGTGCTAAAACTGTAGGGCAGAACGATGAATAATTATCAAAAATGGGTAGCCTTCGATACTATTTTACGTCGTGAACTCCGTCGTTTTATGCGCATTTGGCCGCAGACATTATTACCGCCAGTCATTACGATTATTTTGTATTTTG
Source organism: gamma proteobacterium HTCC2207 (assembly GCA_905181925.1). GTDB lineage: Bacteria > Pseudomonadota > Gammaproteobacteria > Pseudomonadales > Porticoccaceae > HTCC2207. Next base: position 3,783 of record CAJIZU010000050.1, read on the forward strand.
TTATTTTTGGACAGCTAATCGGGGCGCGTATTGGCACGATGTCGGGCTTGCCGTATATCCAATTTGTGGCGCCCGGACTGATTATGATGTCGGTGATTACTAACTCTTACTCCAACGTGGTGTCGTCCTTTTTTGGCTCCAAATTCCAGCGTAATATTGAAGAGCTACTCGTTTCACCAACCCCCAATTGGATTATTTTACTGGGCTATGTTGCCGGGGGCATGTGCCGTGGTCTGGGTGTTGGGGCGATTGTAACTGTGCTCTCATTGTATTTTGCTGACTTTAGTATCCATAGCTTACCCATCACTATTGCTATTGTTTTGATGACATCATTGATGTTCTCGTTAGCCGGACTGATTAATGCAATTTTTGCCGCTAGTTTCGACGACATCTCGATCATTCCAACCTTTGTTTTGACCCCACTGACCTATCTTGGTGGCGTATTTTATTCTATAGACCTGCTAAGTGACTTTTGGCGTAATCTTTCAATGATAAACCCGGTCTTGTACATGGTGAATGCTTTTCGATATGGAATAGCCGGGATTACCGATATCAATATTTTTTGGTCATTTGGTATGGTGGGATTGTTTTCCATGGTGCTGTTCTTCAGCGCGTTGCGCTTGCTAGAGAACGGTTCAAGGTTGCGTAGTTAATGGTTGATTATTCTGAGACAGAGCTGGGTAAAGAGACTTCTTATAGCGATCAGTACGATGCCACGCTGTTGCAGCCCATAGCGCGCTGTAAAGCCCGTCAGCATTCACAGAACGGTGATTTACCCTTTGTAGGCTGTGATGTCTGGACCGCTTTTGAGGTTTCCTGGCTGAATAATGCGGGGTTACCACAGGTGGCAATCGGTGAGTTTAGCTTTCCCTGTACTAGTGATTCCATTATTGAATCCAAGTCTTTTAAACTCTATCTAAACTCTATTATTCAGACCTCTTTTGACGCTAAACAAGCAGTTGTTGAGTTGTTGACGAAAGATTTGTCTGCCGCCTGTGGTGCGCCGGTAGACGTCGTTTTATATGAGCTTGCTGAATATGCAGGGTTTTGTGCTATTTCAGAACCTCAAGGCACATGCCTTGATCAGCGTCCGGTCATTATCGACAGCTATCACCCAGACAGTAACCTGTTAGTCGCCAATGTAGAACATCATGTGACAGAAACGCTTTATTCTCATTTGCTAAAAACTAATTGCCCGGTGACCGATCAACCCGATTGGGCCTCAGTGTATATTACTTATTCTGGGCCTAAAGTTGATGCGGACGGCTTGCTCAAATACATCGTCTCTTATCGCCAGCATCAAGACTTTCATGAGCAGTGTGTCGAACAAATCTTTAATGACATTATGCTGCGCTGTAATCCCTCAGAACTGAGTGTTTATGCGCGTTACATGCGCAGAGGCGGGTTAGATATCAATCCGTTCAGAAGTACCTCAAGAGCAACACCTCCCGCCCTTCGCCACGTGCGCCAATAAACGCTCATTGATTAGGTTTGATGTTAAGCCAAACTGGTTTTAAGAAACTCAATAAGCAGTTTAATGGCTTGATCGCCCCGCTTTGTGGTGTCGCAGATTAAGTTAATACCAACCTTACCTAAGTCAGGAAATCTTGGCGACTGCCCGATGACTTGCAAGTTATCGGGCACTGTACTCTTCGCCAAAACAGTCACGCCTAAGCCCTCTTGAATGGCATATTGAATACCGGTTAGATCAGGATTGGTGTAGACGATTTGCCATGGCAGTTCAGAGCGATCTAGACGCTGGATTGCGCGTTGACGATAAATACAGCCTTCAGCTGCCACAATCAGTGGCATTACTTCTACTTTGAGCGGATTTTTGGCGTTGCTAGCCACCCACACAAGATCATCGTTTTTGATGAAATCAGAGTTTTTGTCCGAGGACTCATCCCCCAGCGCTAATATAAGGTCATGTTTTGCTTTGCCTGCCTTAGTGAGTAGGTGTTTACTCAGTTCACAGTTAACTTCCAGGGTTACGTTGGGGTAGGCTTTCGCAAAACGGCTAACAATTTTAGGCAGTAGTGTGGTCGCAAACTCGCTGGGAATACCAAGGCGAACTTTACCCGCCACCGCACTTTTTGAAAATTGGCTAACGGCTAGGTCATTTAGAGCTAGGATTTGATTGGCATAGTCATACAGAGACTCACCAGCTTCGGATAGTTCTAGGCTTTTACCCGTGCGCGTAAATAAGGTTTCATCGACTAATTGTTCAAGTCGTTTTATTTTTAACGTCACTGCGGGCTGGGATCGCCCAATTAACTCGCCTGCTTTGGTAAAGCTACCAAACTGGGCTACTGAAACAAAAGCCCGCAGTAAGTCCATGGATAAGTTTTTCACTAATTTATCCCTTTATAAGTATTAATATTTTAAATAATAACATTATAGCTATTAATTTAACATATTGCGCTTAGGGCTTTATCATTGTGCAATTCAGAACACACTTCAGCTTTACAAGGTAGATAACGCCTATGTCCGAGAGTGCCGATAACAGAAAAACTATGTTCTATGACCGCCATGTTTCGGCGGGGGGCAAGATGGTCCCTTTTGCAGGGTATCTTATGCCTGTCCAGTACCCCTCAGGCATTATGCAAGAGCATCTTCATACACGTGACAATGCTGGGCTCTTTGATGTATCTCATATGGGACAGGTACTGGTTAGAGGTGAAAATGTAGTTGCAGAACTGGAAAGGTTAATGCCTGTGGATCTGGGCGCTTTGGCCATTAATCAGCAGAGCTATGCCACCTTCACCTCAGCAGATGGCGGTATTCTAGACGATCTTATTATTACACGATGGGCTGAAGATACTTTTTTTCTGGTAGTCAACGCCGGGTGTAAAGAACAGGATATTGCGCACTTAAAAACCCACCTGCCTGATTCTGAAATCAACTATCTAGAACACCAGAGCCTGATTGCACTGCAGGGTTTAAGAGCGGTAGAAATCATGGCCGAGCTAGCCCCTCAAACAGAGACCCTAACCTTCATGCAGGGTTGTCACACTGAAATCGGCGATATCGAATGCTATGTAACACGTTCTGGATATACCGGAGAGGATGGCTTTGAGATTTCAGTATCAGATGACCATGCATTGGCCCTAGCGGACAGGTTGCTGGACTACGACTACTGTCAATGGATTGGCTTGGGTGCTCGCGACTCTTTGCGTCTTGAAGCGGGCCTGTGCCTCTACGGTCATGATATGGATAAAAATACTTCGCCTGTTGAAGCCGCAATTAGTTGGAGCATCAGTAAGTCGCGACGAAGTGGTTGTGAAAACTCAGGCGGCTTTTTGGGTGCCGATACTATTTTGGGTCACTTGGATAATGGTGTCAGTAAAAAAAGAGTGGGCTTTTTAGTGGAAGGGCGGGCACCGGTGAGAGAGGGTGCTGAAATTACCGACAGTCAGGGCAATGTCTTGGGTGTTATTACCAGCGGCGGGTTTGGTCCAACACTTCAAGCACCGGTAGCCATGGGCTATGTCTCGACAGAGCACTCAGCAGTGGGTACGCAACTAACGGCAATGGTTAGGGGAAAAGCCCGACCTATTACCGTGGCAAAAATGCCTCTAGTTCCTCAACGATATTATCGCGGTTAACCGCTCATTATAAGGAGTCCAAAATGGACCAAGTTGTATACACCAAAGATCATGAGTGGTTAAAAATTGAAGGTAATTTAGTCACTATCGGTGTCACACAGTTTGCTCAGGAGCAGCTGGGCGACGTGGTTTTTATTGAGTTGCCAGAAGTAGGTGGCGAGTTAATAGCCGGTGACGAAGCGGCAGTTATTGAATCGGTTAAAGCAGCTGGTGAGATAGCGGTGCCCATTGATGGCGTAGTAGTGGCAGTTAATGAAGCCTTGGTTGATCAACCAGATCTTCTCAATAGCGCTCCGGAAACTGAAGGCTGGATATTCCAGTTAACGCCCAGTGAAGATGTGGAAATATCTAATTTTATGGATGCTGAGCAGTACCAACAATTTATTCAAGATGGCGAATAACAAAGTCTAATGACTGGAGATAATGGAATGTTGAAAAAGCGGCGAACTCTTGCTGATCTAGAAAATGCGGCTGAATTTACAGCCCGCCACATTGGGCCAAATGCGGCAGACCAAAGTGCTATGCTTGATGCCTTAGGGTGCCAAACTCTCGAGCAATTAACCAAGCAAGTAGTCCCAGAGGCTATTGCCATGGGAGAGAGTCTGGCCATTGATGATGGTTGCACCGAAGCAGAGGCATTGTCTGAGTTAAAGGAGATTGCCAGTCACAACAAGGTTTTCCGTAGCTTTATTGGGCAGGGGTATTACGGGGCTATTACACCTAATGTGATTCAACGTAATATTCTCGAAAATCCTGCTTGGTATACAGCTTATACACCCTATCAACCAGAAATTTCTCAGGGTCGGTTAGAGGCATTAATTAATTTTCAAACCATGATCACAGATCTGACGGGAATGGAAATCTCCAACGCATCCATGCTTGATGAGGGCACCGCAGCCGCCGAAGCAATGTCGCTTTGCCAGAGAATGTCAAAATCTAAGTCGATGCGCTTTTTTGTCGACAGTGATTGCTTGCCTCAGACTATCGAGGTTATTCAAACACGAGCTGAACCCTTAGGTATTCAGATTGACGTTGGGAATCCCGATGATTTCTCTGGTGAGGCTTTTGGGATATTACTGCAGTACCCCGGTGCCAGTGGTGAAGTACGCGATCACCGATTAGTGATTGAGAAAGTTCAGGCACAACGCGGATTAGCGGTTATGGCTGCCGATATTCTTAGCCTAGTCATGCTCGAATCACCTGGTTCTTTGGGCGCAGACGTTGCAATTGGATCTAGTCAACGGTTTGGCGTTCCCTTGGGCTTTGGCGGCCCTCATGCTGGTTATATGGCAACCAGAGAGTCATTTAAGCGCAATCTTCCCGGCCGTTTAGTCGGTGTATCCCAAGATGCCACAGGCGCACCAGCCTATCGTTTGGCTCTGCAAACGCGAGAGCAACATATTCGTCGTGAGAAAGCGACCTCCAACATATGTACAGCTCAGGTTTTATTAGCCGTTATCGCCGGCATGTATGCGGTCTATCACGGACCCAAAGGCTTACAGCGTATTGCTCAGCGAATTCACATGCTCACCTCGGTTCTGGCGGAAGGTCTGAGTCAAAAAGGGCTTACACCTAAAAATACATGTTGGTTTGATACCTTGACCCTAAATACTGGTGATCGTACGGCGGCTATTCGAAAGGCGGCTGAGGTACGTGAGATTAACTTGCGCTTGATTGACACAAATACCTTGGGTGTCTCTTTAGATGAGACTACTACCGCTCAAGATGTTGCCGACCTTTGGGAGCTTTTGGTCGGAGAAACAGGCTTGGATGTACGGGTACTGTCTGAACAGGTCAACGATAATACGCCGGGTGAACTGGTTCGAACGACCGACTTTTTGAGTCATCCGACGTTTAGTCGTTACCATTCAGAAACTGAAATGTTGAGATATCTCCGTAAACTTTCAGACAAAGACATTGCGCTGGATCGGGCTATGATTCCGTTGGGTTCTTGCACGATGAAATTGAATGCGACCGCCGAAATGTTACCCATCACATGGCCTGAATTTTCTAATATGCATCCGTTTGCGCCGGATTCTCAGACCAAAGGCTATACCATGATGATGGCGCAGCTAGAAGAAATGCTATGTGCATCTACAGGCTATGACGCTATGTCATTGCAACCTAATGCTGGCTCTCAGGGTGAATATGCAGGGTTACTGGCCATTCGTGGTTACCATGAAAGCCGGGGCGATAGTCATCGGCAAGTCTGTCTTATTCCAAGTTCTGCCCATGGCACTAATCCAGCATCGGCGCAAATGTGCGGAATGAGTGTTGTTGTGGTCAAGTGCGACGATCAAGGCAACGTTGATGTAGACGATTTACTCGCCAAAGCTGAGCAGCACAGTAAAAATCTTGCGGCGATTATGGTGACTTACCCGTCAACGCATGGTGTTTTTGAAGAAAGGATTACTGAAATATGCGACATAGTTCATGAGCATGGTGGCCAAGTTTATATTGATGGCGCCAATCTCAATGCAATGGTCGGTGTTTGCCAGCCAGGCAAGTTTGGTGGTGATGTCTCTCACCTTAATTTGCATAAAACATTTTGTATTCCTCATGGTGGCGGTGGACCAGGTGTTGGCCCCATCGGTGTTGGAAAGCATCTAGAGCCTTTCTTACCCATAGAATCAGAGCAAGGTGAGCGTCGTGGCGCTCAAGTATCGGCAGCCCCCTATGGCAGCGCGAGCATTCTGCCCATCACCTGGATGTATATCCGCATGATGGGTCGGCATGGACTTAAGCAGGCTACCGAAGTCGCTATATTGAACGCCAACTATATTGCTCAACGCTTAGAAGCTCATTACCAGATTCTTTACACGGGTAGTCATGGACGTATTGCTCATGAATGCATTTTGGATGTTCGAGTCATAAAAGATGAAGTCGGTATTAGTGTTGATGATATTGCAAAGCGACTGATTGACTATGGTTTCCATGCACCAACCATGTCTTTTCCAGTGGCGGGAACACTCATGATCGAACCCACTGAAAGTGAATCAAAAGCCGAGATAGATCGGTTCTGTGACGCAATGATTGCCATTAAGGCAGAGGTCGATCAAGTTAAGAATGGCCGTTGGACCTTGGCGGATAACCCGCTAGTTTTCGCTCCGCACACTGCCGCTATGGTTAGTGCTGATGAGTGGGTCCACGCCTACACTAGGCATCAAGCTGCCTACCCAGTGGCTTCTCTAAGAGATAATAAATATTGGCCACCCGTTGCGCGCCTGGACCATGTTTATGGCGATCGCAATCTTATGTGTTCTTGCCCCGCGATTGCAGACTATGAATAATCAGGTTTAGGTGTTTGATTACCATGCCTGGTTGATAAATCGACGGCACTGTAGGCGATGATGGGCTGACTAAAGCCTTTTATCGCTAGTTGGCCCTTTGGTACGCAGTTCACGATGTCTTTGACAAGGCTGTAAGTGCTAAACGATATTAATATTTCGTCGTTGTCGGCAGCGGACTCAAGGCGGCTAGCAAGATTAACGGATCGTCCCAGTAAAGTGTAAGTTAGGTGGTGTTCAGTACCAAAGTGACCAACCTTACATAAGCCGCTATTGATTCCCATCCGAATAGATGGTGGGTTTTCTATACCTACCGCCTGCCAGCGGTTCTTAAGTTTGGTCATTGCTTTTCTCATGGCAAGCGCCATCGATACGCAACTTAGAGCATCGTTCTTAATACCGCGGCTCTCAGGATCACCAAAAAATACCATAATAGAGTCACCAATAATTTTGTCTATGGTGCCACCAAAGCGCGTTGCTATCTCGCTCATCTCAGTTAGGTAAATATTCAAAAATAGAGCTAAATCATCAGCCTCTAGTCGCTCAGCCAGTTGCGTGAAACCGCTTAAGTCCGAGAAAAAAATAGTGACGTTTTTATCCTGCGACTCGAGGGTAGTACGTTTGCCAGATAGCACGGCTCGTCTAATAGTCGGTGAAAGATACTTTGAGAGATTAAATGTCTGGCGAGTAAGCTCCGAATTTTCTTTGTTCGCGGCATCTAATTGGTTCGATAGCTGAACGTTCTTAATATGACTTTGCTGAATGCTGGCGGCAAAGTAGAGCGCGACCAGTAAAAAAATAATTAAGATATTGCTGTCAGATAGATTAGTTGTGAGCGGCAGCAACAGATGCCCAAGTCCACTACCCGCTAAAAAGATCAAAATGTAGATATAGCGATAGGCTGACGAGTAACCTAGCAACGCGACTAAATACGCGGTACAGATCATGCTGGAGGGGAGAGGGGCAAAGTCAACAAAAGCAACAGTACCTGCCAAGACGATAGTATCTACACACCTATAGATAATATTGTTCTGGGCCGCTCGCTTGCCTTTTTTTTCAAGGTAATAGCTGACACCAAGGTAAATCAACAACACAGATAAAGAGATAATAATAAAAGGATGGAATCCGGCTTGCGGTAATGCACTCGCCACTGAAAAAGAGGCGATCGAAAAAGTCAGTAGTCTAAATAAAGACTCAGTTTTTGAAGGTGGACTTTTAGTATTTTCTATGGCCATTTGCATAGTCTAGCACTCGAAATATTATGCTGGCTAATAGATTGAATTGAGGTGATTGCTTAATTGCTTTCAGAGGTCTATTTGTGTACAGTTGCCGGCGCTCAAATCAGCTCTACAAGCGAGTTTTAGAGGTGGTTTAGCCTGAAATGTTTGGCTTGGCAGTATTATTGTTTGGCGACAACGTAGGGATGAGTTGCAATAGTTTACGGTGAGGTGTCCGAGTGGCTGAAGGAGCACGCCTGGAAAGTGTGTAAGCGTTAATAGCGTTTCGAGGGTTCGAATCCCTCTCTCACCGCCATATAGCTGCTTTAAAGTCTCTACAGCCCTTGTTAGCTCTCGTTTCTTACGAGACTGATGAGGAGCAGTAGACAAATGCGAAGACAATGTAAGTTTCCCAAATATACTTTTATCAAAGGCAATAGCTTTTACTTTTCTAGGTCAGTACCAACTGATCTTAGATGTTTCTATACAAAACCACGCATAATTCAATCACTCAGAACCAACTCTTTAACTAGAGCTAAAACTGCATCCAAAGTCTTTGCATCCAAACTAGATGATTACTGGCTAGGTTTGAGGCTGAAGACTCTAGATGTTCCTGCCGCTCACCTACTTATCGCTGATGGTGCAGTTAACGATTCCGAACTGCCTACTATTG
>CAJIZU010000051.1 GCA_905181925.1 gamma proteobacterium HTCC2207
TCAATCGAAGACGCAAAAAGAGACGCTATCTTTGTCAATGAGTCAGGACAAGATGAAGATTTAGCGGCCGCCTGCTCCATTCAAGAGACCGTGACGGCGCAAGGTAACAGTCATTTAACCTTCGGCCTCTTCGAGAAGGCCATTGTTAATTTTCACTCGAATTTAACGGCGAGTCTTAAATAACTGACTATTATTAAGGTCAGTTATGGCACTTAAAAAGTGCTACAGCCATACGTCGAGATTATCCTGATGGCCGAGCCGTCGGTCTAAAGTTATTTCTAACACAGTCTCTAGGCCACACCGCTCTAATAAACATAGGACATTAGCTTGGTCATCAGAGCTCAATGTAGCAAAATAGTCCTGCACTCGCTGTAACAAATAAAATCGATAGGGTTGTGCTCCGGCAATTAGGGATTGGTCATCCACTATGAACTCTGCCTTACTATCACCCTGCCCTAAATAGCGCGAAGCGCTAGTTCCCACTGACGGATTATTATTAGCCAACCAATCATTAATAACCACCGAAGCAGCGAGAGTCTCAGGCACAAAGTCTTTAGCCAAAACACGCAGTACCTCAACAAGCGTATTAGGAATAAGATCTTCACTTAGAAAATCATCGCCCGCTTCAAAAAATTCCGCCGCATCCTGTTCCGGGCTATTCATTCGCTCTACCCATCGATACACATGAATTGCTTCTCGTTGCATAATAGCCAGTGGCTTAGGATCTCTGCCTAGATGAGCAAACATGGGAGCCAAAAGACCAAAGTCACCAATGCATGGTTTCCAACCCAATAAATAAGGAACAGTAGCCAAATGCGTATCTAAGGCCCGCAAAAACTGCATGTACAGATCTTCTACGAATTTATGATTGGTATCTGAGACACCAAACATGCGTCCGGCAAAGCGCATTTTATTCATCATGTGATCAGTTTTTTCTTGGCGATGAGGTGCCATTGTTTGGGCATTAAGAAAATGGTAGGTTAAAAAGTCGAGATTTTCCGTGGGAAAGTTCCAGCGATAGTGCATGGCGGGCCTGAGTAAACCCTCAGCACCAATAACGTCAAATAAATCGCTAATAATTCTATGACGCGGAGACTCAGGCCTGCATGGACGCCCATTACTGTTTTCAAAATGCTCGATAATCGCTGCCCCATCACGAATAACTTGCCCATTAGGCGTCAAAAGAACAGGAATAGTGGCTAACTTAGCTTTTGGCACAATATTAGTTTTGAAACTTTCATGACCGCACGATACTTCTCGAAACGGAATGGCATTTTTAATAAGATAAGCTCTAGCACGTCCGGTATAAAGTGAATGAGGAATGCCATAAAGCGTATATTTATCACGCATAATATTAATCTCTCTTTTTAGGATCACTTAGACCTGATTTTGTTATTATAGTGCGCATAAGTTTCAAGCAGCATAATGACAGTAACTCTGCCAATACATTATACTCACAAGAGAGTGATGTTGCATCGACAACACTCTTTTTCTTTTTTTATGAGAGGTCTATATGTCCCAAGTCAGTTCGCTAAATGAAGTTACCCTAGAAAAATATCTTGAAGCCAATATGCCTGGCTTCAAGGGGCCACTCGCGGCGACAAAATTCCCCGGCGGACAGTCAAATCCCACGTTTAGAATAGATGCAACCTCAGGAAGCTATGTACTTCGGCGCCAGCCCCCCGGCAAGCTGCTTAAATCAGCTCATGCTGTCGATCGAGAGTTTCGTGTTATCAGCGCCTTAGCAAATACAGGTGTGCCGGTGGCTGAGGCACATCACCTTTGTGAGGATCCAGATGTCATAGGGTCGATGTTTTATGTCATGGAGTTTTGTGACGGTAACATTCACTGGGAATCAAAACTTGATAGAGCTGCCAGCAATGAACAACGCGCTAAAATGTATGACGAGATGAATCGAGTACTGGCGGCCATCCACAGTGTAGATATAGAAAAAGTAGGATTAGCTGACTATGGGCGCCCCGGTAACTATTATGAGCGTCAATTCAATCGCTGGTCTAGTCAATACAAGGCTTCAGAGATGACCGTTATTCCAGAAATGGATCGCTTAATTGACTGGCTTGGTGACAATATCCCTGAAGACGATGGCAAGGTTTCCTTGGTGCATGGCGACTATCGATTAGATAATCTTATGTACAGTAAAGACAATGAAAAAATCGTCGCAGTATTGGATTGGGAGCTCTCCACGCTTGGCCACCCCTACGCTGATCTTGCCTATCAATGCATGGGCCTGCGGCTACCCATGCGAGATATCAAAAACGTAATGTCGGGTCTTGGTGGTATTGATGCTCAATCGCTTGGGATTCCAACAGAAAAGGAATACGTTGCCAGCTACTGTAGCCGCATGGGGATTGATAAGATTGATCATTGGAGCTTTTATTTAGCATTTAGTTGCTTTCGTCTGGCCGCTATTACTCAAGGTGTTGCCAAACGCGGTGCTGATGGCAATGCGTCTAGCCAAGCCGCGTTGGGCTATGGGGCAATGGTTCAGCCCCTCGCGGTAATGGGTTTAGAAAGCATAGAGGAGCAAACTTAATCCATGAAAAAAAAGCATGCCTTAGCGTCGACTTTAGTCCTTGTGGCTATCGTTGCTTTACTGGGACCTCGCGTCAATGTGGATATTGTCTTAGATGAGGTTATGCTTCCAGATAATTTAGACCTTTATTTGGCCGAGTCCGAGGCCCGTTTTGATGATATTACCCAGGGTACGGAAAAAGCCATCATGTGGGCTGGAGATACCGGTGAAAAAACCGCTATATCTATCGTGTCGTTCCATGGTTTTTCAGCAACCCGGCAAGAACTATCACCCTTGGCAGACATAGTCGCTAAATCACTCAACGCTAACCTATTTTACACTCGCCTGGCCGGTCATGGTCGTGGCGGAGCCGGCATGGTTGATGGAAGTGTCAATAGCTGGGTGAATGATGCCAATGAAGCTATCGCAGTGGGCCGCAGGCTGGGCAACAAAGTTGTTTTAATAGGTACTTCTACAGGATCTACATTAGCCACTTGGCTGGCCTTGCAATCATCTAACACCGATCTTGCAGGAATGATTCTATTGTCACCCAACTTTTATAACGCAGACAGTGATATGAGGATGCTCCTATGGCCCTGGGGCAAACAGATTGCTGAGACGTTAATAGGTAAAGTACGTCACTGGGAGTCAAAAAATCCTTTGCACGAAAAATACTGGGCAAATGACTATGCTACATCTTCAATGCTACCCATGATGGGTCTAGTTAAGATCGTCAATGACTCTGCTATTGAAAAAATTAACACACCAACCTTGATGATCTATTCGTCTAAGGACAAAACAATCAGTGTGCCACCCATACTGGAGACATTTACTCGGCTAGGCTCTGAAAAAAAGGAGCTTTTTGAATTTAACGCTACTGAAGACCCGGATTACCATGCCTTAGCAGGCGATCTTATGTCACCGTCCTCAACAAGCGTACTTGCTGAAAAAATTAGCACATTTATCACGGACACACATCGCTGAGCTTTCTCGTTACTGCCGTCGCTCCAATATAGTTATCTTGCGGCCCTAAACTATGGCTTTCTCGCTCAGAGTCCATAACCGCTCTGCTTGCTCTGTGTCCACTGCCCAAGGTGCCACACCCACATAGCGTGCTTCCGGACCGTCTTGCTGCAATGCTGCAACATCACAGTTCTCGCAGTAAACACCACCCATATTATCAAGTTGAGGGCTCGTTGCGGCCCATAGTGTAGTAGTGGCCCCCTGCGATGGCGTTTTAAACATAGATGCAGCCATGGCCGATGGCTGGCCATCTTTATCAAGCCAACCAAGCGCAATCATTTCTTCTAGATCAAGATGCCGTTGCAACGGCGTCATTATGCCTCCTGGATGAACCGAAAAGGCTCTAATACCACTGTCTTTCATGCGCTCATCGAGCGCTATGGCAAATAAACTGTCTGCAGTCTTTGACTGTCCATAAGCTTGCCATTTGTCATACTCACTCGCAAAATGTAGATCATTCCAACGAATTGCCGATATCTTATGTGCGGTTGAAGACAGTACCACCACTCTTGCATTACCAGACATTTTTAGCGCCGGGAGTAAGCCAAGGGTAAGTACAAAGTGGCCAAGATGATTTGCTGCAAACTGCAGTTCCCAGCCATCACCTACCCGGGTTTCAGGGCATGCCATAACACCGGCATTATTGATCAATATGTCGATAGAATTCACAATAGAGGTAATACTCGCTACACAGGCGCGAACAGATTGAATATCGGCTAGATCAAGGGCAATAACATCACCGTCATCGACAATACCCTTTAAAGCCTCTCGAGCCACCTCAACGCGTCTAGCCGGCACTAAAACACGAGCACCACAAGCATTTAGAGCGCGTACTGTTTCAAGCCCGATTCCTGAATAGCCTCCCGTCACCACAGCAATTTTACCACTCAGATTAATACCTACCATTACTTCTGCAGGCTCACTTTTTGCGCCAAATCCAGAGTTTACCGGCTTTTGCTGTTCTGAAATCATCCTTCGTACTCCACTTTTTATTATATTGTCTGAGCGTTAAATCTTTCTAATGAGATATTGGTTTATTCAGGTGATTGGCGATAGCCTCTACCGCAGTTAGCATATCATTAACCGACGTAGGGTTCTGTACCGGTAGTGGCCCATCTAGCCAGAGCGTTGCCAAATCGGTAAGCGCTGAAGCGACTAAATCACGATTATTATCAGAAAGCTCAGCTGCATAAGATTGAGCAACAACCTGAAAACCATAGGCGTCTTGATACTCACCGATATCAGTTATTTTGTCACCTGTAATGGCTATCGAATATTCTTCAATAATAGTATCAAGGAGAAAATTTATAATCTCAGATGAATCTCCACCAACTTTTAGTGCCACCTCATAAAGATTGGTATCAGCTTGCCGTAACAGAGGCTCTATATCTTTAGTCGCTTGATTTGCCCTAAGAGCTTCAGATACCTTTAAAAAAGGGGTGCTATCGAAGCCAAATTTTTCAAGGCCCATACGTTCATGCTCATGAGTTTCAGAGACCGGATGAAGCAGGTGTGGTGCTGCCATTTCAAGCTC
>CAJIZU010000052.1 GCA_905181925.1 gamma proteobacterium HTCC2207
TTTCTGTGGGAACCTCGACAAGTGCCGCCAAGAGCTTTTCTCGATTAGTAGAATCGGTAGCACCAATACCCGCATAGCGCGCGGAGTATATGCCGGGCGCTCCTAGGAGATAATCAACTTCTAAACCTGAGTCATCGGCAATAGCGGGAAGGCCTGAGAGTGCCGCTGCGTTTCGAGCCTTTAAAATAGCATTTTCTACGAAGGTTAGGCCGGTCTCTTCGATATCGGGAATATTCAAATCGCCTTGAGGAAGGATACTAATGCCTTGGTCAGCCAATAATTCCTGCAGCTCCTTAATTTTGCCGGGATTAGCACTGGCTAAGACTAGCTGTTTTGGGTGAATCACGATAACCGTCCTTAATACTTATAATTAGTCATGGTACATTTTTTTCTGAAATTTAAAGTCATAATCATAGCTGCGAGAGCCATCGTTGGGTTTGACAGTAATTTTAAAGGTTAAATATTCTGCATCCTCGAATTCGAAGGGTGCTAGATAATAAAGCGATCGTTGTTCTTTTATTGCGACGAACTCAAGTGCCTGACTCTGTTGTAGCATATTAAATACACGGCCGGTCACAATGGATGGCACGCCTATGGCTAAGTCCTCCATTACCGAGATGTTAACCAATCCTTTGCCTTTACCACGCACTATATTGTTTGCCACAGCAATATCGGGTTCTATAAAAGAGCTAGTAAACGCCGTATAAAAAATCTTGTAATTGCCGTGCTGCTTATAAATTTTTTCTTCAATGCTGTGGGATAGAATCGGTAGCGCTAACAGCACCGCTATCAGGAGCGTTCGTCTCATTAGGTAAAGCCTCGTTATTGCCACTTTGGTTGCTGTATGTACTTATCTCGCGAGATGATAGACCGCTGTGTGAGCAAATAAATTAGGCCATATTTTATCAAGGCTAAGATCACTGGCGCGACCACCAATGAAAGTTCGATCCACAATGCTGATCTCTCGTTCCGCGCAAAGAGTTTCAAAGTCTTTGTAGGTGAAAAAGTGGATGTTGGGTGTGTCATACCACTGATATGATAATTGTTTTGTCACAGGCATACGACCTTTAAACGCCAAAAAACCACGCGTACGCCAGTGGCCGAAGTTAGGGAAGGTGACGATACATTGCCGACCTATTCTTAACATTTCATCTAACACTAAATGCGGGTAGCGTAATGTTTGCAGCGTTTGTGTCATCAATACCGTGTCAAAACTATTGTCGGCAAAATTAGCTAAACCCGCATTTAAATCCTGCTGAATAACATTGACACCATTGGCAATACATTGATTGATCGACTCTGGGTCTATTTCTAAGCCGTAGCCATGAATTCCATGAAGGTTGGTTAACTCCCTAAGTAAGGTACCATCACCACAACCCAAGTCGAGAATACGCGATTGCGGCTTTATCCAGTGGCCAATGACTCGGTTGGCATCAATCATAGCGATGCTCCAGAGATTGCTTGTGCAACTCGCTTTAAATACTGGCCAAGTCCTTTTTCATAATGCTCATTCGGCAATAAAAATGCATCATGACCCTGATCTGATTCAATTCTTAAATAAGATACATCTTTGTCAGCAGATACAATCGCATCAGTGATCTCCTCAGAGCACGGGGGAGAAAAGCGCCAGTCACTGCTAAAGGCAACGACTAAGAATTTGCATTGAGCTTGCTTGAATGCTTCCACAGGGTTGTCTTCATAGTGTTGTGCAAGATCAAAATAATCGAGCATTTTAGTGATTAAGATGTAACTGTTCGCATCGAAACGTGTTGCAAATTTATCACCCTGATAATTGAGGTAACTGGAGACTTCAAATTGGACCAGCTCTTTTTCTGCGCTATCGAGATCGCCACTTCGAACCAAGCGACCAAACTTTTGGCCTAAAGCGTCATCTGATAAGTAAGTCAGGTGACCGATCATGCGTGCTAGTGCTAAACCTTTAGTGGGACTGGTTTGGTGTTCTAAAAAGTTACCTTGCTTAAAGTTAATGTCAGACTGTATCGCCCGACGAGCAATTTCATTAAAAGCAATATTTTGCGCTGACAGTTTCAATGCAGCCGCTATAACGACGGCATGTTTCAGTTTCTGAGGATGCGCGACCGCCCAATGCATTGCTTGCATTCCGCCCAAGCTCCCACCGATAACTGCTGACCAGCAGTCAATCTTTAGATAATCCATCAATTGTTTTTGTGATTCTACCCAATCACTGACTTCCAGCGATGGGAAGTTGGCTCCCCAAGGTTTTCCGGTATCCAAATTTGTACTTTTAGGCCCTGTACTGCCAAAACAGCTACCAATATTATTGGGACAGACTACAAAAAAGTGATTGGTGTCGATTGGTTTACCAGGGCCAATGTAGTGATCCCACCAACCCGCCTTACCATTCTTGTCGAGTCCAGCTGCATGTTGATCTCCGCTTAATGCGTGGCAGATCAAAATACTATTACTTCTGTCATGGTTGAGTGTGCCATAGGTTTCAAAGGCAAGTTCGTACTTTGCCAAGACTACGCCGCATGCCAAATTAAGCGGGCTGTCAAAAGTTACTGTACTTTTATTGACAGTAGTTTCGATACTATTTGTGTGTGGATCAATTGCCATATGCTTAATTATCGTTTTTCTTGGGACTTTAAAACTCAGAATAACCAAAGTCTAAGAGGCGGTGGCAATTAACGCAACACAAGCATAATTATTTTTTATACTCATTTGTTGAGGTAGACTATGCAAATGTTATTAAGGAGCATCTAATGAAGTATAGAAAACTAGGTAATACCGACATAC
>CAJIZU010000053.1 GCA_905181925.1 gamma proteobacterium HTCC2207
GGCGGCTCTACTGATCCACGTACTTATCAGGATGCTTTCTCTAAAACTAATTTCCGAACTGGGTTAAAGGGCGAAAATTGGGCCGTGATGCTTTACGGTAAGAATGTATTCGATGAAATGGCTTCTACTGGTGCATTTAACATACCGTTGGCGTCAGGTGCGTTTTCTGAATACATTTCGCCAGGAAGCGTTTGGGGTGCAACGGTTAATTACAACTTCTAATCTATATTTAGAAAAGTAGCATCACAAAAAAAGGACGGGCTTGCCCGTCCTTTTTTGTGCTTTATCAAATGTCTAGTGCATACTTCTTAATAAGGTTAGCAGCATCACAAACAAAACTAAATTACTCACAATAAAGGCATGTCCACGCAACAAAGTATTCTGCGAAAAAATGTGTAAATAACTATGTACCAATCTCAGTAAAACGTAACTCCATGACAAAGCAATTACAAGCTGGTCTTGAATCCCTTGGATAAAGCAAAAAACGCACAGTACGTAAAAGATAACAGGGAATTCAAATAAGTTTTGAATGTTATTTTTTACCAGTTTTAAATTCTCCGGCGCATCTGGATAGGGCATTAGTGGTATCCCTTTGGCCCACTTCTGATTGGCTCCAATCAACTTAACCGTCAAATAAGCATGTAAAAAGCTGACTAAAAATGTGATAAAAATCAATACATAAGCAGCAACCAAGACATTCTGAAACATAGTAATACTCCAAGTAAACCATTAGGGCTTTAATAAGCTTTCATTGGCAGCCAATGAGAACTCTATAGCCAAGTCGGTTAACTCATCAAACATTCGCCTGGGCATGGATCGCAGTTTACGGGTAAATAGATGGATATCAAAATAAGGACTGTCCGTTTTTGTGAGTAGCCTGTCATGTAATGACAGTGTGAAGAGACCTACCTGCGCTATGATAGTGTCCTGGTATTTATGACTAATTGTTCGGGCAGCTATGCGTAAAATCGCCGTTAACTCAAGTAACAGCGTGCGTGCATCCATTGGATTGCTCGGCCTCCTGCTGTTATTAGTCGGTTCAAACACGCAGATTAAGTGGCAAAATCAGCCCATAGATACCGTTGTTTTAGTCAATCAACAGCCGGTGACCGAATCTGCACTAAAGTTTGCCCGTCAGCGTTCTGGTCGATTCATGATCGACGTCCCTGTTCAGGATAGAGATAAGCAACTCTTACAACGCTTGATCGACGATGAGCTGATATTACAGCGCGCGGAAGAACTGGGTATTCTGCAGGCAGACCCCGGTATCCGTAAGCTGTTAGCGCGATCTGCTATTGATACGGTTGTGCGTGAGTCTCAGGCTCTGCTAATCAAGGAACCTGACCTCATCGCCTTTTATAACGACCATCAAGCGGTCTTTCAACAACCGCAAAGAATAACGCTTCAAGCGGCACAATTTGATGATCTTGGAATGGCTAACATTTCTCGCAATGCGGTCTTGCTGGGGGATAGTCTCAAAAAAACCGTATCACTTGGGGGCGGTAAAATATTACCGATCCCTGTATCACCACTTCCAAAACACATGCTAATCCGTTATCTCGGGATATCGTTGACCGATCTGGCACTAGGGCTCTCAGCTACCCAGATTTCACAACCCATTGTGCAAGGCGACAATATTTACTTACTGCAAGTCATTGAAAACCAGCCGGCAACATTGATGCCTTTTGAACAGGTTCGAGAAACCGTGATGACTGAATTAATTAGCAGACAGCGTCGTGATAGTTTGACGACGACCCTAGAGGAACTCAAACAGACCGCGAGTATTCAGTTAAATTTATCCTTGCTTGGACAACTAGTGAGTACTGATAAATAGCCATGAAAAGCATACCAGGACTGACAACCAATCAACGATCGCTCACCCTATTAATATGTGGCTCAATCCTAGGCATCCTTGTCGCTATAAGTGACCCTTATGTGTCAGTAACCGATGACACGACCGTAGTCGCTTGGGTCAACGACACCGCCATTGGAAAAGCTCAATATAATCAGGCTCTGGCCCTTTATAGTCAGGAGAAACGCAGCGCCGCTAGTGCACAAGACAGAACCCTTGTATTAGATCGTCTGATAGAAGAAGAATTGTTGGTACAAAAAGCGATCAGTGATGGTGCGCTGCGCAATAACCTAAGCGTCCGCCAACGTACATTACAAACCATGTTGGACAGTATTCAAAGTGACGTTGTCGCCGCCAACGGAACCAATACCGCGTCCAGTGATAAGGCACTTAAAGGCTATATCGAGCAGCTGCGTACCAACGCGACTATTGAGTGGCTAAACTCGCCATCGATCGTTAAACAGGCGCCTCAGTAATGGTTAAGTTGATCCCACTAACAATTGCTATTCTGCTAACCTTCATCGTCACCACGACTTCATCACAGGCTCATTCCCATAATCGTAGTCAGTCTTTTTCTGACTGGGAAATAACTGACAATATTGCCACCGCAGTTTTTACGGCTAAATCCAGAGAAATTACTCGGCTTCAAAGTCAGAGTAACCAATCTTTAGATACCCTATTGGTAGGCCATCTAATTAGCGCTATTAGCGTATCCCAAGATAGTCTGCCCTGCTCAAGTACGGAAGTCGTGAGACCAATACCCTCAGCACTGGGATATGTTCGTGTTAGATTAGTCTTCGACTGCGGCGCATCCTTGGGTGATATCAGCATCAGTATTAATAGCTTTTTTAATGTTGCTAGTTCTCACGTCCATTATGCAAACATGTCCCTCAATAGGGAGCCGTCTTATCAGTACCTATTTACCAACAAACAGCGGCAGCATGAAATTACTAATCAACTAGCCACTAGTAGTCACTGGTTTGACAGCATTACTCAATTCGTCTTGATTGGAATCGAACATATCTTTGGCGGCATCGACCATATTGCGTTTCTATTAGCGCTTTTATTGCTCCTCCGCAGTTTGAAAGTCTTAGTCTGGATGGTCACAGGTTTCACGCTGGGTCATAGCATCACCTTAGCGCTAGCTGCGCTGGGCTGGATAATACCAGATCTTGATATTGTTGAAGCCGCAATTGGCTTTACCATCGCCCTGGTGGCCGTACAAAATATCGCTGTACTCACCGGTAATCATCGCCAAATTACCTATTTTTCTGTGGCGGGCCTATTACTAATAGTGCTTATCAATTTAATCTGGAATATTGGATTGAGTGCCCTGAGCGGTCTAGGGCTAGCGTTATTCACATTAGCCTATCTATGGAATTCTGCAGATGAGCATTTGTCAGCTAATCTGCGCTTGGTGACGAGCGTTATATTCGGATTGATTCACGGTTTTGGCTTTGCCAGTGCTCTGACGGAAACAGGATTGGCCAATACACAGTTGTTCCCTGCCCTACTTGGCTTTAATCTGGGTATTGAGTTGGGTCAAATAGTGATCATCGCTGTGGTTTGGGCGCTGTTACAGCAAATAAGACAATCTAGGTTTCTCACTGACACTAGATTAGTCATTGATTTAGTATCAGCAGCACTCTGCGGCTTAGGCTTATACTGGTTTATTGGGCGAAGTTATGGAATTATTTAATAAAAAGGGGTTTAAAAATGTTTAAAAAGTTTTCCGCTGTTGTAGCTATTTTGGGGATCACCATCGCCCTCGTATTAACGAATAATGCGCCGGAATCGGTGTATCGGCTTTTCCCTGGCTACTTTGAAGACCCCAACTCAGCATGGGATACCTCTCCACTAACGCCCGTTGAGATTACACAAGATCGTCTGCCAGCCGAGGTTATAGCGGCGCGCACTAACAGTAGAAATGATGGCGTGATGGCCAAAAAACAGATTCTTTTTGGTGATACTCATGTGCATACCACCAACTCGGCGGATGCCTTTATGTACAGCTTGCCGATGATGCACGGTGCTTCAGGAGCCTATCCACCAGCATTTGCCTGTGACTATGCACGCTTCGTCTCACAGTTAGACTTTTATTTTTTGACTGATCATGCCGAGAGTTTTACCTTGGGCCAATGGCGCGACGGTATGAACTCAGTGCGTCAATGTAATCGTACCGCCGGTGACCCAATGAACCCCGATATAGTTGCATTCCTCGGCTGGGAGTGGACTCAAGTAGGTACCGTGGCTGAAAATCATTACGGCCATCACAATGTACTGTTTAAAGACGATGACCCAGCAAAACTACCCAGCCATCCCATTGCCTCAGTAGGTGTTGGGGTAGCCACCATTGCCGCACGTTCAAATGATGGCAAGCAATCGGGTATTTTAGGAGTCCTAGACCCACGTCATAAAGACTATTACGCCTCGTACAACACCTGGGTTGAAAACATGGCCGGCACACCGGTGTGTGACCCATCTCTGCCCAGCCCATTACTCCCAGCCAACTGCTATGAAAGTGTCGCCACACCCGGGGAGCTGTTTAAAAAGCTCGATGAGTGGGGCTTTGACAACATTGTTGTCCCTCACGGCACCAGCTGGGGGTTTTATACACCGCCCAATGCCAATTGGATACATCAATTGACCAAGGCAAATAGTGACACCGATAAAACGCGTTTAATCGAAGTGTATTCTGGCCATGGTAACTCAGAGGTATTTCGAGACTTCACGGTTCGTACCCGCAATGACAAGGGTGAATGGGTCTGCCCTGCTCCCCAAGCCAATTATCTTCCTGCTTGCTGGCAAGCAGGTGAAATTATTGCCGATCGCTGTTTAGCCGAAGGCATTGACGCTAAAGAATGTGACTTTCGCGCAGCAGAGGCTCGCCATAACTTTGTACAAGTGGATACCATTTATGGCTTTATGACGGTTCCCGGGAGTACCCCCGAGGAATGGCTTGATGCCGGACAAGCGCGAGATGTTTTTCTACCCGCATTTAACTACAAACCGCGTAAGTCAGTGCAATATGGTCTTGCACTACAAAATCTTGATGATCCAGAAAACCCCTTGCGCTATCGCTGGGGCTTTATTGGCTCTACAGACACTCACTCAGCAAGAGCTGGTCACGGGTTTAAACAACTCGATAGAAACAATACCACTGACTCAACCGGTGTTCGAGACAGTTTTTGGGAATCCATTTTTGCCAGCACTGCAGTGGTAACAGAGACTGCACCTAAATCTCTTACCGCTGATCAGATTGATCCTGTGAGTGCCAAAATATTTGCATCAGAATTTGAACGCACAAACTCTTTTTTAAATGCTGGAGGCATAGCAGCAGTGCATGCTCAAGGTCGTGATCGAGACGCTATTTGGGACGCCATGAAGCGTCGGGAAGTCTACGGAACCAGTGGCCACCGCATGCTTGTATGGTTTGATCTACTCAATGCACCACAAAGCAATCAGTCACTACCTATGGGAAGTGATGTCGACATGAGTAGTAACCCAATGTTCAGCGCTAAGGTTGTTGGTTCTTTTAAACAGTTACCGGGTTGTCCCGACTATGTCGTGGCAACACTTGAGGAGAAGCGCTTGCAGAAACTGTCTCTTGGTGAGTGCTACAACCCTTCAGATGAACGCTACCTTATCGATCGTATTGAGGTTATCAAGATCAGACCCCAGTCCTTTGCCGGCGAAGAAGTTTCACCATTGATTGAAGACCCGTGGCGAACCTTCGAGTGCGCGCCCTCTGTAGAAGGCTGCAATATTGAGTTTGAAGATCCTAACTTTGCCATCGATGGCCGCGACGCTCTTTACTACATCCGGGCTCACGAGCAGGCTATTGCGACCATTAATGGTGGTAATTTGCGCACCAGCTTTGATGATCAGGGCAATGCCATTGCAACTGACCCCTGTTTTGGTGACTACCGAACAGCTGAGAAAGATGACTGCCAGAAACCACTAGGTCAACAAGCATGGTCTTCGCCTATTTTTGTCGACTTTAAACAATAATAATACTAAATATTAACGGCTTGGGGAGTACATTATGGGTAACAAAATTGCACTAGTTACAGGCGCATCCGACGGCATCGGACTGGAGTTTGGCGATATTCTGGCCGCTCAGGGCTATGACTTAGTTTTAGTGGCGCGACGTGAAGATAAGTTGAATGAGGTCAGCGAAAAACTCAGTCAGACCTACGGCATTAACTGCACCGTTATGGCCACTGACTTATCTGAACCACAGGCCGCCCAGACGCTTTTTCAACGCACCTGCGATCAAAACCTGCAAATTGACCTTTTGGTCAACAACGCGGGGCTTTTACACAACGGGTTTTTCACTGAACTAAGCCTTGCTGAGCAAGAGCGCATGATTACCGTCAACGTACTCGCCTTAACATCATTGAGCCATTTATATGCCAATGATATGGCCTCTAGAAAAAAGGGTCACATCCTTAATGTGGCATCCCTGGCCGCTTGGATGGCCATTCCTAATCAGAATGTCTATGCAGCCACCAA
>CAJIZU010000054.1 GCA_905181925.1 gamma proteobacterium HTCC2207
ATTGGGACATTTGAGTGCGACGACCGAGCTTGTTGTGGGGTTTAAAATAAGCCCACCACCTCACCACTTGCATTGATATCAATATTGTTTGCCGCCGGTATGCGGGGAAGACCAGGCATTGTCATAATATCCCCGCAGACCACTACAATAAAGCCAGCGCCTGCGGAGAGGCGGACTTCACGGATTGCCATGACATGATTATCTGGGGCACCTTTTAGGTTAGGGTCGGTGGAGAAGCTGTACTGACTTTTGGCGATGCACACTGGAAAATGCCCATAGCCCGAGTCTTGCAGATTTTGAATTTGATCGCGAATTTTTTTGTCGGCAATAATGTCATCTGCGCGGTAGAGACGAGTTGCAATAGTTCTAACTTTGTCCCAAATTGGCATTTCATCGGCATAAAGTGGTGCAAAGTTAGCGTGACCACCATCGACTAGCGCTACGACTTCATGGGCAAGTTCTTCAGTGCCTGCACCTCCATCTGACCAGTGGGTGCACTCGATAGCTTTCACACCATTAGCTTCTGCCACTTTCTTGATTATGGCAATTTCAGCATCAGTATCAGTGATGAAGCGGTTAATCGCCACCACTACAGGGACGCCGAACGATTTAACATTTTCAATATGCCGAACTAGATTACTACAGCCTTCATTAGCGGCCTCAACATTTTCAATACTCAGTTCATCTTTGGCGACGCCACCATGCATTTTTAGAGCACGCACCGTGGCTACAATGACCGCAGCGTCTGGATTTAGGCCGGCGCTACGGCATTTAATGTTGAAGAATTTTTCCGCGCCTAAGTCAGCGCCAAATCCGGCTTCGGTTACCACATAGTCAGCCATCTTCAAGCCGGCTTTAGTGGCTATAACTGAGTTGCAGCCATGTGCAATGTTAGCAAACGGGCCGCCGTGAATAATCGCTGGATTATTTTCTAATGTCTGCACCAAATTTGGTGCTAGTGCGTCTTTCAATAGCACTGCCATTGCGCCAATACCTTTAATTTCACTGGCCAAAATGGGCTTGTTATCGCGAGTATACGCAACCACAATTTTGTTGAGACGAGCTTTTAAATCTTCCAGATCATTGGATAGACAGAAGATTGCCATGATTTCTGAGGCGACAGTAATATCATAACCATCTTGCCGCGGGAATCCATTACCCGGTCCGCCAAGACCAGCGGTAATATTTCGAAGGGCGCGATCGTTCATATCAATGACACGTTTCCATTGAACGCGACGAGCATCAATTTCTAAGCTATTGCCCCAATGGATATGATTGTCCAGTAGTGCAGACAGTAAATTATGCGCGGCACCTATGGCATGAAAATCACCGGTAAAATGCAGATTTATATCTTCCATTGGAACCACTTGCGCATAGCCACCGCCTGCCGCTCCACCTTTCATTCCGAAGCAGGGCCCCAAGCTAGGCTCGCGGAGGCATACAATTGACTTCTTACCAATCCTACTCAGCCCGTCGGTCAGACCAACGGACGTGGTTGTTTTGCCTTCACCTGCAGGTGTCGGCGTAATTGCTGTGACCAAAATAAGTTTGCCATCTGGCCGGTCACTCAATGTTGTTAGGTATTCAGGATCAATCTTAGCCTTGGTTTTGCCATAAGCGATAATCGCTGACTCAGGAATTTGAAGCTTTTCAGCAACTTCATTGATTGGTTTCATTGTCGCTTTACGGGCGATATCGATATCACTCATTATTATTATACCCTCTCAAATACTGACTTATATGTTGGACAATCATCTTCCTTAAACCACCGTTGTAGCGGATTTCCATGACCGTCAATTGCTGTCTTAAAAACGACCGACGACCCTCCCATTCGGGGGTTTTCGAGTGACGCTTGCAGGTACACAACTGTCGTAACTGTACTCTATCTAATCCCATTATGGCAGTTACACTTTATTCCTAGGCAGGGTGATAATAAATAGTCAATTTGAGAAGCTAGTATGAAAAAAAATGCACGCGTGGTTGTAGTTGGCGGTGGTGTTGTGGGCGTAAGCACCCTTTACCATCTTGCCAAAAAAGGTTGGACTGATGTGGTGCTGGTCGAACGCAAAGAATTGACCTCAGGGTCCACTTGGCACGCTGCAGGGCTATTACCCCTCTTCAACATGAGCTATTCGGTGGGTAAGTTGCACCAATATTCGGTAGATTTCTACCATGAGCTAGAAAAAGAAACGGGTCAGACCGTTGGTTTTAGTGTGGTATCCAATATTCGCCTAGCTTCTACGGAAGATCGTATGGATGAGTATCGTTACTACGCGGGAGTGGCTCAGACGGTTGGTGTTGAGGTTAATTTCTTAACGCCTGAGCAAGTTAAGGAAGCGTGGCCAATGTGTAACACTGAGGGCCTGATTGGTGCCATTCAACATCCCGATGATGGCTACATTCAACCGGCGGACTTAACTCAAGCTTTGGCCAAAGGCGCGCGATCGCGTGGTGCTGAAATTTATAGAAATACCGCGGTTCTTGACCTGGAACAGCAAGGTGATGATAGCTGGATTGTAAAAACAGATAAAGGCGATATTCATTGCGAGCACGTTGTCTGCTGTACGGGTAACTTTGCGCGTAAAACCGGTGAAATGGTTGGCTTAGATATACCTGTGATTCCGGTAGAGCATCAATATATTGTTACCGACCCACATCCTGAGATTTTAGCGCGCAAAGCAGCTGGGTTACCTGAACAGGCAGTACTGCGTGATTCAGATGCGGGCTATTATCTGCGTGAAGAAGCGGGTGGTCTGATTCTTGGGCCTTATGAAGAAAATGCGCCCTGCTGTTATGTCGATGGTCCCAGTGCAGAATCTGAGTACGAGCTCTTTAATGGCGACTTGGATCGTCTTATGCCGCATGTTGAGGCATGCATGAGTCGTGTTCCTGCCTTTGCAGAGGTGGGCGTAAAGACAATTTATAACGGCGCTATCGCTTATACCCCCGACGGTAATCCCATTGTTGGGCCAGCCTGGGGATTGAAAAATTTCTGGCTCAATGAAGGTCATAGTTTTGGTATCACCGCTGCTGGCGGAGCTGGATGGCAACTCGCTGAATGGATCGTTGATGGTGAGCCGACAGTCGATATGATGGGTGTTGACCCTCGACGATTTGGGCCCTATGCCTCGCGTGGTTATCTGCGGAGTAAAAATGAAGAGGCCTATGATCACGTTTTTAAAAATCACTATCCTGATGAAGAGCGTAGTGCCGCACGGCCCCTAAAAACTGCGCCCTGTTATGACCGTATGAAAGAGCTGGGTGCAGTATTTGGAAGCGTCTATGGTTGGGAGCGGCCTAATTGGTTCGCTCCTCCTGGATATGCTCTGACAGAGCAACAGCTTAATAAAGGTGACACGCTGTGGAACAAAAATCACTCTACAGCACTGCCTGATGGACGCATCGTGGAAAAAAACTCATTCCGTCGCTCCAACTATTTTGAGTTTGTTGGAAATGAGTGTCGTCATGTCCATGATAAGGTCGGATTGTTAGATATGTCGGCATTTTCTAAGGCGACAGTTTCAGGGCATGGTGCAGAAACTTGGTTGAACAGTATCGTTGCCAATAATGTTCCCAAGGCGATTGGACGTATCGGCCTTTGCCACATGTTGTCTCTCAATGGCGGCGTGCGAGCAGAATTCACTATTTATAAGCGTGCTAGAAACAGCTATTACTTAGTTTTTGCTGGTGCTAACGAGCGTCATGACTGGGACTACCTCACCAAACTAGCACCCAAGGATGGATCTGTTCAGTTGCAAAAAATCACTACTCAAATGGGTGTGCTAGTGTTGGCTGGACCAAAATCTCGTGAAGTGCTGCAAAAGATTACTGATACTGATTTGTCTAATGAGAGCTTTAAGTGGCTCACAGGAAAGTCGATCAATGTGGGTTACGCTCAAGCCGAAGCACTGAGAGTTAACTTTGTCGGAGAATTAGGGTGGGAGTTGCATCATCCTATTGAAATGCAAAACTATATTTTCGATGAGTTAATAAAAGCGGGTGCTGAGTTTGATATTAAACCCTTTGGTATTCGAGCAATGGACTGTATGCGTTTAGAGAAATCCTACCGTCTGATTCCGCGCGAAATGTCCATTGAATACTCAGCGCTAGAATCAGGTCTGGATCGCTTTGTTAAGCTGGATAAAGACTGTGATTTTGTCGGTAAGGCTGGATTAAAGGCCTGGCAAGAGCGAGGCTTTGATAATACTTTCGTTACGTTGGAAGTTCATGATGTCACGGATGCCGACGCTCGAGGTTCTGAGGGTTTATACAGTCATGGAGATCTTGTTGGGCGAGCAACATCAGGAGGCTTTGGTTTCCGCGTCAACAAATCATTGGCGCTGGGCTTAGTAAAAACAGCTTTTGCCGCCGAGGGTACAGAATTAGAGATTGAAATCCTTGGTCAAAAGCATCGCGCTACCGTGGTGACAGAATCTGCTTTTGACCCAGATAATAGTGCCTTAAGAAGCTGATTTTTAGATCAAAATTGTGTCGCGAGCGAATACGGCTAGGTCGCAACATCGCATGCGATGGGCTAGAAAGAGGCACAGACTGCCAAGCATAGAAGAGCTGCTTTTAAAGGGCCGTTAAGAGCTTTATTGGACTGATAATTATGACTGAGCGAACCGGTAGAAGAAGACCAGGTAGAGAGGGTGGTGGGCGTGATGCCCGTCGCGAGGCTCGTGCTAACGCGGTGGTTGCAACGACCCCGTTTATTGAACGAAAAATCCCTTACATGGACTACCTCAGCGAAGAAAGTCTCCAGCTCATCGAAGATAATGCTGACATCTTACTTGAAGAGATCGGTATTGATTTTCTAGATGATCCTGAAGCTTTGGAAATGTGGAAGGATGCCGGCGCAGATGTGCAGGGCACACGAGTACGTTTCCCTAAGGGTTTATGTCGATCACTCATTCAAGCAACTGCGCCGAGCGAGTATATACAGCATGCACGCAACCCCGCGCGTAGTACTATTATTGGTGGCAAACGAACTGTTTTAGTGCCCGCTTATGGGTCGCCTTTTGTCCATGATATTGACAAAGGCCGTCGCTACGCGACAATTGAAGATTTTAATAATTTCGTTAAATTGGCCTACATGGCGCCGGGTCTCCATCACTCTGGCGGCACCATCTGTGAGCCGGTCGATCTGCCTGTCAACAAACGCCATTTTGATATGGTTTACAGTCACTTTAAATACAGCGACAAGCCGCTCATGGGTTCAGTAACTCATCATGAACGTGCTCAAGACACTGTTGATATGGCAAAACTTGTTTTCGGTGCTGAGTTTGTTGACCAAAACTGTGTGTTAACTAGCCTCATCAACGTCAACTCTCCAATGACCTACGATGCAACGATGCTTGGTTCGCTGAAGGTTTATGCTCGCAACAATCAGGCAACCGTTGTGTCGCCCTTTATACTCGCAGGTGCCATGTCACCCGTGACAACAGCAGGTACAGTCACTCAAATTCTTGCCGAAGCGTTAGCGGGCGTAGCTTTTACTCAGTTGTGTCGTCCGGGCGCGCCAGTAATCTTTGGTACCTTTGCTGCTGCTGTGTCCATGGCCACAGGTGCACCGACGTTTGGTACTCCAGAGCCTAGCCAAGTTATCTATGCTGCTGCCGCTCTAGCAAGGCGATTAGGTGTCCCTTTTCGTAGTGGTGGAGGACTTTGCGGCTCGAAACTACCAGATGCCCAGGCGGCCTACGAGGCAGCTAATACGCTGCAGACCTCAGCGCTAGCGGGGGTCAATTTCATGTTGCACACCGCCGGTTGGCTGGAGGGAGGATTGGCTATGGGCTATGAGAAATTTATTATGGATTGCGATCAGGCTAGCATGATTTCTGTACTACTTGGTGGCATGGATATGTCTGAGAATGGGCAGGCTCTTGATGCGGTGCGTGAAGTGGGGCCAGGTAAGCATTATCTTGGTTCGGCGCACACGTTGAAGAATTTTGAAACTGCATTTTACCGCTCTACCGTTGCTGATAATAATAGCTACGAGCAGTGGACAGCAGATGGTGCGTTGGATACTGCTCAGCGAGCAAATCTAATATGGAAGAAAATGCTTAATGAATATCAGGCGCCAGATCTAGATCCTGCGGTTGATGAAGCGTTACTTGATTTTATGGCTCGGCGTAAAGGCTCATTTGCTGACCGAGACTATTAAAAATGACTAGATCTACCTATTTGAGGGTTGTGAACCATGTCTGAAGAAGACGATATCGTATTAGCCGATTTGCCTGATGATGAATTGGTACTGCAAATGCATGACGATCTTTATGACGGATTAAAGGAAGAGGTCATGGAGGGTACCGACATTTTACTCGCACGGGGTTGGTCAGCGGAACGTGTGTTAGGTGAAGCCCTAGTAGATGGTATGACGGTTGTTGGTGTCGACTTTCGGGACGGTATTCTTTTCGTGCCAGAAGTTTTGCTCGCAGCCAACGCCATGAAAGGGGGTATGACTATCTTAAAACCATTGCTCGCAGAAACGGGGGCTAAACCCGTCGGCACTATGGTGATCGGTACCGTCAAAGGCGATATTCATGATATTGGCAAGAATTTGGTCGCTATGATGATGGAAGGTGCCGGATTTGATGTTTATGACATTGGTATTAACAATTCTGTAGAGGAATACCTCGCTGCACTTGAGAGGCACAAACCGGATATCCTAGGGATGTCTGCACTATTGACGACTACTATGCCGTACATGAAAGTGGTTATTGATGCACTTAAAGAACAGGGTTTACGTGACAAGTATATGGTCATGGTCGGCGGTGCACCGCTCAATCAAGAGTTTGGTGATGCGGTAGGAGCAGATGCTTACTGTCGCGATGCTGCCGATGCGGCAACCACCGCTATTCGCTTGGTCTCTGAACGCAGAGAACTTGACATGATTGCCTGATGAGCACTCTTTGTGGTCAGGTGGAACAGCCAGCACCGATTTTAATCATCGCATGCGGTGCACTGGCTCATGAAATTGTAACGTTACAAGCGCTCAATGGCTGGGCTCACATAGATTTACAGTGTCTTGATGCTGAGCTACACAACAAGCCACAATTAATCGCTGGTAAATTACGAAAAAAGATTGCTCAGTATCGTCATCAGTATGACAATATATTTGTGGCCTATGCGGATTGTGGTACCGCAGGCGAAATTGATAAGGTGTTGCAGGAAGAGGGTATAGATCGACTGCCTGGGGCGCACTGTTACTCGTTCTTTGCAGGAGAGCAAAAGTTCAACCAGCTTGCTGAGCAAGAATTGGGAAGTTTTTATTTGACTGATTTTTTGGTTCAGCACTTTGATAGAATAATGATCAAAGGGTTAAAGTTAGATGTATATCCTCAGCTAAGGGATCAATTTTTTGCTCATTACACCCGTGTGGTCTATTTGTCGCAACAAGATAATCCAGACTTGCTGGCTCGAGCGAAAACTGCGGCTGTTGCACTAGGGTTAGAGTTTAAACATGAGCCCTGTGGCTATGGAGATCTGCAAACGGGGTTAGAGATACAAGTCTTAAAATTTGGCTGATACAAGCTGCCGATGTAATCTGGAGTGGTTCTAAACATGCAAAAAATCGTTGTTTTCTGGCGCGACATTCCTGCTCAAGTTCTAGTTAAACGAGGTCGCGAGCGTGGCAAGGCAATTCTGAGTCATCGGTTTCAGGCGGCTATTGATCGAGCGGCCATGCGTGCTGGTAAAGGTGGCAGTGATGAATATCTTGCCGACTGGCGGCGCGAGTCCAGTGTATTGGAATCTGAGGGAACTCTGCAATCTCTCGCAGAGGGTTTTGCAACGGCGCTTGAGGAAGAATACTCAGATGAAGACATCAAAATTTTAGTAAAAAATAAAGGTCTCAAAGCCGAATAATATAATCATTAATTGGTAGTCTAGAGTGTCTTATGAGGCACTCGATAGTGTAATAGTGGAGAAAATTTAGATGTCCTTGAGCATGACCGGAGAGAAGCAAGCGCTGATAAACATGATGCGCCATACCACATTGGAGGTCACGCCAGGCGGGGCCGCAAAGGTTGCTGACTTCAGCTCAATGGTGCGCCCAGGGTGCACTGTTTACGTAACATTTTTACCGGGCTCTGATTTTGCTGATACGCTCACAACTGTTCGTCGCTTGAAGTCTGAAGGTTACAATCCAGTGCCCCATTTTGCTGCACGCTCAATTATTTCAGCCAAGGCCCTAGAAGAAAACCTAGCTGTCTTGCAAGGCGAAATCGGGATCACTGAAGGATTGTTGATTGGAGGTGGGGTCGACAAACCGCTAGGTGAATTCAGTGCGTCTATTGAGGTTTTGCGCACCGGACTCTTCGAAAAGTACGGGTTCAGTAAATTAGGTTTAGCGGGTCATCCTGAAGGTTGCCCAGACATTCCAGATGCCGACTGCGCCTTGGCTATTAAAGAAAAAAATGACTATGCTCGCAACACCGATATGAGTCTGTATCTGGCAACGCAGTTTGTGTTCGAGGCAGCGCCAATACTGGCCTGGGAGAAAAAGATCCGAGAGCAGGCTAATGAATTGCCAGTCTATGTAGGTATTCCTGGTTTGGCGACGATCAAGAGTTTGCTACGCCATGCGCAGCATTGTGGAGTTGGTCCATCCATGCGTATGTTAACGCGAAGTCCGATCAATATGCTGAAATTGACGCTTAAAGACTCTTTTTTGGGTCAATACGTTAACGCTCCCTCTTCAGAACCAAGCCAGCTACTGCGTGATTTAATCACAGGTATCCAGGCTGACCCTGATTGCTTGATTCGGCAGTGCCATCTGTATCCTCTGGGTGGGTTAAAAAAATCGGCTGCATGGATGTACAAAATACAAGACGGTGAATTTGAATTTGCCGGTAAAGGTCTGACAACGACGTAACAAAAAAAGCTTAAAATAACGTTTTTTAGGTAAAATTAGACATACCCTTAGGATTTATTATGACCATTACAACACTGAGCTCCGCCACCAGAGAAGTTAAGATTGGCTTTAACCAACCCTTTGTTATTATTGGCGAGCGTATAAATCCTACCGGCCGCAAAATTCTTGCGGAAGAAATGAAAAATGGCGATTACAGCCGTGTTGAAGCTGACGCTCTAGCTCAGGTTCTAGCCGGAGCGCAGATGCTTGATGTCAATGCGGGTATCCCACTGGCAGATGAGCCGCGTATTTTGGCTGAGTCTATTCAATTGGTGCAGTCCATTACAGACGTACCGATTAGTATTGATTCATCAATTATTGAGGCTCTTGAAGCTGGGTTGTCGGTATATCAAGGCAAGGCACTAGTGAACTCGGTAACGGGTGAAGATGAGGTACTTGAACGTGTGCTGCCGCTGGTCAAGAAGTATGGTGCTGCGGTAGTGGCAATTTCAAACGATGAGACGGGTATTTCAGAGGATCCTGATGAGCGCTTTGCCGTGGCTAAAAAGATAGTTGAGCGTGCTGCTGATTATGGAATTCACTACAGTGACATCATTGTTGATCCTCTGGTAATGCCTATCGGTGCTATCAATTCTGCAGGCTTGCAGGTCATGCATGTGGTGCGACGCTTGCGAGAAGAATTAAAAGTAAATACCACCTGTGGTGCCTCCAACGTTAGTTTTGGTTTGCCCAACCGCAATGGTATTAACAGTGCGTTTTTAACCATGGCTATGGGCGCAGGTATGACGTCTGCGATTACCAGTCCACTGCATGCTGAAGTCATGCAAGCAGTGCGTGGCGGTGATGTGATGATGGGTAATGATCCGAATTGTGCGCGCTGGATTAAGGCGTATCGACAAGCCCCAGCCCCTGGTACAGAGCGCGTACGTGGTGGTCGTCGCAAGCGTGCATAAAATTGCCTAAGATTATTGTGAAACGATAAAAAATAATAGGTAAGTCTGATGACTGAAAAGCAGGTCAAGGTTGTATTTACGCCGTCCGGTCGACGTGGCAGTTTTCCCATGCACACGCCCTTGCTTGATGCGGCACGTAGTTTGGGTGTAGACATAGACTCAGTGTGCGGTGGACGTGGTCTCTGTGGTCGGTGTCAGATCACCTGTGCCGAAGGCGCATTTCCTAAGCATCAAATACATTCTGCCACTACCCATCTGTCGCCCCTAAGTGACACTGAAAAAAACTATAGTCAGCGGAAAAAACCTCTAGCTAGCGGTCGTCGATTAAGCTGTCACACCTTATTACTTGATGATTGCGTCATTGACGTGCCCCCTGAGAGTCAAGTGCATCGGCAAGTGGTCCGTAAAGACGCTGAACATCGTGACATTGAATTAGACGCCGCTACACGCCTTTATTTTGTCGAAGTACCAGAGCCAGACATGGAGGTGCCTAAGGGTGACTTGCAGCACTTACTCGAGGCGCTGGAGGCTGAGTGGGGCTTAACTGGGTTGATTTGTGACACTCTGTTACTGAGAAGTATACAGCCCGCACTGAAAAAGAGTGGTCGGTCCTTGACAGTAGCCGTGCATAAAAATACCTCCATTGTCGCGCTATGGCCTGGGGTTCATCTCAACGCCTATGGTGTGGCGGTAGATGTTGGCTCAACTACAGTGGCAGTGCACCTTTGCGACCTCTCAAGTGGGGAAGTATTGGCCAGTGCTAGCATGATGAACCCGCAAATTCGCTTCGGCGAAGATCTCATGAGCCGAGTGTCTTACGTGATGATGCATCCAGAAGGCGCCGCAGAGATGACCGCCAGTATTCGTGGTGCGTTAAATGACCTGTTTGCCAATGTCGCTAAACAGGTTAAAGGTGCGGTTGAGGATATTCTAGAGATAACCCTAGTGGCCAATCCGATTATGCATCACCTTCTCCTCGGTATTGATCCAGTAGAACTAGGTGGGGCACCTTTTGCGTTGACGACCGATGCAGCTATTGAAGTTGCAGCACGGGAGTTAGATTTAAAGATCAATTATGGGGGTAGGATTTATGTATTGCCTTGCATTGCTGGTCATGTTGGTGCGGATACCGCAGGGGTTATCCTCTCTGAAGAGCCCCAAAAGCAGGACAAAATGACGCTGCTGGTGGACGTAGGAACTAATGCGGAGATTGTACTTGGCGACAAGAACCGTTTGTTGGCCTGTTCTAGTCCAACAGGGCCTGCTTTTGAGGGCGCTCAAATAAGTTCGGGTCAACGCGCTGCTGCTGGAGCCATAGAGAGAGTGCGTATTGATCCGCAATCCTTAGAACCTCGTTTTAGAGTAATTGGGTCCGAGCTCTGGTCCAATGAGACTGACTTTGACGGGCAGATTACCAAGTTCGGTGTAACAGGTATCTGTGGGTCAGGTATTATTGAAGTGGTCGCTGAAATGTATTTGGCGGGCATTATTACCGTCGACGGGGTCATTGATGGGTCTCTAGCGGCCCAAAGTGATCGAATTATTGCCGATGGCCGCACTTTCTCTTATGTCTTGTATCAGCCCGATATCACCGAGATTCTTGGTATTGAACGCCAATCGCCCATTACCATTACTCAAAATGATGTCCGTCAAATTCAATTGGCCAAAGCGGCACTCTATGCTGGGGTTAAGCTGTTAATGGACAAGATCGGCACTGACCATATTGATCGTATTCGGCTTGCCGGTGCCTTTGGCAGTCATATCAATGTCAAGCATGCCATGGTGCTGGGGTTGATTCCTGATTGCGCGCTTGATCAGGTGTCTTCTGCGGGTAACGCTGCCGGCACTGGCGCTAGAATCGCTCTGCTTAACCGCCAATCACGCAATACCATTGAATCTCTGGTGACTAATATCGAAAAGATTGAAACGGCAATGGAGCCAAAATTTCAACAATACTTTGTTGATGCGATGGCTTTTCCTAACAAAACCGACCCCTTCCCAAATCTCTTTTCTGTGGTAGAAAAGCCTGCCGAAAAAGCCCTGGTTGAAGCGCCAGGTGGGCGTAAACGCAGACGTAAATAAAAGTCTTCTTGAAATCCTTTTCATGGCATATACTCGCGGCAAGAGCCTCTTCCAAAAGGCCAATCCTGAAATGTAATGCGTGCGTCCTGAGCTATACTCTTGACGGGGGTTTTAATAATGTTCAACTCATCAAACCTAAATGTTCCCGAAGCTGAAACTGCTCTGCATGTCAGCTTTTTAATGCTTCCTGAATATACGCTCAGTGCCTTTTCTAATGCTATTGGTATCTTGCGTATGGCCAATAGACTCACTGATCGTGCTCTTTATACTTGGTCTGTACATAGCCTTGATGGCCAGTCAGTCATTTCTAGTGCAGGTCTTGAGTTGACAATAGATGGCAGCCTTGCGGATGCTACAGACGCAAATATTCTGATGGTGTGCGGTGGTTATTCGGTTAAGAAATACTGTAATAAGTTGCTCACTGATGGTCTGCGCAAGATAGCCAAGAGAAAAATCCCCATAGGCGGAATAGATACTGGCACCTACGCACTGGCAGTTGCGGGTCTATTGGATGGTTATCGGTGCACCATTCATTGGGAAAACTTGTCTAGTCTGCGTGAAGAATTTCCACGACTAGAGATTACCTCAAGTCTATTTGTTATTGATCGTGATCGGTATACCTGTTCGGGGGGAATTAGCTCAATCGACCTAATGCTTAATCTCATCGCAAGTATTCATGGCCATCAATTAGTTCAAGAGATTTCTGAGCAGTTTACCTGTGATAGGGTGCGCACTGAAAAAGACGCGCAGCGCGCGCCACTCAAATATTTAATAGGCGCCAGCCAACCGCGACTGGTCGATGCTGTAACGCTGATGGAAAGTAATATCGAAGAGCCTCTGACGCTTGATGAAGTAGCCGACTACGTTGGAATTTCCCGCCGTCAGCTAGAACGTTTATTTAATCGCTACCTGCACTGTGCACCATCAAGGTATTATCTTGAATTGCGATTGTCA
Organism: gamma proteobacterium HTCC2207; assembly: GCA_905181925.1. Taxonomy (GTDB): domain Bacteria; phylum Pseudomonadota; class Gammaproteobacteria; order Pseudomonadales; family Porticoccaceae; genus HTCC2207. The sequence goes on from CAJIZU010000054.1 coordinate 12,868, forward strand.
CGAGCGCGCTTATTATTATTGCAGACATCCATTGCAGTCATTGATGTCGCCATAAGCTGCGGATTCTCAACCGCACCACACTTTAGTAAATGCTACAGTGATCTTTACGGTAAGCCACCTAGTGCTGAACGTCGCGCTCTAAGGTAGTTGGTCTAACGCCGGTAATCGGTTGGTTTTTTTTCAAAGGCTTGGCGAAAAACACGTGAGAAGTGGGCCGTATCTGAAAAGCCACAATCTTGGCCAATTTCAGTAATTAGACGATCCGTGTTTTGCAACAACCAGAGTCCATAACGAAGACGAATTTTTCGATAGAACTTCTGCAAACTTTCCCCAGTGACACTTACAAATAAACGCTCTAATTGGCGTTTGGAAATACTCATTCTCAATGCTATCTCGTCGCTACTCAGTGGCCGGCTCAGATTTTGTTCCATCAGCAACAGGGCTCTTGCCACCCAACGATTATTCACTTGATAGTCAGCCCCTGACTGCGGTTGGGGGGCGCTAGCTGGCCGTGGTTTGTCCATGACTAAAATCCGCAAACTCTTACGGGCCCAGCTTTGTCCCAAATGGCGCTCAATAATATAGGCGGCCAAATCTGCAGCTACAGCGCCGCCAGCGCAGGTAATTCGGTCGCCATCATCTACAAAAAGCTGGTCGGCAATCGGTGTTACATGGTCGTAGCGGTCGGTTAAATCCTTGTGGTGAAACCAACTGACACAGCAGCGCCGTTGGTCCATTAATCCTGCTCGTATCATGACAAATGATCCGGTGCAGAGACCAATAATGGGTATGTGGGCGTCAGCGGCCTGCCGTAAATAATCAACTACATGCTCACTGCCGGTTAGGGTGTGCTCTAAGAGTCCGCCCACCACCACAATGTAATCAAAATCTGCTGGATTTCGGTAAGCTTCCCAGGGTTTTACCGTGACACCCGCGCTCGAGCTAATGGGCTCTAATGTCGGTCCCATTACCGTCCACTGACAGTTAATTTGGCGGCTTTGGTCACCTTCATCAGCTGCTAGTCGCAAGGCATCCACAAATGCCGAAAAAGGTAGCAGTGTAAAGCTGGGCATGAGCACAAAACCCACTGTGAGTTGGGCTGAGTGAGTGGCTTTTTTGTGACTTTCTGACATCTAAAGGCGCTCCGGTTAAGTCGTTTTAGTACAACAAAATATAGACTTATCTCATAACTATAATGACATATTAGGCGTAAATCGCCTGTTATTGTGTTTATTGTTCTATTTTGTCGTTTTTGAGTCACCCCTTGGCGTTTTTGTTCTAGCAGCTGCCATTGCAAAACTGGTCAAATAGCCTATCAATTGATGATTCTTAATGCCGTGGATACCATGAAACGATACTCCGCTTTTAGTCTGTTAAAAAATGCGCTCACTTACCATGAAAATTGGCAAAAAGTGTGGCGGAATCCCACCCCTAAAAAAGATTATGACGTGATTATTGTCGGTGGTGGCGGTCATGGTTTGGCGACTGCCTATTACTTGGCTAAAGTTCATGGTATTACCAATGTTGCTGTGGTCGAAAAGGGCTATTTAGGCGGCGGTAATACGGCGCGAAATACCACTATTATTCGATCTAACTATCTGTGGGATGAAGCGGCCCAGCTTTATGAGCTATCGCTTAAGTTATGGGAAGGGCTTAGCCAGGAACTGAACTATAACGTTATGTTTAGTCAGCGCGGAGTACTTAATCTGGGTCATAACTTGCAAGACATGCGTGACATAGAACGGCGAGTGAATGCGAACCGACTCAATGGTATTGATGGTGAAGTCGTAACTCCTGAACGAATCAAAGAAATAGCGCCGTTGATTAACATCTCGCGCAATAGCCGTTACCCCATTTTAGGCGCCTCATGGCAGCCTCGTGGAGGCACCGCTCGCCATGATGCAGTGGCTTGGGGTTATGCTCGCGGCGCCGATGCGCTGGGCGTGGATATGATTCAGCAGACCGAAGTAACGGGTATTCGTCGTAAGGACGGAGCCGTGGTTGGCGTTGAAACAACCAATGGATTTATTGGCGCTCGCAAAGTCGCCTGTGTAACTGCCGGAAGCTCAGGTTTAGTCGCTGCCATGGCCGGAATACGACTTCCAGTGGAATCACGACCTTTGCAAGCCATGGTTTCAGAGCCAGTAAAGCCGTGTCTAGACACGGTAGTTATGTCCAATGCAGTGCATGGATATGTCAGTCAGTCAGACAAGGGTGATTTAGTCATTGGTGCTGGAGTGGATAGCTATAACGGTTATGGTCAACGCGGTTCATTTAACGTGATTGAACATACTGTACAGGCAATCTGTGAACTCTTTCCAGCCTTTAGCCGATTACAAATGAACCGACAGTGGGGAGGTATTGTTGATACCTGCCCAGATGCATGCCCTATCATCAGTAAAACCTCGGTAGGTGGTCTGTACTTTAATTGCGGTTGGGGAACTGGTGGATTTAAAGCGACGCCCGGATCGGGATTTGTTTTTGCTGACACCGTCGCCAATGACCGGCCTCATCCTTTAGCGGCGGCATTTAACATTGACCGTTTTAATACGGGCGCATTAATCGATGAGCACGGCGCCGCTGGCGTTGCTCACTAATTGTTGGCACTGAGAAGCATCGGAAAAAGACTATGTTATTAATTTATTGTCCACATTGCCAAGAGCACCGTGAAGAAGAAGAATTCAGTTACGGCGGCGAGGCGCATATTACAAGACCTGTTGCCCCTGAGAGCCTGACCGATGCAGAGTGGGGTGATTACCTATTTTTCCGCAAAAATCCTCGTGGTTTGCATCATGAAATGTGGTACCACGGCGTTGGTTGTCGACGGTACTTTAATGCCACACGCAATACCCTAACCTATGAGATTTTAGAGACTTACTTGGTCGGTACTCAGCCACAGATTACCGGAGCAGGCGTATGAATCAAATAAACCGTCTTTCGACCCCGGGGCGCACCGACCCCAGTAAAGTAATTAATTTTACCTTTAATGGTAAAGCCTATCAGGGTGTTGCGGGTGACACTTTGGCTTCAGCACTTCTGGCTAATGGCGTCAATGTGGTCGGCCGCAGTTTTAAATACTCTCGTCCGCGGGGTATTGTGGGGCATGGCATGGAAGAGCCCAATGGTATTATTCAATTGGGATCTGGGGCAGCTACAGTCCCTAATTTAAAGGTCACGCAAGTTGAGTTATACGAAGGCCTTGAAGCCTCTAGTGTTAACGGATGGCCGAATGTTAATTTTGATTTAATGGGGATAATGGGCTTGTTCAGTCGCCTTATGCCACCTGGGTTTTACTACAAAACGTTTATGTACCCGCAAAAGTTATGGATGACCTACGAACACTTTATTCGCAAGGCTGCCGGTCTTGGTAAAACACCCGTAGAAGCCGATCCAGATACCTACGAAAAAATCAATCAGCACTGTGATGTTTTAGTGGTGGGTGCAGGGCCTGCCGGTTTATTGGCTGCTCTTGAGGCAGGTTTAACCGGCGCTAGAGTAATTGTTGCCGACGAGCAGAGTGAATTTGGTGGCAGTTTGTTGGGCTCTAAAGAGCAGATTGACGGTGTCTCTGCTAGTCAGTGGATAGAATCGATTAATACGCAATTAGCATCTCTGGATAACGTGCAGCGACTGACTCGCAGTACCGTATTTGGCTATTATGACCACAACTTTTTAACCATCTTGGAAAGACGGACTGATCACTTGGGGTTGAAGGCGGTTTCTGGGCCACGGCAGTGTATGCATCGAGTGAGAGCAAAGCGGGTGGTATTGGCCGCAGGTGCGTTTGAAAGACCGCTAGTGTTTGCTCACAACGATATTCCAGGTGTTATGCAAGCGTCCTCAGTGTCTACCTATATCAACCGATTTGGCGTGGCGCCTGGGCGTAAATTAGTCCTTGCCACTAACAATGACAATGCTTACCGCACAGCACTCGACTGGCATAATGCTGGCCGCGAAGTGGTAGCAGTGGTTGACTCTCGTACCGCACCCAGCGGCGAGTTAGTGGCGTCAGCTAAAGCGCTTGGGATCTCGGTTTTTGATGGCAGTGGAGTCATTGAAGCCAAAGGCGGAAAACGAGTACGATCGGCGCTTGTCGCCGCACTTAATACTGAAGGGACGCAGGTTGTGGGCCCAGTGCAAACCGTAGCCTGTGATCTTATCGCTACTTCAGGGGGGTGGAGTGCAGCAATTCACTTGAGCTCTCATACTGGTGCTAAACCAGTTTGGGATGAAAAAATTGTCAGCTTTAGGCCCGGTGAGTCAAAACAGCAAGAGCGCTCCGTCGGCTCCTGTAATGGTACCTTTGGCCTTGCTAAGGGCCTTATAGAGGGCGCAACGGCAGGAGCAGAAGCGGCCAAGCTTGCAGGTTTTGGAGACGGTGTTGTAAAACGCCCATTGCCAGCGGTGAATCAGGTTGTTGAGCAACCTCAGCAAGCGCTATTTTTAGTCCCCCACACTAAGCCCACCAGTCGTGCACCTAGTCAATTTGTTGATTTCCAGCTAGACGTCAGCGCTAGCAGTATAGAATTGGCTGTGCTGGAAGGCTTTGAGTCAGTAGAGCATGTCAAGCGCTACACAGCCCTCGGCTTTGGTACCGATCAGGGGAAATTAGGAAATATTAATGGTATGGCAATATTGGCCAATGCCCTAGGCCAAAGTATCAGTGCCACTGGCACAACTATTTTTCGGCCTTCTTACACACCAACCACCTTTGGTGCCATTGCTGGTAGGGACATTAAGGATCTATTTGACCCTGAGCGATACACAGCCGCACATCGTTGGCACGCAGAGCAGGGTGCTGAATTTGAAGATGTGGGTCAGTGGAAGCGCCCGTGGTATTTTCCTCAGGGCAACGAAACAATGCACCAGGCGGTTAATCGAGAATGTTTAGCCGTGCGCAATAGCGTCGGTATTTTGGATGCTAGTACGCTTGGAAAAATAGATATTCAAGGGCCAGATGCCGCTGAATTCATCACCCGCATGTACACTAATTCTTACCTCAAATTAGCGCCCGGAAAGTGCCGTTATGGGGTCATGCTCAAAGAAGACGGCATGATCTTTGATGATGGTGTTTGTGCGTGTTTGGCCGACAATCATTACCTAATGTTCACCACTACTGGCGGGGCCGCTGGCGTCTTGGCGTGGCTTGAGCTTTGGCAACAAACTGAATGGCCTGAATTACAGGTTTACTTCACGTCTGTCACCGATCATTGGGCCACCGCAACTATTACCGGCCCTAATGCGCGTAAGGTGCTAGCCAAAGTCTGCCAAGACATTGACTTAGGTTCTGATGATTTCGGCTTCATGGATTGGCGCGATGGCACGGTAGCTGGTGTTTCTGCTCGGGTGTTTCGTATTAGTTTTACCGGCGAACTGTCTTATGAAATTAATGTGTCTGCTGACTATGGCCGCCATGTTTGGGAAAAATTGATCGAGGCTGGGGCTGAATTTGATATTACCCCCTATGGTACAGAGAGCATGCATGTGTTGCGTGCCGAAAAGGGCTTTATTATTGTCGGCCAAGATACCGATGGATCAATGACCCCAGCAGACATGAACATGGACTGGGTCGTGGGCAAAAACAAAGCTTTTAGCTTTATCGGCAAGCGCTCTCTGGAACGAA
>CAJIZU010000055.1 GCA_905181925.1 gamma proteobacterium HTCC2207
TCTGCTGTTGGTGTTTTGGTCACTAGAGCCTCAGGTGCACCCATGGTTTTGGCCAACAGGCGCACTTGACGCTTACTGAGACCAAACAGGGGTGCCAAGTCACAGGCGCCATCACCAAACTTGGTGTAAAACCCGGTTATATTCTCTGCCGAGTGGTCGGTACCCAGCACCAAGCCACCGAGCATGCCGGCTATTTCATATTGCGACACCATGCGTGCCCGCGCCTTAACATTGCCCTTGGCAAAATCAACTGCATCTGCGTTGGGTAATAGGCCATTATCTTCAAGCGTTGCACAGACGCTGGCATTAATAGCGTCAACACCGTCTTTGATATTCACCGTGAGGCTTAGACTGGGTTGGATAAAGGCTAGAGACACCTGTGCATCGTCTTCGTCTTTTTGTGTGCCATAGGGCAGACGTACCGCAGCAAATCGATAGTCTGTGCAATCATGCTGCTGATTGAGGCCGTCCACCGCTAGCTGGGCCAAACGACCGCACGTTGAGGAATCTACACCACCACTAATACCCAGTACCAGTGACTTAGCACCCGCATTGGTTAGTTGGTTTTGAATGAAAGCGACTCTGCGTGAAATTTCAAAGTCAGGGTCAATGGCAGGAAGGACCCGCATTTCGTCGATAATATCTTGCTTGTTCATTTTACGATACAACTCACTTTGGGTTATTAATACTTAAAATTATCCAAGCAATCCAAAGGTTAGTTTATTCCAAATAGATCGCTTTTCATTACTCTGGTCTTGCGTGCCACCTTCTAGCTCGGCTTCACGGGTCATTTTGTCGTAGATAATACGGCTATCAAATTTAGGCGGTTTAGCTTGTTTTACTAGCCCAAAGGATACTTTATCTAACCAAGAATCTTGATCCCCTAAAAGCCGTCTTTCAAAGTCAAAGTCCCCGTTTTCATCCAAGGATGGGTGTTCTGGGTAATTGGCTGCCAAAATTGACGCTGAATTGTCAGCTAACTCTTGCATTTCTAATAAGTAATACGCTTGAGCCATCACCGCTAGACCATCGGGTACGGCAGGAGATTGTTGAAAGTTTTGGACAACATATTGTCCGCGATTGGCAGCGGCTAAATAAGCACTTCGTGAAAAGTAGTAATTGGCCACATGAATTTCTGCTCTTGCCAGCTGATTACGTAAGTTCACTAGCCGCTTCCGTGCATCTGCAGCGTAAGGGCTTTTTGGGAATCTAGACAATAATTCTGTCAAAGTGGCAAAGGCAGTTCTTGCCTCGCCGATATCTCGCATACTAGCGTCTGTGGGAATAAAGCTGTCAAAGAAACTGGTTGTTTGTGATATTTGCGATAGGCCTTTTACATAAAAAGCATAGTCGACGTTAGGGTGCTGAGGATGCAGGCGGACAAATCTGTCTGATGAGGCGATGCTTGATTCATAATCACCGGACTTATAGTGGGCGTAGATAAGTTCCAGTTGACCTTGTTCAGCATATTTCCCAAATGGAAATTGAGATTCCAAGAGCTGCAAGTTACTAATAGCCACATTCCAGTTACTAGCATTAAGACTAGATTGAATTTTTTCGTAAAAATCTTTTTCTGTAAGCCCGGCACTTTCTTCTTCAGCAGGCTCATCATCGCCGAACCCCATCCAGGAACACCCGGTGGTAAGGGTTAAACTTAAAATCAACAACATCAGCGATAGGTTTTTCATGTAATATTCCCAGATAGAGGCGCAGTCGGGATAAATTTCCGGCTGGCGCCCATTTAAACACAGCGAATTGGCTAAACCAATAAATCTTCGTTTTTAAAAGGCTCTTTGAAGCCTTGCTTCTTGCTCTTTAGAGCGATTAATTTGGAATAAGTTTAGTGATTGATGAAATAAGTAACAATGTAGCTACTGAGTCTATTGCTGGTGAGCGTATTGAGCAGCAGGCAGTAGTTCCTTCATCCGATATTGGTCGACGTTTTGATCAGGTAGCGGCAGACCTCTTTTCTGATTTTTCCAGATCAAGGTTGCAGCAATGGATCAAGCAAGGTGATTTGCTGGTTAATAGTCAGCGTCAAGTGCCGAAATATAAATTACTTGGCGGGGAAATCTTAGACTTAAATACAGAACTGGCTGCCGAGGGAGATTGGCAAGCAGAAGATATTCCGTTGAATATTGTATTTGAAGATGATGCGATTTTAGTGATTAACAAATCAGCTGATTTTGTTGTTCATCCAGCCGCAGGGAACTACTCAGGAACGGTTTTAAATGCTCTGCTGCATCACTGTCCGAGTTTAGTGTCAGTACCCCGCGCAGGAATTGTTCATCGGCTTGATAAGGATACCACGGGCCTGATGGTCGTCGCTAAGACATTGCAGGCTCATACGCACTTGGTTACGCAATTGCAGGCAAGAACGGTCAGGAGAGAGTATGAGGCGGTGGTGACCGGCGTAGTCATTGCCGGGGGTACTGTTGATCAACCTGTGGGTCGGCATGCTAAACAGCGTACTAAAATGGCTGTGATAAGTGATGGCAAAGAGGCACGAACGCATTTTAAGGTTCTGGATCGCTTTGACGGGCACAGTCATTTACGCCTGAAATTAGAGACCGGGAGAACGCATCAAATTCGGGTCCATATGGCTCATATTAAATACCCAATTGTGGGCGACGATGTGTATGCAGGGCGCCTGCGCCTGCACAAGGGGGCCTCTGAACAGCTTCAGGACTGCATTAAAGCATTCGGTCGCCAAGCATTGCATGCTAAGGAGTTGGAGCTATTGCACCCGACCACCGGTGAGCTAATTGGGTGGAGTTCTGAATTGCCTGAGGATATGCTCAATCTACTCGAGGCTTTAGCCTATGGCTAGTGATGCCGACTCGTTTTTTGTACCCAATTGGCCGGTGCCGGACTCTGTTGGTTCCGCTATTAGCCTCCGCTGCGGAGGTGTTAGCAATGGTCAGTATTCCAGCAATAATATGGCCCTTCACGTCGGAGACAGTGTGGTCAATACGCAGACTAATCGGGCAGCTTTAGTAAAGCGTTTAAATCTTACTGGGACACCTGTTTGGCTCGAGCAAGTGCATGGCACTGATGTCATTTATGCACCAAATGCCAAGGACATGCCTCAGGCTGATGGCAGTTATAGTGACAAGGCTGGGGTTATTTGTGCCGTTATGACCGCGGATTGTCTTCCCCTATTACTGTGTAACAAACAAGGTACCCAGGTTGCCGCTGTACATGCTGGGTGGCGTGGCTTAGCCTTTGGGGTAATCCGCAAAGCGATGACCCAGTTCTGTCCGAATGATGAGTCCGTACTTGCTTTTCTTGGGCCCGCCATAGGGCCGGAAGCCTTTGAGGTTGGACCTGAAGTAAAACAAGTGTTTCTAGATAATGCGAATAGCCAAGCACACCGCAAGGCGATTAGTAGCGCGTTTACAGTCAGTGAGAAAAAGGGTCACTATCTGGCAGATATTTATGCCTTAGCCCGCGCCGAGCTCAATGAATGTGGAGTCCTTGACGTTTACGGCGGAGATTGCTGTACGTTGTCAGATTCAGGCCGGTTTTATTCCTATCGCCGGAATCCAGTTACTGGTCGTCAAGCGGCTCTAATTTGGCTAAACGAGGCCTAAATTAAGCCGCTCATGGCACAATTAATGTACCTGGTTAGCCCCAGTTTTCAGAGCCTTAAAAAGATCCTTTCAGTTAAGGTGATTTTTGATGTTTAAACACTTGATAAGCGCGGGGTGTTCCATTAGAATTGCCGCCCTCTCGCAGGGGCTATTTACGACATGACTCGACGCGACAGAATCAGGCCGTAATGTAGGTCATTATTATTTGGAGCATAACATGTACGCAGTAATCAAGAGTGGCGGAAAGCAGCATCGGGTCGTTGAGGGTGAAACCTTACGTCTTGAGAAGCTCGATATCGCGACTGGTGATAATATCGATTTTGAAGAAGTCTTGATGGTCGGCGAAGGTGCTGAAGTCAAGATTGGTGCCCCTCTAGTAGAGGGTGGCAAGGTGACTGCTGAGGTTGTATCTCATGGTCGTGGCGACAAAGTAAATATTATCAAGTTCCGTCGTCGTAAGCATTCGCGCACACAACAGGGCCACAGACAGTGGTATACAGAAGTTAAGATTACTG
>CAJIZU010000056.1 GCA_905181925.1 gamma proteobacterium HTCC2207
ACCACTGCGAAGATCTCTCACTGCCGCTTGCAACGAGTACAAAAAACTAGCGCAAGCACCCGTAGTTGCCTCCGTGTGCCCCACGCTGCCCAACACATAAGCATTAACAAAATCAGCCGGCATAGAATTTAAACCCAGGGCTACCTGTTTTGCGGTGGTTCGCTCACCTTTTAACCGAGCCTGAAACAGGCCTCCCATACCCTGATCATCAACTTGACCAAAGACGCTAGAAGAATACACACCAATTTCATCGGGCCTAACTTGCGCAGCCACTTTTTCCCAAGGAATTCCCATTGAATGAATAGCATCACTTGCCCCTAAGAGCGACATTTGCAGCCCTCGTGGATGAAAGCGTGCGTTGTAGTGTTTTGTTAGATCAAACCCCGTCGGCAGTTGTCCAGCCGCCTTAGCGGCTAGCTCATAAGGAACGGTCACTAAATGTTTATCCACACCCGACGTAATAATTTCAACTCGCCCATCTCCAAGATCAGACGTCTGCCAGTCGTTTGGTAATTCTTTAGGTAGGTCCCGTTTAGCCATTGTGAAAACAGCCGACTGCTGCTCAGAAAAATCAATCTTACGATGTCCCGGGAGGTTAGACGAATCAAAGTGCTCAACCCTGCGTACTAAAGTACCCTCTATCACAAGATCTCGATATTGTTCAAAAGCGGCAGCTAATGTTAACTCAGTACCGTTAAGATCTACGTAAATCTCACCCTGAGAACTAACCAGTCCCATTAGGCAGGCCAAACCTGCAATGGTGTCATGCTGCTCATTGATAGGTAATGACTCAAGAACCATACGACGAAACGCTTGGTGGGACGAACTTCGGCCAGCGGCATTAAATCCTCCGAAACCTACGATGACTGGAAGTACATGAGGCATAAACGCATCTCTTATTAGCTTAAGGTAAGAAGTTTAAAAGTTATACTACTACTAATCTTTAATTTTTCAGCCATTAGATTTAGTATAATGGCCAAATAATGGAAAATATGCGAAATAATGACATTTAACCTCACTCTCGTTCTTTGCGATAACATGCTCGTGTCTAGCAGCACACTGGCCGCCGAGATTTTTAATTTCGCGCAATCCTTGGCAGCGGCAACTAGGGCACCTTTAAAAGACGTAATAATTCGTCGTGTGAGTGCGGATGGTTTACCCGTACAGACATCCTCAGGGTTTGAGCTATGGCCAACCCACAGTATCAACGAACCCTTTCACAGCGACTTGATCCATATCCCAGCGCTATGGAGAAATCCCCGTCCGGCAGTCCGTAAACATCATCAATACGGTCCCTGGCTAAGGCAGCAATACCAGTCTAATTGCGCTATCACAGCGGTCGGTACTGGAGTCTGTTTTCTTGCTGAAGCCGGACTATTAGAGGGTAAATTAGCAACAACCCACTGGCACTACTTTGATGCCCTACAGCGAAGTTACCCCGCCATTAAATTAGACCGTCAAAACTTTACCACACAAGCCGGTAACCTCTATTGTGCGGCCAGTATCAATGCAATGGCCGAATTACTGATGCATCAGGTAGAAAGGCACTTTGGTCGGATCATTTCACGACAAGCGCAGAGAAATTTTTTTCATGAAATCCGCAATATTTCTGATCCCGCCAATTTAAATACGCTCAAAAATAGGGCCCATAGTGACGAAGCAATCGCCCAGAGTCAGATATGGATTCAAGACAATTTAAACAAGGCCGTGACTATTGAAGGTGTCGCCAAACAATTCGGCATGACGACACGAACCTTTAACCGTCGTTTTAAGAATGCGGTTGGCAGTACCCCAAACACGTACCTGACAGATACCCGCATGGCCTTTGCCTGCGACCTGTTAAAAAATACTGACCTAGCGATTGTTGACGTCGCTAGTTACAGTGGCTACCAAGAGGCAAGCTGGTTCTCATCACGTTTTCGCCAGTGGTCAGGAAACAGCCCGCGGGCATATCGCAATACGGTGCGTAACAAACTATTCGATTAATCCTGGTAGTTTAGATGAGCCGCACTCGCATAACACCATCAACGTTAGCAACCTTGCCTATAACAGCTTCATCAATATCCCCTTCGATATCAATAATGTTATAGGCAATTTCACCTCGGCTTTTATTGACCATATCGACCACATTTAGGTTAGCGTCCGCCAGAACTGACAATACCTGACCCAAAACCTTGGGGACGTTGCTATTAGTAAAGGTCATTCGGCTGCCGCCATTACGACTCATTTTAGTAGGAGGATAATTAACCGAATTATAGATGTTACCATTCTCAAGAAAATCTTTGAGCTGATCAGCGGCCATTACTGCACAGTTTTCTTCTGCTTCGTCGGTACTTGCTCCAATGTGGGGCATAAGTATTACATCTTTTCTACCCAGCAACGCTGGAGCAGGGAAATCACTGATATATCCGGATATGACACCTTTATCTAAAGCATTGACCATATCATCAGTACTGACGATTTCTTCTCGAGCAAAGTTAAGAATCTTAGCAGTGGTTTTCATACCACTGAGCGCCTTAGTGTTAATCAAGTGCTTAGTGGCGGGAATCGCTGGTACATGCAGAGTGACAAAGTCAGCGCTAGCGAGCAGCTTTTCTAAGCTCTCCATCCGCTCAACTTGACTTGAAAGCTGCCATGCAGCCTCGACTGAGATCGCAGGATCATAACCTATAACATTCATTCCCAAATCTAGTGCCAGATTGGCAATAATGGAGCCAATAGCGCCTAAACCGACCACACCTAGCGTCTTGCCAACAATCTCAGTGCCAGCGAAACGTTTCTTTTCTTTTTCTAAAAGCTTTCCCATTTCAGCAGAGTCGTCAATGTGGCCAAGCTCTTGCACATAGGTCATACCACCATAGATATCTCTCGAGCCCAACAGTAAACCAGCTACGATCAGTTCTTTTACCGCATTGGCATTGGCACCAGGCGTATTGAAAACCACAATGCCTTGCTCGGTATAGTTGGCGACGGGAATATTATTAACACCAGCGCCTGCTCGGGCAACCGCTAACAGACTATCTGGAACAACCTCAGTATGAAGCTTTTGGCTCCTCAGCATAAAGGCTTCTGGTGCAGCACAGTCTTCACTAACAACATATTTGTCGGCTGAAAATCGGCTCAGTCCCTTATCAGAAAGGGAATTATAAGTACGAACTTGGTGCATAGTTTTATCTCAACTCTCTGGTGTAACGTAGTCTAATTTCAAGCCACTAACTAAAGGCTTACGTATTCATATGCCCAATCTAACCAAGGCATTAACGCCTCCAGATCGGACCTTTCAACGGTGGCTCCGCACCAAATTCGCAGTCCTGCAGGTGCATCACGATAGGCACCTATATCAAACGCAACGGCCTCTGTGTCTAATAACTTAACCATTTGTTTTACCTGGTCTGGCTTTAGGTCCAGCGTAAGGCAAACACTGGTATTAGATATTTGATCAGGAGCTTGGGCTAAAAAGTGAATCCACTTTCGATCATTAACAAACGTTTGAATAACCGATAAATTATTTTCAGACTTAGCTATTGCGCCTTTTAGGCCACCTATAGAACGAATCCAGTCTAAGCCATCAAGATAATCGGCAACACAAAGCATCGACGGAGTGTTAATAGTCTCTCCGCGGAAAATCCCCTCAATTAACTTACCCGCTTTGGTAAGCCTAAAAATCTTTGGCATGGGCCAGGCAGGGGTATAATTTTCTAATCTTTCAACTGCTCTAGGGCTCAAAATCAACATACCATGCGCGCCTTCGCCACCCAGAACTTTTTGCCAACTGTAGGTCACCACATCTAGCTTTTCCCAAGGAAGCTCCATTGCAAAAACAGCTGAAGTAGCATCACAGATTGTGAGCCCTGCACGATCATCACTGATCCAATCTGCATCGGCAACTTTTACCCCAGAGGTCGTTCCGTTCCAAGTAAAAACGATATCATGGTCAGGATTGGTCTGGGTCAAATCCGGTAGTAAACCGTAGTCCGCCACATGCGTAGTCACTTTGTCGAGTTTCAACTGCTTGGTCACATCAGTTAACCACCCACTACCAAACGATTCCCATGCGCAGACATCGACAGGTCGGGCACCCAGCACTGACCACATAATCATTTCAACAGCGCCAGTATCAGATGCCGGAACTACTCCCACACGATAACCCTCAGGTAACCCAAGAATTTCAGCCGTATCCGCACAGGCTCGCGCCAATGCCTTCTTTCCAACGGAAGATCGATGCGAACGCCCGAGGGTTGATATATCGAGGCCATCAACACTGTATCCAGGCCGTTTTGAACAAGGGCCAGAAGAGAAGTTCGGATTCGTCGGTTTCAATGTTGGTTTCACAATGCTTCCCATCGTCAAATTAAATGTGGAGTGTTAAACAAAAAAGGTCGCGTACTTTACTATTTAGGTCGCTTGGTGGAAAGTTTTTTCCACCAAAACGCTATTTTTGTTAGTTATAACCATTAGTTGTGAATTTGTAACAGGCAAAAAAATACGCGGCTATTACCGCGCATATTTCCGACATCACTGCTCAATAGCAGTCTATCTTAAGGCCTGGCGCTCTTTCTCAATTAAAAAGGTCGCCACACGCAACATTCCTTGGAAGTTTTTAGAAAGACGTGTTGTAACTCGATATTTACCGTTAATAATTATCTCTGGCGTACCCTGCGTACGGTAGCCTTTAGCTCGCGCCTTTGCCTGACTAATCTGACTAGTTACTCCAAAAGAGCTATAAATCTTGTTGAATTTAGTTGCGTCTACACCTTGGCCTGCAAAAAACGCGGCTAGGTCTTCCTGAGACTGAAGACGCTGTTTTTTAACATGAATGGTTTCAAAAAGAGCCACATGAGTTTGATCTAAAACCTTTAGCGCTTTAGCGGTGTAATAAGCTCGGGCAAAAGGTTCTAAAGCAGACTGCCAAATAGCCGGCGTATGCTGAAAGTCGACGTCATCGGGTAATTTCTCAGCCCATGGGGACACTGTGGCCTCAAAGTTATAACAATGAATACAGAGATAATGAAATACTTCATTAACCTCAATCTTGGTCGGATTAGCCGTTCGAACTGCTTGGGGCAAAACTTCATAGTCAACACCAGCCTGAAATTCTTCAGTCTGGGCTTGGCACATAGCCATAGATGAAACCAATGCCAGAAATACTATTTTTTTAATCCATCCAAACATTTTTCTTTCCTTTAATCTGTGACGGAGTAAGTCCGCTTAATTTAGACCAGAGATGTAGTTAGCCACCGCTGTAATTTCTTTGTCACTCAAATTGGCTGCAACGCCCTGCATAATCGATGCGTTGGCTCCGCTTACACGCTCTCCACGGCGATAAGCAAGTAATTGCTTCTCTATGTAGGTTGCATGCTGACCTCCAAGTCCAGGATAGCCAGCGGGGCCATTACCATTACCTGCCGGTGAATGACATCCAGTGCAGGCAGCCACCCCTGTCTTCATATTACCGCCTCGATAAACATTTTCGCCATAATCGATGGCTTGCTGTGGATCTGAAATACCGACCAGCTCTATCTCTTTAGCGCCAGCAATACTGCGCTGCTGCGAATCATAGTAGGCCGCCATATCTTGCAAATCTTGGTCAGAGGACATGTCAAGAATACCCATCATTTCCATAATGACTCGATCACCAGACTTGATATTACGTAACTGTGTAGTAATATATTTTTCACCTAAACCTGCTAATTTCGGGAACGATGGCACCATGCTGTTACCGTCAGCGCCGTGGCATCCCGTACACATCATTACTTTAGTTTTCCCAGCAGCAACATCCCCTGCGGCCAAAATGCTATTAGCAAACAGCATTGAAAATAGACATACAATGGATAAAATATTTCTTTTCATGGTTATTCTGGCTCTCACAATCCGGTAGAATGCTCGCTCACCATTATTTAATGGTAGCGACTGTTAGCCTTATACGCTAAGGCCGTGCATTATATACCAATAGTTTCAGATTCTTAAGTAAGTAGCGTCGATTTTCCTATGGATACACCTTTAATAAAATTTCAATCTGCTGAGTTCACAACAAGTGCACCTTCATTAAAGCAATGCCCGGAAGATTCGGGATGTGAAGTTGCCTTTGCGGGGCGCTCAAATGCAGGCAAATCCAGTGCTATTAATACGCTTACCCGTAATAAAAGCCTAGCGAGAACCAGCAAGACACCTGGCCGCACGCAAATGATCAATTACTTCACGTTAGCTGAAGGGAAAAGATTGGTAGATCTGCCGGGTTACGGGTACGCCAAGGTGCCTATCGCCATGAAAGCTCAATGGGATCGACATCTCGCTGAGTATTTACAGCAGAGAAAGAGCTTAGGCGGGCTGATCTTACTGATGGATATTCGTCATCCATTGCAAGATTATGATCGACAGATGCTCAACTGGGCAGCGCAAGCTGGGTTACCTGTGCATATTCTGCTGACCAAGTCAGACAAACTAAAACGCGGTCCTGCGCAGAGCACTCTGTTGAAGGTTGATAGTTTTTTACGTGAAATGGATCCTGGCGTAACCCTGTTAACAGTGCAGACATTTTCATCACTTAAAAAACAAGGCTTGCCAGAGCTTGAGGCTCAATTGAACCGTTGGCTTTCTGATGACGTCAGTAAAGCTTAATCAATTTTCCTCAACCGTTACTTTGGATTCCATAAAAACCCTAACTCTTTGTAAAGCTAGGGTTTTTCTACTTTTACTCACAGCTTCATCTTGAGGAAATTAACACTTAGAGGGCCTTTAACAGGCTGAATCAAAGAAGTTCGACGAATGGCGCTAAGCTAATTAGTGGGCTTCATCCCAATTATTACCAACACCAACATCTACTAACAGCGGTACTTTTAACGTTGCTGCGCTTTCCATTCTCTGCATAAGTCCCTCAGAAACTACCTGAAGCTCATCCTCTGGTACCTCTAAAACAAGCTCATCATGAACTTGCATAATCATTACACTGCGCAAGTCACTATTTTGCAGCCAATCATCCACAGAAATCATGGCTAACTTAATGATATCAGCGGCTGTACCCTGCATGGGTGCATTGATTGCCGTGCGCTCCGCTGCTTGCCTGCGCATGCCATTGCGAGAATTTATTTCGGGGAGATACAGGCGGCGTCCAAAGTAAGTCTCAACATATCCAGCCTCTGCCGCAGTACTGCGAACGCTATTCATGTAATTCAAAACACCGGGGTAACGATCAAAATAGGTGTCAATATATTCTGCCGCCTGTTTACGCCCAATATTTAATTGTTTTGCCAAACCAAACGCCGACATGCCGTAAATCAGACCAAAGTTAATAGCCTTAGCACTACGTCGCTGATCAATAGTCACCTGCTCGGGATGTGTGGAGAATACCTCTGCCGCAGTAGCACGGTGGATATCTTGCCCCGCCGCAAAAGCGGCCAATAAACTTGGATCCTCAGAGAGGTGCGCCATAATTCGCAATTCAATTTGCGAGTAATCCGCAGCCACCATCTTGCTACCCTCAGCAGGAATAAATGCCTGGCGAACTCGGCGGCCCTCTGCATTCCGTACGGGGATATTCTGTAAATTGGGATCTGACGAAGACAGCCTACCTGTGGCGGTCCCTGACTGGTTATAAGAGGTGTGGATTCTCTTGGTCGTACGGTTAATCATGACCGGGAGTTTGTCGGTATAAGTAGACTTAAGCTTGGCTAAACCGCGATGTTCGATTAACACTTTTGGCAAAGGATAATCCAGCGCCAATTCTTGTAACACCTCTTCTTTGGTCGAAGGAGCGCCTTTGGCGGTTTTCTTTAATATTGGTATCTCTAACTTAGTGAACAGAATGTCGCCAAGTTGTTTGGGTGATGCCAGATTAAACTCCTGGCCAGCCAAATCCCATGCTTCACGCTCTAGTTCCGCAAGACGCAAGGCCAATTCTTGGCTCTGCTGAAATAACAAGGTATCGTCCACTAAAGCGCCGGTTCTTTCAATACGAGACAAAACTGGCACCAAGGGTAATTCAATATCAGTAAACACCTTGCCTAGGGAGGTGTGAGCCGACACCTGCGGCCATAATACTTGATGCAACCGCAACGTAATGTCTGCATCCTCAGCCGCATAAGGCCCTGCAATTTCTAAAGCAATCTGGTTAAACGTTAGCTGCCCTGCACCTTTACCGGCTACATCGGCAAACTTAATCGTTTGCTCGCCAAGGTATTTCTCTGCCAAGCTATCCATGTCATGACGTGTCGCAACAGAATCAAGAACATAAGATTCAAGCATAGTGTCAAATTCAATACCCTGAAGGGCGATCCCATGTTGAGCAAAAATGCTCATGTCATATTTAAGGTTTTGCCCAACCTTTTTAATGCCTGGGTCCTCTAATAGCGGCTTCAGAGTAGCTAGAACCAGCTCTCTGGACAACTGCTCGGGAACGCCAAGGTAATCATGACCAAAGGGAATATAGGCGGCTTCGCCTGGTTCAACCGCCACGGAAATACCCACTAAATCAGCAATCATGTAATCTAAGCTGGTCGTTTCGGTATCTACGGCGATCAACTCAGCCGCTTTAATTTTTTTAATCCAGTCTTCTAGATGCGCTTCGGTAAGTACTATCTGATAATCTTTAACAATGTTAGCCTGAACAGGCGTTACCGCTATTTCAACCGCTGGAGTGTCAATTTGGCCGACAGCGCTTGAAGGGCGTGCTGCAGAATCTTCAGCTGAAAGCTCTTTAACCCAAGACTTAAACTCTAGCTGGTCGAACAACTCTGCCAGACGCTCTTGATTAGGCGCTTGATTATGTAACTGGCTGATGTTCAGTGGCATCTCAACATCAGTTTTTATGGTCGCTAACAGGTAAGACAGGTAAGCAAGCTCTTTATGCTCCTCAAGTTTTGGCGCCATATTCTTAGCGCCCCGAAAATCTAATCCAGCCACTTCGTCTAGCCGCTGATAGATCTCATCTAAACCACCAATACCCTGCAAAAGACCAAGCGCAGTTTTTTCTCCGACGCCCGGCACGCCGGGAATATTGTCTGACTTATCACCCAATAGCGCCAAAAAGTCGATAATTAGCTCTGGTGGTACGCCAAACTTTTCTACCACCCCGTCATGATCTAATACTGTGTTAGTCATGGTGTTGACCAGCGTAATATATTCATTAACCAGCTGAGCTATATCTTTGTCACCGGTTGACACGACTACTGGCTGTGAAATCGCCGTAGCCTGAATAGCCAACGTCCCAATCACATCGTCCGCCTCAACTCCGTCAATAACAAGCATGGGCAGCCCCATGGCTTCAATAATGTTGTGAATGGGTTCAATTTGCAGCCGCAAGTCATCAGGCATGGGTGGGCGATTGGCTTTGTACTCACTGTACATGTCATCTCTGAAAGTTTTACCCTTAGCATCAAACACCACTACCAAGGTACTTTCTGGGTAGTCTTTCTGTAGCCGACGCATCATATTAATAACGCCTTTGACTGCTCCCGTCGGCAGACCTTTGCTATTGGTTAATGGCGGCAGCGCATGGAAAGCGCGATAAAGATACGAGGATCCATCAACCAAGATAAGGGGTGTTTTTTCTGTCATGATCTACCTATTTTTAGTCGATTTTAGTTAGGTCAAGAATACAGTATTTAGCTGAAGCAGGCTTTAAATTGAACAACCAATGTTTGCATAAACTGAGCATAGCCTTTTTCAGTTAAGGGGACATCAATGCCTTGCGGATCGATGGTACGCAGCGGTAAATTTAGTTCATTGGCAATTACTGTGGCATCTTTGTCCGCATATTGAGGTTCAATAAAGACACATTGCGCGCCACTTTCGTGGGCTACATTGCGCAGTAACAACTGACTTTTAACCCCCTTATGACCGCCATTACCATCGCGTATCGGGATTCCAGCAGATACATTAA
The DNA here is from genome assembly GCA_905181925.1 of gamma proteobacterium HTCC2207. Taxonomy (GTDB): domain Bacteria; phylum Pseudomonadota; class Gammaproteobacteria; order Pseudomonadales; family Porticoccaceae; genus HTCC2207. The sequence continues at coordinate 9,878 of CAJIZU010000056.1, forward strand.
AGGCCTTTGCAAAATTTCCAAGTACGTCATGGTGAGAAATATAATCAAGGGTAGCCACGGGCTTCAGGCTTTTCTTAAGCGCTTTTATTTGATCCTCGCTAATGATGTCGCGCTTCGCAATACCAAATTCCGCCTGAATTGCATGGCCAATAATATTAGCGCTGTAAGGATTTACCCACAGATGCGGGTCTGCAGATTTTTGTTGCATGTCTCCATGGATGTCAACGTCACTACTAAAGAAAGGTAAGTCGAGGACGTTTAAAAAAGCTTTTCCCGGAATATCTTGAACAAGCTTCGCCACACGCGGCTCAAACTCATCGCCGACTAAAACAACCAAGACCGCACGATGAATTTTATCAAGGGCCGATACCGTTAGCGTTAAATCATGGGCTGACTGAGTCGCAGATTGTAAAAACTCTACCTTTGCGGTCTCGCCAAGTGCTGCCTGAGCGATCAGTGCCAAGGGCTTTATGCTAGTGATGACTAATAGCTCAGAAACAGAATCCTTTTGAATACTAAAAACCTCTTTCTCAACACTGCCAGCATTGGAGAGCAACGGAAACAACGCCGCCATAACACCAATAGCGTTACAAAATAGCTTTTTTATAAAAACCTCCGCAGAAAGAACATAGATAAATTAAAATTTATGTTATATTATAACATAACGCTATGTTAAAAGTACTATTATGCTGACAAACTCTCGTCTAGTTCACCAGCCACACGACCATGATCGCTGTATCAATGCCGCTTTAACGCGCGCCAAAGGTCTATGTCAGGAGAGAAATGCAAAGCTTACTCCGACTCGCGAAGCGGTTTTGACTCTACTTTGGCAGAGTCATCGACCCTTAGGTGCCTATCAAGTGCAAGAGCAACTATCCAAACTGCTGGCTAAAAACATTGCTCCACCAACGGTTTATCGAGCCATTGAGTTTCTTTTAGGTCTTGGCCTGATACATCGGCTCCCCTCGCTCAATGCCTACATAGGTTGCCCCTTCCCCAGCAGTCATCACAGTAATCTTTTTATGATTTGTAACCAGTGCGGCAGTGCGGCAGAGATGACTGATGCCGCTCTTAACGAAGTGCTGCAGACAGCTAGTGACAAAGCTAATTTTGTTTTGCAATCGCAAAGTGTTGAGCTTTTTGGCCGCTGTCCACAGTGCACTTCAAGCGTTATGAACGAAGAAGGATCTGGCGATGTCTAAATTGCTGCTAACACTAGAAACTATTCATAAGGCCTTTGGTGGTAAGCCGGTGATCGATAACGTCTCTTTGAGCCTTCACCAAGGGGAGATCACCACCTTAATCGGGCCAAATGGGGCGGGGAAATCGACCTTAGCTAAAATCATTCTTGGCCTCATAAAACCTGACTCGGGATTAAGAAAGACTAATCCCGATATTCGTATTGGCTACATGCCCCAGAAAATCACTATTGATCCGACACTACCAATCTCAACGTTACGTTTTTTACAATTAGCCAATGCATCGCAAACCGCGTGTCATGAGGTTCTAAAATCAATGGACATTGGGCACTTAGCAAAGACCCCGATACAAAACCTGTCGGGTGGAGAATTACAACGAGCCTTACTGGCCAGGGCCATTTTACGTAAACCCAACCTGTTGGTTCTGGACGAGCCCGTTCAGGGGGTTGACATCAATGGCCAAAACGCCCTGTATCAAATGATTAACAGCCTCGCAAAAAGCCTTAATTGTGCTGTATTGATGGTGTCTCATGACCTACATTTGGTAATGTCGGCTACCGACCAAGTCATTTGCCTGAACCGGCATATCTGTTGTCAGGGGCATCCAGAACAAGTAACCCAAGATCCTGCATTTATTGATATTTTTGGGCACACCACAGCGATCTACTCACACCACCATGATCATGACCACAACTTACATGGCGAAATCTTAGACGAGACGACTCATGCCCACAGAGACGACTGTGATCATGACTGATTTTTTAGTATATGCATTGCTCGCTGGTCTTGGTGTCGCTCTGGTAGCCGGCCCTTTGGGTTGCTTTGTCGTCTGGCGCCGTATGGCGTATTTTGGTGACACACTGGCTCATAGTGCGCTACTTGGCGTCTCTCTTGGTGTGTTGTTAGATATTAATTTGAACATCACCGTCATCGCTATTCCTCTAATGATGGCAATGGGGTTGGTATTTCTAGAACAACGCGGCTTCCTATCGCTGGATACACTACTGGGTATTTTATCGCATTCGGCGTTAGCTGCAGGCTTGGTCGTTATTTCATTATTGCCCGATGTGCGAGTCGATCTGATGTCGCTGCTTTTTGGCGATCTATTAGCGGTAACCAAGAGCGATCTTTGGGTGATCTACTCAGTGTCCGCTGCAGTGATGGGGCTGTTAGCGTTGCTATGGAAACAACTCATCAACATTACCGTTGACTCTGAACTAGCCGCAGTAGAAGGTACGAATGTGGCGCTAGTAAGTACCGCGCTTATGCTGATAACTGCGCTAGTGATAGCCCTAGCGATGAAGGTAGTTGGGGTATTGCTCATTACTGCATTATTGATTATTCCGGCGGCTACCGCCCGCCGTGTCAGCAAAACTCCCGAACAAATGGCGATAGCGGCGAGCATAATCGCTATGCTTACGGTAGTGATGGGCCTCGCCATGTCTTGGAATCTAGATACGCCGGCAGGACCCTCAGTAGTGATCAGTGCCAGCTTTCTATTTTGCTTATCGCTACTCTATCGCCGGCAACTTAGTTGAACGTTGCGTAGATAGAGCGCCACGTTTGGCGTAACATTATTTCGGAATGTGGCGCTTTGAAGAAACCATGATAATCGCCTTTGGGATTAACCAGCACAATCTGAGTGCTGTGATCCACGGTATAGTCTTCCCCCTCAAGCGGAACCTTATTATAAGCAACATTGATTTCCGCAGTTAAGCGTCGAATCAAATGCTTATTTCCGGTAACGCCAATGAATTCAGAATTGAAGTAGGGCATATACTCGGCAAGCTTTTCTACTGAGTCGCGCTCTGCGTCCAAAGATATCATAACGATCTGCAGGTTCTCTTTCTCAGCATCTTTAAGTTTTCTGTAAGTCTCATTTAAAGTTGCTAGGGTCGTAGGGCAAACGTCAGGACAGTTGGTGAAGCCGAAAAAAATCATTGTCCATTTGTCAGTCAGTCGCTCTTTGGTGAACGCATCACCACGATGATCAACCAAATCAAAGTCACTGAATATTCGCGGGGTACTGAGGACAATGGCGCCATTAACTCGCAATTGTTGTTCATTCATAACAACCGGTTGATTCATCGTCCAAACAAAAGCCCCGATAACCAGCATAATAAGACACACAATAATCATGACTGTTCGTCGAATACCTGCTTGTTGAGTATCATTCATGGCTGAATCCTTTAAGCTGAGGGAATATAGGTGACTGTTTCAATAAAATAATGATCCACTAACATTACTGCAAACAGCACCATCAAATAAACAATGGAGTACTGGAAGGTTTTCATTCCCGAATTACCACCTTTACTGCGCAGCATAACAATCGCCCAGTACAAAAATCCGAGGCCCAACAAAAGAGAGCTTACCAAATATAGCCATCCGAACATTCCCGTGAGATACGGCATAGTCGTCACAACAATGAGGAGCAAGGTATAGAGTAAAATATTGATTTTTGTGTAATATTCGCCATGCGTGACCGGCAGCATCGGTATTTTAGCTTTGGCATACTCATCCTTTCTATGCACGGCTAAGGCCCAAAAATGCGGTGGCGTCCAGGCAAAAATAATCAACACTAGCAGTAGGGCATTGTGGTGAACCT
>CAJIZU010000057.1 GCA_905181925.1 gamma proteobacterium HTCC2207
GTCACTTTGTAAAGCATCTTAATCACATCTTGAGGCTTGATTAAGTTGCCCACGCTGGGCTCGTAGCGAGACGCTGTATACAGGCCTTTGTCCGCACGCCATTGGTCAATCTGTTGCCACCATTCGGACAGAGCCTTTGCGTCCGGCTCTATATCCATCTGCTCGGCAATACCCATCATCTCTACCAATACCGAAGTACAGGTGCCAACAATAGGAATATGAGCCTCAATATTTTTTGACACTGTTGTCGGATCTACATCGACATGGATAATCGTTGCCATCGGGCAGAATTTTTCCAAATCGTTAGTCACTCGGTCATCAAACCGAGCGCCGATAGCAAAGATCACATCCGCATGGTGCATCGCCGTATTGGCTTCGTAAGTACCGTGCATACCCAGCATGCCCAAGTTCTGTCTATCAGTGCTTGGGTAGCCACCCAGGCCCATCAAAGTATTGGTCACTGGGAAGTTAAGTTTTTGCACCAAGGCAATAAGATGCGGCGCTGCATTGTCGATAACAATACCGCCACCCGCATAAATAACCGGGCGCTTGGCTTCGATCAAGGTTTTAACCGCACGCTTTATCTGCCCGCGATGACCCTTGTCCGTAGGCTGGTAAGAGCGCATTTTGGTCTCGGTCGGCCAGTGGTAAGGCACCCTATAACTAGGATCAGTGACATCTTTAGGGATATCAACAACCACTGGGCCGGGACGGCCAGTAGACGCAATGTAATAAGCCTTGGCGATAGTCTCGGCAATATCTTCTGCCCGAGTGACCAAAAAACTGTGCTTAACAATCGGGCGTGACACGCCGACCATATCGGTTTCCTGAAAGGCATCCTGACCAATCTTGCTCATAGGCACCTGCCCAGAAATAACCACCAGAGGAATTGAATCCATGTAGGCCGTCGCAATACCGGTAATCGCGTTGGTCGCACCGGGACCAGAGGTCACCAGCGCCGTACCCACTTTACCGGTCGCGCGAGAAAATCCGTCAGCAGCATGCACAGCGGCTTGCTCGTGACGAACCAAAATATGAAAGACGTCATCCTGTCGATACAGGGCGTCATAGATATGCAGCGCGGCACCACCGGGGTAACCCCAAACGTCTTTTACGCCTGCATCTTTTAAAGCACGGATTAAAATATCACCGCCTGATAACTTTTCCAAAATATTTCCTCACAAATCAAGTGTGTGAAATTTTTCCAGTCAGAAGGAGGCTGTAACATCAAAAGAGACGCCGCAGAAGCGGCATGTTCAGTCACACGGATAAGTGCTTTAGACTGACGTTAGAGCTATGGGTAATAGCACTATCTTTGTTGATGACCAGCGACATTGATTACGCCTGTCTGGTACTTTTCTGCATTCTCCAGCAAAGGTATTAGCAAGAGAAGCCGAATATTAACAGTTTAAGTCGATTAGTCAATGAGTTAGCGCCTGATGATTAATCCAAACTAATGCCCTTACTATAAAATTCATTGACAAAATTTCAATAATTAGGCGACTATGATGTGTCCTCAGTATGTTTTCGGTGTGAGTCATCTTTACAATCTTGGAGAACCTTTTGATACAACTACAAAATAAAAGAATACAGAAAAAACTGTTGGCACTATTAGCCATTTCACTCCTAGTTGTAACCGCGAGTTGCAGCGACAGCAATCAGTCAACCACCACCGTATTTACCAATGTGAACGGTTACAGTTTTGACAATACCCGTGAGCTCAAGAAATTTACAACTCTAGTGATTGATTCAGGCAAGGTTATGGCCATAGGAGATGATCGGCTTGTCGAGAACTTCTCTGATGCCATCATCATTGATGGCCAAGGGAAAACACTCATTCCAGGAATCACTGATGCACATGGCCATGTTTCTAGTCTTGGTTATACTCTTCTTCAGATAGATCTTCGTGATACCAGCTCGGCCCGACAAGCGGCCACACAAATTGCTGACTATGCACAGAAAAACCCCTATCTCAATTGGATCAGAGGTCGAGGCTGGAACCAGGTTCTGTGGCCCGGGCAGCAATTTCCAAGCGCCAAAATTCTTGACGAATTAGTCTCTGACAGACCTATTTGGTTGGAAAGAATTGATGGCCATGCCGGCTGGGCAAACAGTAAAGCACTTGCTCTAGCAGGTATAAACGCTAACACTATATCGCCTCCAGGAGGCGAGATATTGCGCGATGCCGAGGGACAACCTACTGGTATCTTAATTGATAATGCCATGAATATTATCAATCAAGTATTACCGCTACCCAGTGCAGAAGAGCTTGCGGCTGCACTCGATGCTGCCACAACCCACTTGCTCTCGCTGGGCATCACGTCGACTCATGATGCGGGGGTAAGTGCCAATGAGAATCGATTTTACACCGATCTTGCGCAGCAAAAGAAATTAGCAGTAAGACTGTATGGAATGATATCTTCGACCGATCCAGAGTTAGGCTCTATTCTGGCGAGCGGGCCAACTGTAGACGACAATGACCTGTACAGTGTTAAAAGTGTCAAGGTCTACACTGATGGCGCACTGGGGAGTAGAGGTGCGGCGATGCTCGAACCCTATCAAGACAGACCAGACCATAGCGGACTTTTACTGACTTCCCAACAGCAGCTAAGAAGTATATTTAATGCTGCCATCAAGGCGAACTTTCAGGTCGCTATTCATGCGATCGGCGACAAGGGAAATCAGATCGGTTTGGATGAAGTGGAGTATGCCTATGCGACTATTGGAGGACAAAATTTACGGCATCGGATGGAACATGCCCAAATTGTAGCCCTTGCTGACATACCACGATTTAAAGAATTAAACGTTATTCCCTCTATGCAACCAACCCATGCTACTAGTGATATGAATATGGCTGAGGATAGAATTGGGGCCGAGCGCCTCAAAGGCGCTTATGCTTGGCGTAGCTTTCTTGATCAAGGTAGTCGCTTGGTATCCGGATCCGATTACCCTATTGAACTAGCCAATCCGTTTCATGGTATTCACGCCGCGGTCACTCGACAGGACAAAGGTAATCAACCTGAAAATGGCTGGATTCCAGAGCAAGCGATTACCATAGAAGAAGCCATGCGATCATTTACTATAGACGCCGCATGGGCTGCTCATCAAGAAAATGTTCTGGGTGGATTGAGCCCGGGGAAATGGGCTGACTTCATTCTTATCGATCAAGATCTGTTCACAATACCATCTCAAGATCTTTGGAAAACTGAGGTCTTGCAAACCTGGCTAGCGGGGAAGCAGGTGTATAAAAAACCCTAATCACTCTAGAAGTTAGCGCTTAGTTACCTGACACACTAACGTTATCAATCAGACGGGCAGATTCGGTGAATATAGCACCCAGAATAGTGATATCTGAATCATCGTTGGCGGCTAAGTCTAATGTTTTGCTATTGCTACAGGTTATATAATCAACCTTAAAACCCACCTGCTCTATCTGCTGAGCAGCGATGTGCTCAAGCTCAGAAAAGTTGCGCTTACCGCCTTTAATCTGGCTGGCAATCCAATCGAGAGTGTCTTTTAATATAATCACTTTGGGTCTCTCGTCATCGTTAATATAACGATTGCGAGAGCTCATAGCCAAACCATCCGTCTCTCGGTGAATAGGTGCAGAGGTTACTTGAATGGGCATGCAAAGATCTTCAACCATACGTCGAATCACGGCCAGTTGCTGATAATCCTTAATACCAAATATCGCCTCATCAGGCTGCACTATATTGAACAGTTTACTGACCACAGTAGTTACGCCCTCAAAATGACCGGGGCGACTTGCACCACAAAGTACATCAGTCATGGTCGGACAAATCACTCTGCTTTGTGTATCCAAACCATTGGGGTACATCTCTATATCATCCGGATGAAAAAGGTAGTCGCAGCCGGCATTTCGAAGTTTTTCACAATCTGATTGATAAGTACGGGGATACTTATCCCAGTCTTCATTAAGACTAAACTGCAAGGCATTTACAAAGATTGAGCATACAACAACATCATTGGACTGCTTAGCCTGCTTTAATAGTGCAAGGTGCCCATCGTGCAAATTGCCCATGGTAGGTACGAAACCAACTCTAAAGCCCTTTAATCTGTCTTTGTTAAGGTCTCCACGCAACGCGCTCACCGAGTGGAAGATTTTCATTCGTAGCAATCCTCAAAAAGCGATTTATTGTTCAGCAAAATGATCACTCGCGAGATTTTCAAATCGAGTGTACTTACCCATAAACATCAAACGACACGTCCCTATCGGTCCATTACGCTGCTTTCCAATGATAATTTCAGCGGTTCCTTTATCTGGACTATCTTCGTTATAAACTTCATCCCGATAGATAAACGCAATAACATCGGCATCTTGCTCGATCGCTCCAGATTCTCGAAGGTCGGCATTGACTGGACGTTTGTTTGGACGCTGCTCAACATTACGACTGAGCTGAGATAATGCAATCATTGGGCATTCATATTCTCTTGCGAGGCCCTTGAGTTCGCGGGATATTTGGGAAATCTCTTGAACCCTACCCTCAGCTGAATTACTGCCATTCATCAGTTGTAAATAATCGACCATTATCATGCCAGGCTGAGCTTGCGCATAGAGCGCCTCTGTATCTGCCGGGGTATTAGCACCATGTTCTTTATGCCACTCACTGCGCAATTGCTCTACACGCTCGCGTGTGAACTGCTTGATTCTGTTACGCATTTCCAACGGTGTTATACCTGCTGAATCATCAATAAATAACGGCTTATCTTTCAATCTTTGTGCAGCACTACTGAGCCGCGGCCAGTCATCCTCTACTAAATTACCAGATCGCATACGTGTTTGATCAATCTTTCCAATCGACGACAACATCCTTATGATTAATTGGTTCGCCGGCATTTCTAGCGAAAAAACCAATACCGGCCGATCTTGATGCAGCGTTGCATGCTCCACCATATTCATCGCAAATGCCGTCTTACCCATAGAGGGCCGACCTGCAATGATGACCAAATCTGACTTTTGCCAACCCGAAGTCATTTTGTCCAGATCTGAGAACCCAGTACTCAGGCCAGTAATCTCAGCGTCGTTATTAAAAAGTTCATCCAGTCGCTCAACGGCCTCTTTAATTAAGCTGTTAACTTCTTTAAATCCACCTTTTTTAGGACGGTTTTCAATAATCTCTTGAAGTCTGCTTTCTGCCTCAGCGAGTAATTTCGAACTGTCCCAACCCAAGGGGTTATAGCCCTTGCGAACTATCTCACTCGCGGCACCAATCAATTGTCGGACAATTGAGCGCTCCAATACAATCTGCGTATACGCTTTAATATTTGCGGAGCTCGGCGTACTAGTGGCTAAGTCAACCAAATACTCGGCGCCGCCAACGGATGAGAGTTCGTTAGAGTTTTGGAGGGATTCTGCCAGCGTGATTGGATCAAAAGGCTGGTCTTCAGCTGCGAGTCGTCCCATAGCGCTAAAAATGAGCTGATGGTCTTTGCTATAAAAATCACTCTCAGCTAAGACCTCCGATATGGCATCAAAAGCGTCATTTTTAAGCATTAGCCCACCAATAACAGCCTGCTCCGCCTCAATTGAATGGGGAAGTGGCTGGCTTATACTGGGCTCTGCGAATAATGCTTCGTTCATAACAATGGGTCGAACCTGTGCAAATGGATAAAAGTTAACTAGCAATTCAACGTCAATACAATTATTAAACCACACAAACAAAAACGGCACTGCATCTTATCAAGAAGCGGTGCCGTCTTTAAACTATTTTCAATGCTTTTAAAAAAGCCTGAAATTACTCCGCCTCAATAACCACGGTCATAGTTTCAGTAATATCTGAATGAAGCTGCACATCAACGGCAAATTCACCAACATGTCGTAAGGCTCCTTCAGGAAGGCTAATCTCGTTTTTAGTGATATCGCCACCCGCAGCCATAATGGCCTCTTCGAGCTCACGCGCTCCAACTGAACCGAAAAGCTTACCTTCTTCACCGGCAATCGCTGAGATAGTAATCGTACCGATTGCTTTCAACTTGTCGGCACGGCTCTGCGCCACGCCTAGTTTGTCGGCCGCTTTGGCTTCAAGATCTGCACGACGTAGTTCGAAATCGGCAGTGTTTTTCTCTGTAGCGAACACGGCCTTACCATGGGGGATTAAATAGTTGCGACCAAAACCCGCCTTCACATTGGCTTTGTCGCCGATATTGCCCAACTTACCTATTTTCTCAAGCAGAATAACTTCCATCGTAAAAACCTCAAATTTGATCCATTAGCTCTGATTATCAGACCCTAATCTTGCTCTTAAATTTAAAACACTATCGATCGCGCCAAGCGCCACCAATAAACCCGACATTACAGGGCCCAAAAAGACCCCTAAATAAATTAATACTAACCAATGACCACCGGCCTTTCTAGCCTTAACGGTGTAGTGCAACAAAGACAAACCACACACAATTAAGGGGATTGACGCCAACTGCAACCAAAACTGGAAATCACTCAACACCGTGAAACCCAAAATAATGAGTATGCAACACCCTAACGCAACCTTAGGTTCCAGACGAATTCCTTGAAATTCATGTTGAAACCCGCCGGGATTAAACAGTAGCGCCTGCCACCAACGCGCAACAACCAAACCTAACAATGCGCTAAACGCTGTCATCCAAGCAACCCAAGCTAAAACTCCGCTCGGTGGAGGAAGAACAAAATCTTGCTCTAATTGCTGTGAGGCATTTGCAACAATTTCAGTCAAATCTAACATTAGTACGGTCAAATCGTTTTGAAACACAAACCCAGCAATGGTGGCCAAAACGACCGCAACACCCACATTACTGACTAAAGTCAAACCCCAGCTAGCGGTCACTCTCAGAACATTAGCCACAAGTAACATGTTGACTAACGCTAAAATAGACATTACTGCCACAAAAGGGCTAGATTGGCCCGCAAAGTAACTCACAACGAAAGGTAACGATGCCCAAAGGGTCACCAATACGCCTTCCGCATTACCCTTTCGCAAGGTAACCAAGCCAATAGCTGCTGGGCCTACCAACGGAACAACAACACCTACTAGCGCAACCAGACAAGCCTGCACTCGCCCGCGCATTATAAATTCAGCTAGGGCTCGCACCGGCTTAATACACTCTGTTACTTATGGCTATCAGTGTAAGGCAATAGCGCAATATAGCGCGCGCGCTTAATAGCTTCAGACAGTTCACGTTGATAACGAGCTTTTGTTCCAGTGATGCGACTAGGAACAATTTTTCCGCTCTCCGAAACATAACCTTTCAACGTATCCAAGTCTTTATAATCAATTTCCGTTGCGCCTTCAGCGGTGAAACGACAAAATTTTCTACGACGTACAAACTTAGCCATAATTATTCTCCACCTTCCGCGTCAGATTCAGCTTCTGTAACTTCAACTGCCGGAGCAGCTGGCTCTTCAGGTTTTGCCGCAGCTTTCTCAGCGGCTTCAGCCTTGATACGCGCAGCATTACGGCGCTCACGAGCTTCTTTATCAGCTTTTTCAGCATTTTCCAGCTTCATAATCGGTGACTCGCCAGTAACCGCGTCATTACGACGGATCACCATGCTTCGAATCACAGCATCATTATATCGGAATGTTGAATTTAGCTCATCAAGCACATCCTGCCCGCACTCAATATTCATTAAGATATAATGGGCTTTGTGGATTTTGTTGATTGGATAAGCCAACTGACGTCGACCCCAATCTTCGCTTCGGTGAACTGTTCCGCCGCCAGCTGCAACCGATGCGCCATAGCGCTCGACCATACCTGGGACTTGTTCGCTTTGGTCAGGATGGACCAAAAACACTACTTCATAGTGACGCATTGTATCTCCTCGTGGGTTTAAGAGTCTCCCGCTAACGGCATGTGCCACGCGGTGAGACAAGGAGTGCCGAGACATTTTTGACTCGACGCTTTTAAGGCGACGCATTGTAGTGACTTAAGTAGCTGCTTGCAACTCACTTTGTCAACTTAGTAAACTAATTACGAAGCACTCTATATTTAAGCATCACCATGTCTAATGAGCCGCCATGCTGAGCCGACATTTGTAGCTGGGGATGTCAATAATATCGTAATCAGAATTTCTTCCGCTGCCACTAACAAATAGAACAGAATTACCAACCTAAACCATGCATCAGCATCGACTAAAATAAGCATGTAATAAGCCGGGGCAATTAGTATCGCTGCTACCTTTGCGCCCCAGGTATGGTAACTGGGGTATTCGCCAAATTTAATAAGTGCCACGGCTAAAGGAACAATAAAGGATAATGTAGCGGATAAAAGATATGCTTGCTGCTCAACGAAGATAAGCGGCCAAAGTTGGTAAAGCCCAAAAATCATAGCGGCATACGTCAGGGAGTCGCCCCAACTATCAAGCTTAGCACCAAAATCACTAACTTGATTAAGCTTGCGAGCCAGATGGCCATCGAGCACATCGCTAACCAAGGAGGCTGCTAGCACGCCGAGAAACCAATACGACTCTCCATCTACCGCCAGAACAATAAGAACTGGGACTAAAAGCAGCCGTAAAAAACTGAGTAAATTTGCGATCGAAAGTATCTTTGAGGTCATCGTATCCATTCAACTGCCTCTGGCCTAAAAACATACGGGTTTACGTTTTAGCCTATCCTTAGTTGCCAGTCCAACGCAATAGTTCCACCAAAATATCTTCACTAACATTACTAAAACCTAGCAATCAAAGCTTACTCAACGGCACTTTGGCATCCAGCCGGACTAGATAGCCATTGAGCGCTGGCGAACGATTTCAAAAAGGCACACACCGGTGGCTACAGAAACATTTAGACTCTCAACCTCCCCAGCCATCGGTAATTTAGCTAAAAAATCACATTGCTTGGAGGTAAGCTGACGCATACCATCGCCCTCTGCTCCCATTACCAGCACGATCGCTCCCGTTAAATCCATTTTATACAAGGATTCTTTCGCCTCGCCGGTAGTCCCTACCGCCCAGACCCCCAGTTGCTGCAACTTGTCTAGCGTTCTGGTTAAATTGGTAACCGTAACTAAGGGCACCGACTCGGCGGCACCACAGGCAACTTTCTGTACCACCGGGGTCAAGCCTACCGAATTATCTTTGGGAACAATAACCGCATGGACTCCAGCCGCATCAGCTGATCTTAGACATGCGCCTAAATTATGCGGGTCCGTGACACCATCAAGCATCAAGAAAAAGCTTTGAGCCCCATGTGTCTCAGCGAGCTGCACTAATAAGGATTCATCTCGCGTCTCGCCAGGCCTGCATAGCGCAATTACTCCTTGATGCCTACCTTGAACCTTGGCATCAAGTTTTTTTACTGTGACTGGCTGCAACGGGATGCCATGCTGATCCGCTAAATTATAGATTTTTTGTAGGCGATCATCACGACGTCCACTTTGCACCTGTATTTCAGCTACCCGTTGAGGGGCAGACTTCAACATAGTTTGAATAGCGTGAATGCCATAAATCCAATCCACAAAAAACTCCTCCGTTATGTTTTTACCAATCGATGATTGCGCATTGTACTGGCTTTCGGCACACTTCTGGTACCAATCGCTCTCCGATATTAAAATAATCAACAAAAGCCGGTATGACTTTAAAAATGAGCTCAAATATAAACAAATCGACTAACGTAACACCAACTCTAAGCGCGAGCTTGGCCCGTCGCTTGGCGGCAATGATCTACGACGCTTTTTTATTGGCCGCTATCACTATGGCATATGCTCTAGCGGTCATAACGCCCATACGCTTTGCGCTGTATGGAATGCCCGGTAATGATACTGGATGGGTAGGTTTTCCTTTGATCCTCAAGCTATTATTAATGGTGGGCCTAGTATTCAGCCTGTGTGGTTATTTTTTTATATGCTGGCGCAAGCAAGGTCAATCAATGGGAATGAAAGCCTGGCGACTAAAACTTCAACAACCTAGTGGCGAACTTCCTAGCGTCAGACAATGTTGGTGGCGTTCTCTACTCGCGCCTGCGTCCCTCGCTTGTTTTGGGATAGGTTACCTATGGTGCTTGATGCCTCCCAATAAAGAGTGCCTGCATGACCGATTAACCCGGACACAAGTGATTACATTACCTAAAAGTAACTAAAGCCTCACAGAGTGTAACCACATATGAACTCTAAGCATTTTATTCTTGCCATCGATCAGGGTACGACATCGTCCAGAAGTATGTTATTTGATCAAAAATTTTTGGTGGTCGATCAATCGCAGTGTGAATTCCCTCAACACTTTCCAAAATCTGGCTGGGTAGAACACAGCCCAGCTGATATATGGGAAACGACACTAAAAACGTGTAAAGAAGTCATATCCAGAACCCATGATGGCGCCTCAAATATTGCCGCAATTGGTATTACTAACCAAAGAGAAACTACTATTGTTTGGGAGCGCTCTACCGGAAAGCCAATTTATAACGCTATTGTCTGGCAAGACAGGCGTACTGCTGTTTTGTGTGACTCTCTTAAAAAGGATGATTTCGAAGCCCTAATTAGCGCAAAAACAGGATTGTTATTAGATCCCTATTTCTCGGCCAGTAAGATAGCTTGGATTTTAGACAATGTCGCCAATGCGAGAGAAAAAGCACAACGCGGAGAGCTTGCTTTTGGAACGGTAGACAGCTGGATACTTTGGAATTTAACAGAAGGTAAGGTACATGCAACTGATGCTACAAACGCGTCACGCACTATGCTTTACAATATTCATTCCGGTGATTGGGATGACGAACTTTTAGCGCTATTTAACGTACCTCGTTCAATGCTTCCAGTGGTTAAAAATAGTGCTGATGATTTCGGTACTACAACGCTATTTGGGTCTCCTGTGAAAATTTATGGCATAGCAGGAGATCAACAGGCGGCGGCTATCGGCCAGGCCTGCTTTGATGTCGGCATGATGAAGTCGACCTATGGAACCGGCTGTTTTGCACTCCTCAATACCGGTGAAAATGCTGTTGCCTCAAAAAATCGCCTGCTCACTACCATTGCCTACCAATTAGACGGCAAGGTGACCTATGCACTTGAAGGGTCTATTTTTATTGCCGGAGCCGCGGTTCAATGGTTAAGGGATGGTCTTGGGATTATCGAATCAGCCGAGCAAAGTAGTGCTTTAGCGGCAAAAGCAGACCCCAACGAAGAGGTATATATGGTTCCTGCATTTACAGGACTTGGCGCACCATGGTGGGATGCAGATGCACGGGGTGCGATTTTTGGTTTGACACGCAACACCGGTCCAGCAGAAATCGCTAAAGCCGCCCTAGAGTCTGTCTGCTATCAAACTTTAGATCTTTTATCCGCAATGCGGGCGGACTGGAACCAACCTCAAAAAACAGTACTACGAGTGGACGGAGGTATGGTCGCTAGTGACTGGACCATGCAGTGTTTGGCGGATATTTTGGAGTCTCCAGTGGAGCGTCCAAGTATCATAGAGACTACCGCCATGGGTGCAGCCTGGCTTGCTGGATCAAAAACAGGGTTGTGGCCAGATCAGCAACAATTTGCCAGTACTTGGGAATGTCAGAAACGCTTTGAACCCAAAATGGAAAAGCCCTTGCGCGACAAAAAGGTAGCGCGCTGGAACCAAGCAATAAACCGGTTAACCGCTGCGCCGCAAAAGGTATAACCCAACCAGCATACATAGCAAAATAGGCGCAATAACGGCAAAGATGACGGGGAACCCAAACACGATACTAAACGGCCCAAGTAAATCTTGTAGTATTTTAAAACCTATACCGACTAATACGCCAACAAATATACGGAAGCCCATGGTTGAATCTCGGAGCGGGCCAAAAACAAAAGAAATGGCAATCAGCACAAGTCCTAAGACTACCAGTGGTTGAAGTACTTTGCGCCAATAGGCAAGCTCGTAAATAGCAGTATCTGCGTTTTGCTGATGCAAGAACTCAATATGGTTATCCAGCGTTCTGATAGGCAGTGATGACGCCGGCAAAATATTAACCGTCAGTATTTCAGGCGATAACTCAGAATTCCAACGACGTGTTATTTGCTTCTCTGCTACTGTTTTATTTTCATCAAACCGCGTAATGGAGACATTCTCTTCTACCCAAAACTGGTCGGCAGCATTGTAGGTAGCTCTGCTTGAAAAGCTCGCCTCCTGCAAATTTTGCTGGTCATCAAATTGATAGCGAGTCACGCCATAGAGGACACCCCCAGGGAAGACTGCATTGAAGTGCATAAATTCGCGTTCTTCACGAATCCAAAGTCCGGCAGCGGAATCTTGAGAGGACGACCCTTTGCGTAAGTATTCACGAGTTCCCTCTGCACGCTGGTCCAGATAAGGCGAAAAATACTCCCCAATAGCCGCGCTTAAAATAATAAAAACCAGAACTGGCTTGATCACAAAGTACACTATACGGATTAAAGAGACTCCCGATGCCCGCATTACTGTCACTTCGCTGTTACCCGCTAACAACCCGAGACCATAAAGACAGCCGATAAGAGCAGAAAGAGGCATATATTCGTAAATAGTCGACGGTAGTTTTGTGAGCACATAAATTAGTGCATCTGAGAAATAGTAGTTCCTTTGGATTGCTCGAGTTTGATCAATAATCTCGGCAACCACATCAAGCCCTACAATTACACTAAGAGCTATAAGCACCGAACTAAAAACTGTGCCTCCAATATGTCTAGACAGGCGACGCATCATGATGCATTGACCCAGCGGCTAATAACCTTATTTTTTAATTTCCGCAGCTGTTCAGAGCCGGCCAAAAACAAACCCAGTAGCAAAAACACAAGATGCACGGGTAACAATGTAATATCGGACGAAATATCCCCTGACTCAATACTTCCTCGCACGGCATTCAAAGAAAGTAGGTAAGCAAAGTACAGCATAATTGCCGGTAGCAGCCGAGCAAACCTTCCCTGCCGAGGATCAGTTCTACTCAGAGGAACCGCTAAAACCACAATTATCAGCAGCATCAACGGCGTTGATAATCGCCACTGCAAAGTCGCCTTTAGCTTTGGTTGCTCAGACCCCCAGAGCTTAACCGTGGGGATGGCATCGGTTTCAGGGTCCTCTGCTATTTTCTTAGGAGAGCTTAGTTTCGAGCCGTATTGTTCAAAAGAGGTGATTTGATAATCAGTGTTACCCGGAATGCCCTCGACACGATAACCCTCATCAAGAACGAAAAACCTTTCTACTCCATCTGTAGAACGCTGCTGGCGACCCTTTTTTGCAAAAATAACCACTGTTCGACTATCAAAATTATCTTGAGAACCCGCAGTAATCGCTAAAAAAACATCCTCTAACTCTCTATTCTCATTAATACTTTCAGCATACGTAATGCCTTTGTCGCCACTCAGCTTATAAAACCTTTTGGGACTAACTTTATCCAACTCGGTCATTTCTTTTTGAATGTTCAAAATGGTCTCTGCTTTGGCAGCACCCGCAGGAGATATCGACAGACTTAACCAAGCCACAAAAATAGCCAACAATGAGGCCATAACTAGGGTGTAACCTACTAAATTCGCCTCAGAGACACCGCATGATTTAAGCACGCTCATTTCGTTCTCTACATGTAATCGACCAAACGATAATAAAATGGCCAAGAAAAATGCGAGGGGAATAGTCAACTCAAGGAAACCAGGGATTCGGTAGCCAATGACTGCGAATATGACTCCTGGATCCATATTACCAGCCAAAGCGCTAGACAGATATTTAACGAAGCGGCCACTAATCAGCACTAACAAAAGCACAATACAGATGGCGAAGGTCGTTGATAAAATTTCGCGGCTCAAATAACGGAAAATAATCACAATATTAGACGTATAGCCCTTGGGTGTAGTTAAACAAACTGGTATCGTTGCGCCATATATTACATCATAAACGCAACCACATGGAGTTCACATGGAGTTTAATGCTTCTTCTTCTCAGCTATTAGAAATCACTGCCGATTCTCTCGTTTTATCAACAGGGTCAAAACTAGAAAATATTGCTAAAGAAATTGATGAGGTACTCAACGGCGCGATCACATCACTCATTACGTCCGGAGATTTTAGTGGCAAAGCATCTGAGACCTGTGTGTTACGCAACCTCAACATGCCCTTTAAACGCATCATTTTGCTCGGAACCGATGGTGCTTCGAGCCCACAAAAAATAATTAAAGCGATTGAAGCTGGAGCCTCTGCTGTATTCAAAACACCCGCCGTAAATGTAGTCTGGGCGGCTGATGGTTTAGCGAAAGATCATTACTGGCAAGCCAGTATCATAGCTCGCAGCACCATTACTGCAGCCTACAACTACTCAGGGACAGGCAAGAAGCCTGAGCCAAAGAAACTTAAGATGACTACTTACTGGTGTGCAAGCGAGAGTGATTCGGACGCTGCTGAAAATGGTCTTAACTATGGAGGAGCTGTTGGTAATGGTATGAATACCGCACGGCAACTCGGCAACCTTCCTGCGAACGTATGCACGCCCAACTATCTTGCCGATCAAGCGAAGCAACTGGCGGAAGGGCAAGACAGCCTCACCACCAGCGTTTTAAGCGAAGCCCAAATGCAAGAGCTAAAAATGGGATCATTGTTGTCTGTAAGTGCCGGGTCAGTAGAACCAGCCAATCTGATTGTAATGAACTATAAGGGCGCTGACAGCAGCATGAAACCCGTTGTTTTAGTGGGTAAAGCGGTAACTTTTGATACCGGCGGCATCAGCTTGAAGCCAGGTCGTGGTATGGATGAAATGAAATTCGACATGTGCGGCGGAGCCTCTGTATTTGGTGTTATGAATGCGCTACTAGAGACCAAGCTACCGGTCAACGTTATCGGTATCGTTCCAGCAGTAGAGAATATGCCGGCGGGTAATGCGACCAAGCCAGGAGATGTAGTGACTAGCATGTCGGGTCAAACTATAGAAGTACTGAATACCGATGCCGAGGGTCGTCTGATTCTCTGTGATGCACTGACTTATGCAGAGCGGTTCAAACCAGATACCGTTATCGATATCGCTACCTTGACCGGCGCAGTTATTGGAGCCCTAGGCAAATTCACCTCGGGACTTCTGTCTAATGATGACGAACTTGCCGATCAACTTTTATTGGGAGGCACAAAGAGCGGCGACCGTGCTTGGCGATTACCCCTCTGGGAGGAATATGACAAGCAGATAAAAAGTAACTTCGCAGATATGGCGAATATAGGTGGAGAGGCAGGCACTATCACGGCAGCTTGTTTCCTTGCTCGATTTACCAAATCTTATAAGTGGGCACACTTAGATATTGCTGGCACAGCCTGGTTATCTGGGGCACAAAAAGGAGCTACAGGTAGACCTGTGCCGATGCTCATGGAATATATCCGTAGTAAGACTGTCAACAAGTGATCTTCTTACTGACTCGAATCTCGGCAGTCTAAGTTTTGACTAATATATCTTTCTATAAGCTAGCTGGAGATCAAACCACGGGTTTCTCATTGATCTGTCAGCTGGTTAAAAAGTCCTTGGCGCTAGGGCAACAGGTTCTCTGTCTAGTGCCTGATGATAACGCAGTCAAGCTACTGGACAGCTATATTTGGCAGTTACAGTCATCGTCTTTTATACCCCATGGTATTGGTAATAAAAGCGCGCCCGTAGCGATCAGTTGTGATTCAGACCCTGGGGATCACCACCAAATTTTGATCAACCTTCAGCACAGCATTCCAACTTGGTTTAGTCGATTTGACCGCGTTATAGAAATAATTTATCAAGATGACGATTATGAACAGGCTAAACGCGAAAACTTTCTCTTTTACAAACAGCGTGGTTATGCACTTAGCTATCATGATCTGTCTGAAAAGTTTAGCGGCTAGTTAGCGGCAATCATCATAACGGTAAAAGTTAGCCTCAATTAGACGGCAAAGCTAGCGACAAATCTCGGCAAGCTCTATAATCAAGCATCTTGCAAATCAACTCACCTCGCACATACCTTTGGGATATAAATTTCAATAATGGACAAGACATTCCAACCAAATGACATAGAAACCAAATGGTATAAATCATGGGAGCGCAATGGCTACTTTGCACCCTCAGGCAATGGTGACCCCTATAGTATTGTCATTCCTCCACCTAACGTAACGGGAAGCTTGCATATAGGCCACGCTCTTCAGCATGGAATTATGGATGCGCTTTCACGCTATGCTCGAATGCAGGGTAAAAACACTCTCTGGCAGGTCGGCACCGACCATGCAGGAATTGCAACGCAGATGGTGGTAGAGAGAAAGTTGGCCGCCGAAAATCTACCGGGTAGAGAAGAACTGGGTCGCGAGTCTTTTGTTAAAGAAATATGGAAGTGGAAGGAACAGTCCGGAGGGACTATTACCGAACAAATGCGACGTCTGGGTAATTCAGTTGACTGGGATACCGAGCGATTCACTATGGACGATGGTTTTTATGGAGCAGTGCAAGAGGTTTTCATCCGCCTCTATGATTCAGAGCTAATTTACCGAGGAAAACGATTAGTTAATTGGGATCCAAAACTGCATACGGCGATCTCTGATCTAGAGGTTGAAAATCGAGAAGTCAGAGGCAAGATGTGGCATCTCCGTTATCCTCTGGCCGCCGGGAAAAAAACCGCCGATGGAAAAGACTACATTGTTGTCGCTACCACTCGACCAGAAACAATGCTTGGCGATACTGGAATTGCCGTAAATCCAAACGATCCTCGTTATAAAAGCTTAATCGGTAGCTCCGTTAACTTACCTTTAGTAGCTAGATCAGTACCCATATTTGCCGATGAGTACGCCAGTATGGAAAAAGGTAGTGGTTGTGTGAAAATAACACCTGCACACGACTTCAATGATTACGATGTTGGTCAGCGACACTCGTTACCGATGATAAATATGTTAACCACCCATGGTGATGTTCGGCAGTCTCCAGAGTGTATTAATAGCGACGGCACTGACAATCATGCTCTTGGAGCAATAATTCCAGAAAAATATCAGGGTATGGAGAGATTTGCTGCACGACGAGAGATCGTTGCAGACTTTGAGGCCCTAGGATTGCTCGAATCTATCGAAGAAAACGAGATGACAGTCCCCTATGGTGATCGCGGTGGTGTTGTAATAGAACCTATGCTCACTAACCAATGGTATGTGGACGCAAAAAAGTTAGCTGGTCCAGCGATTGAAGCCGTAGAAGACGGGCGCATAAACTTTGTACCCAAGCAATATGAAAATATGTATTTTTCGTGGATGCGGAACATACAAGACTGGTGCATCTCTCGACAACTCTGGTGGGGACATCGTATCCCGGCATGGTATGACCAGGCTGGCAAAGCGTATGTGGGTAGTAGTGAAGAAGCGGTCCGTGAAAAATATAATTTGGGTGACATAGAACTCAGCCAAGATGAGGATGTTTTAGACACATGGTTCTCCTCAGCATTATGGACTTTTGCTACTCAGGGTTGGCCTGAAAATACCGACAGATTGAAAACTTTCCATCCTACTGATGTGTTGGTGACCGGTTTCGATATTATTTTCTTCTGGGTTGCTCGAATGGTCATGATGACCATGGAACTGGTAAAAAATGAAGATGGCAGCCCTCAGATACCCTTTAAAACTGTCTACGTCACCGGACTCATTCGTGATGATCAAGGCCAGAAAATGTCAAAATCCAAGGGTAACGTTTTAGACCCTCTCGACATGATCGATGGCATTGATATTGATAGTTTAGTAGCCAAACGTACTGGCAATATGATGCAGCCAAAACAGGCCGAAAAAATTGCTAGCCGCACGCGTAAACAATTCCCACAAGGCATTGAAGCTCACGGATCCGACGCTTTGCGTTTTACGCTTTGTGCGCTAACTTCCACCGGTCGTGACATCAACTGGGATATGAAAAGGCTCGAAGGCTACCGAAACTTTTGCAATAAAATATGGAATGCATCGCGGTATGTTCTGATGAATGCCGAAGGGCAAAACTGCGCGCAAGATGGCAGCGATTACACGCTAAGTTTGGCCGATCGTTGGATCATATCTAGGCTTCAGCAGGCTCAGTCTGATGTTAGCTCGGCGATTGAAAGCTATCGCTTCGATCTGGCCACGCAAGCCTTATATGATTTCATATGGAACGAATACTGTGACTGGTACTTAGAGTTATCTAAACCAGTATTATGGGACGAAAAAGGCGACGAATTACTCAAAACGGGTACTCGTCGAACGCTAGTTAGAGTGCTGGAGGCGACACTGCGGCTTGCGCACCCATTACTGCCCTTTATCACCGAAGAAATATGGCAGAACGTTGCCCCGCATGCAGGGATCTCTGTAGGTTCAAAAAGTACCATTATGTTGCAACCCTACCCTAAGGCCGATACTCAGCAAATAGACGAGGACGCGTTAGTAGATATCGAATGGCTGAAAAAGGTGATTGTTGGTGTCCGAAATATCCGTGGAGAAATGAACATATCACCCGCTACTGCACTAAATGTTTTTTTCGCTCGCGGTGATAATAATGATCAACGTCGCATGGAGGAGAACCGGCAATTCCTCAGTAAGCTAGCCAATTTAGAGTCCATCACTTGGCTAGATGACGCGAATGAAGCGCCATTGAGTGCCACCGCACTGGCGGGAGAACTTGAAATACTGGTTCCTATGGCAGGCTTGATCGATATAAGTGCGGAGCTCGAACGTCTCGATCGAGAAATTGATAAAATAGCGTTGGAAGCAAAAAAACTATCCGGGAAATTGAGTAACGAGAAATTTATCGGTAATGCCCCAGTGGAGGTCGTAGCAAAAGAACGCCAAAAACTCTCTGATTTTGAAAGCTCCCTAAGTCAGCTCAACCAAAAACGTAGCTCCATCGCAGAAATGGCGTAAGGTTTAGTGTCGAATAATCTAAACTCGCAGCAAAAAGCTGCCCTTAAATATATAGATGGGCCTTTGCTAGTGCTCGCCGGTGCGGGTAGTGGTAAAACGAGCGTCATTACTCAGAAGATCGCCTACTTAGTAGAGCAATGTGATATCCCTGCTAGAAACATTGCCGCAGTAACCTTCACTAACAAAGCTGCACGGGAGATGAAAGCGCGCGTTTCTAAGTTGATGTCCAAAGACAAGTCACGCGGGCTAACAGTATCTACCTTCCATAATCTCGGGCTAAATATTATTCGCACAGAGATAAAAACACTGGGCTTTAAGCCAGGTTTCTCTATTCTCGATCAAGAAGACTGCCGAAAGCTGCTTAAAGAACTCATGGTTCGGCACAGTGAATTAGACGACAAACTCCTTGATCAGGTACAAAGCACTATTTCTAACTGGAAGAACTCGTTACTTGAACCTGGTCAAGCTACAGGCGCGGCAGATAGTACCGGAGAGCAGGGAATTGCTATGCTTTACGAACGCTACCAGAGAGCGCTCAAAGCCTACAATGCCGTCGACTTTGATGATCTTATAATGACGCCAGTTATGCTCTTTAAACAGCACCCAGACATCCTAAATAAGTGGCAACGAAGGATCCGCTATCTGTTAGTCGATGAATATCAAGACACAAATCTTGCTCAATATGAACTAGTTCGCAGTCTCGTCAATGAGAAACAAGCACTCACCGTAGTCGGTGATGATGATCAGTCCATTTATGCATGGCGTGGGGCTCGACCGGAAAATTTAATGCAGCTACAAACTGACTTTCCCGGTTTAGAGATTATAAAACTGGAGCAAAACTATCGATCAACTGGGCGTATTTTGCGTGCTGCAAATACCTTGATTGACAATAATCCTCATTTAATTAGTAAGCAGCTTTGGAGTGAATTAGGGCCAGGGGATCCGCTGCGTTTAATCAGCGCAGAGAATGAAGAAGATGAATGTGAGCGAGTAGTTAACGAAATCATCGATATGCGCCTTAAGCGACGTTGTAAATACAGTGACTTTGCCATCCTATACCGTGGTAATTATCAGGCGAAATTGGTCGAGATTAAACTCCAGTCACAGAATATTCCCTACGAGATTACCGGAGGGCAATCGTTCTATGCGAAAACCGAAATTAAAGATGTCATGGCCTATCTTCGGCTGATCATCAATCAGGATGATGACAATGCCCTACTGCGTATTATAAACACACCTAGACGTCAGGTTGGGCCAACAACTTTAGAGAAACTCGGCAATTATGCGAACCAACGAGGGCTCTCGCTATTTAGTGCCATTGAAGAAGTGGGTCTCAGTGCAAGCATGCCAGAAAATAATTTACAGCGACTTCGCCGATTTAAGCATTGGATCGAGCAAGTAAATAGAAATGTTTATTCTGGTGATCCTATCTCTGCAATTAATGAAATGCTCAGTGATGCGGACTATCTTGGCTGGCTACACCAAAATGCCAGCAGTGACCATGTTGCGCAAAAGCGCTGGGAAAATGTTAATTTCTTACTCGCTCAACTTACCCAAGTACTAAAGAACGACTCCTCTGATAGTGAAAACGATAAGGGCGACAGCGCTATCGAAAATGCCATTGCCAAGCTAATACTGCGTGATATTTTGGATCGAGAAGAAGAAGAGTCAGCTGATGACAAGGTACAACTATTGACTCTCCATGCGGCCAAAGGACTTGAGTTTCCTCATGTCTTTATGATTGGTATGGAAGAGGACATATTGCCCCATAGAAACAGCGTAGAAGGTGGCCAAATTGAAGAAGAGCGCCGCCTCGCCTATGTGGGCATAACACGTGCGCAACGCACATTAACAATGACATGCGCTCGACAGCGTACCCAGTTTGGTGAGAAGTCAGCCACCACGCCTAGCCGCTTTGTCGATGAATTGCCTGAAGACGACTTGATAAGAATTGGAGGGAACGTAGAGGTTAACGTAGAACAAAACCAAGCTAAAGGGGAGGAATCTTTGGCTGCACTTAAATCATTATTTAGTTAATAGAATTAGATGCCGTTATTGACGCGCGTTCGCAGCTCTTTGCCCGGCTTAAAATAAGGCACATACTTTCCCCGCAAGTCTACAGCATCACCCGTCTTAGGATTACGGCCTACTCTGGCCGCACGGTAATGTAATGAAAAGCTTCCGAATCCCCGAATCTCAACCCGCTGATTATCCGCCAATGTTAACGCCATGCGTTCAAGGATCATTCTTACGGCCAATTCCACATCTCGTGGTGGAAGCTGATCTTGATTAGACGCAATTTTTTCAATGAGTTCAGACTTAGTCATACGGACTCTTTATTTAAAAGGAATGTTTTTATTAGTGTTTGATTTTATTGAAGTTTTGAAAAAATTCAAGTAAAAACTTAACGAATTTAGAGTTTTAAAAAAAAAGGGTGGCAAAGCCACCCCTTTTTTATCTTCTTTGACAAATTACTTGTCCATCTGCGCCTTGATCAGATCACCAATGGTGGTCGGAGCTGCTGCAGTAGTCTCCTCTTCAGTACTACGATGTGCTTTAACCGCAGCCTTCTCTTCAGATACATCCTTCGCTTTAATCGATAAGTTAATAACGCGATTTTTACGATCAACATTAATGACTTTGGCTTCGACTTCAGCACCTACCGTCAGTTCTTGACGCGCATCTTCAACTTTCTCGCGTGAGAGTTCAGAACCCTTCAAGATAGCTTCAATGCCTTCGGCTAGAGTAATAACAGCGCCCTTAGCATCAACTTCTTTAACAATGCCAGTGACAATAGTTCCCTTATCATTTTGATCCACATAGTTACTGAACGGATCATCAGAAAGTTGCTTAATTCCAAGAGATATACGCTCTCTCTCTGCATCAATACTTAGAACAACTGTCTCAACTTCGTCACCTTTCTTAAAGTTACGAACGGCTTCTTCGCCAGTTTCGTCCCAAGAGATATCAGACAGATGAACCAGACCATCAATACCACCATCAAGACCAATGAAAATACCGAAATCAGTAATCGATTTGATGTTACCAGAGACTTTGTCGCCCTTAGTTTTGGTGCCAGCAAAGTCATCCCAAGGATTGGTGAAACATTGCTTAATACCCAACGAGATACGACGACGTTCTTCATCGATATCAAGGACCATAACTTCAACTTCTTGACCAAGATCAACAATCTTTGAAGGATGAACATTCTTATTAGTCCAGTCCATTTCTGAGACGTGAACCAAACCTTCAACACCATCTTCAAGCTCAGCAAAACAGCCGTAGTCAGTAAGGTTAGTAATTGTTGCTTTAACACGAGCACCTTCTGGGTAACGTCCTTTGATATCGCCCCAAGGATCTTCGCCCATTTGCTTCATGCCCAGTGAAACGCGATTACGTTCACGGTCAAACTTAAGAACCTTAACGTCGATTTCATCACCAACATTGATCATCTCTGAAGGATGCTTGATTCGCTTCCAAGACATATCAGTGATATGCAGAAGACCATCAATACCACCCAGATCAACGAACGCGCCGTAATCAGTAAGATTCTTAATGACGCCCTTCAATGACGCGCCTTCTTCAAGGTTAGCAAGTAACTCATCACGCTCGGCAGAGTTCGCACTCTCCATTACAGCACGACGACTTACTACGACATTGTTTCGCTTGGCATCAAGTTTAATAACTTTAAATTCTAAGTCGATATTCTCTAGGTGAGTGATTTCACGCAATGGACGAACATCTACTAGTGAACCCGGTAGGAATGCGCGAAGACCACGAACATCAACAGTGAAGCCGCCTTTGACTTTTCCACTGATAACACCAATAACAACTTCATCCGCTTTGTGAGCCGCTTCAAGTTCAATCCAAGACTCAGCACGACGGGCTTTTTCACGCGATAGTTTAGTAGCACCAAAGCCATCTTCAACAGCTTCAAGAGCGACCTGTACCTCGTCACCAATGGCGACTTCTAGTTCGCCCTTGTCAGTATAAAATTGATCTAACGATATGACGCCTTCAGACTTCAGTCCAGCGTGGACTGTTACCCAGTCTTTATCGATGTCGATAACTACGCCAGTAATAATGGCGCCAGGATTCATCTCAACAGTTTTGAGACTCTCTTCAAATAGTTCTTGGAAATTTTCGATCATGGGAAGTACCTTGGGTATGACAGAGAATAAACCGCATCAGATAGCAGTCGTCTCTTTTTTCCGCAATGCCAGTTTCTGCGGGTCAGTTACAATTAAGGCTTACAGCAGAGTAAAGCTGGCGACTGCTGGGCTGCCCGATAAATTACATAGTTATAATAAACGCTTAAAATCAATTATATGGAGCACTGTGTCGAGCACCTCGAGAACACTCATATCGGAAGTATCTAACTCTATAGCGTCCTCAGCGGCAACCAAGGGCGACACTTCTCTTTTGGTATCTCTCTCATCCCTTGCTCTAACCTGGTCCTCAAGGGCGCGCAGACTAACATCTTCGCCCTTTTCAATCAACTCTTTGTAGCGTCGCTTTGCTCGCTCGTCAATACTCGCGGTGAGATAAATTTTCAGATCTGCTGCAGGAAACACAACTGTACCCATATCCCGACCATCCGCCACTAAACCGTCGCCTCGGGCAAACAGCCTTTGTCGTTTCATTAACGCATCACGCACCTCAGGATAAGCCGCAAGTTGTGAAGCTCGAGCGCCTGTAGTCTCCATTCGCAAATCCCTGGTGACATTCTCACCCTCAAGCAAAACCTCAAAGTTCCCTTGGGTCGATGTTTTGAACATAACGTCCATGTGCTCAGCAATTAATGATAGCTCTGTGCGATTTGCCGTATCTACCTTACGCCGGGTCGCCGCAATACTTAAAACTCGATATAAGGCGCCGCTGTCTAGATAGTGAAATCCTAATTTATCCGCCAACAATCTACTTACGGTGCCCTTTCCGGACCCACTAGGCCCATCAATAGTAATAATTTTAGTCATGGTTCGTCTCAACGCTAATATCTAGGCCAATGGCTGACGCAGCATCAATAAAGTTAGGAAAAGACGTTGCCACGTTGTTGCAGCCTTCCACAACGATTTCATCAGTTGCTCGAAGTCCGGCGATCGCAAAGGCCATCGCTATACGGTGGTCATGATGACTACGCACATGCCCTCCTCCCAGTTGACCGCCCACTATCACGATACCATCGGCGGTCGAACGAGCATCTATGTCCAAGGTCACAAGGCCATCTGCCATACTTTGAATACGATCACTTTCTTTGACCCGCAGCTCCTCGGCTCCAGTCAGCGTTGTGGTTCCCTCTGCGCAGGCAGCCGCGATAAATAATACCGGGAACTCATCAATAGCCAGTGGGACTTGATCTGTAGGTATATCTATTCCCTTGAGCTTGCCGTACTCAACTTTTATATCCGCCACCGGCTCGCCGCCCACTTCACGCTGGTTAGACAAACTAATGTGCGTTCCCATTTGGCGTAAAATATTGATAACACCAACCCGTGTTGGATTAATTCCAACATGCTGTAAATTAATCTCTGAACCCGGGGTAATCGCTGCCGCAACCATAAAGAATGCGGCGGAGGAAATGTCTGCTGGCACGTCAATTCTTGTTGCCGATAAATCACCTCCTCCCGTCAATTTAGCAGTACTTTCGCTAACATCTACGGTGTAACCAAAGCCGCGCAACATTCGCTCAGTATGATCACGAGTCGGCGCTGGTTCCGTCACTGAGGTATCACCTTTAGCGTAGAGTCCAGCAAATAAAACACAAGACTTAACCTGTGCACTGGCCATGGGCATTAGATAGTCAATTGGGTTTAGACTTTGACCTCCTGTAATTTTTAGCGGCGGTGTTCCAGCTGCAGAAGTGTCAATAATCGCGCCCATAGAGCGCAACGGATCAGCCACACGGTCCATCGGTCGACCCGAAAGAGAGATATCGCCAGTCAACTCCGTATCAAAGGTCTGCCCCGCGAGAAGGCCACTTAAAAGCCGTATGGACGTTCCCGAATTTCCCATATAAAGGGGTTTGACTGGCGCTTTGAGGCCATGTAAACCGACCCCATGGATCACGACTCGACCGTGATCGGGACCCTCGATAAGAACGCCCATATCACGAAAGGCTTGGAGTGTAGCCAGACTATCCTCACCCTCAAGAAAACCAGTGACCTCGGTCATACCATTGGCAAGAGAACCGATCATAATGGATCGATGAGACATCGATTTATCACCTGGAACCCGCACACTACCGCGGGCATCACCCCCAGGTGAGATTCTATAATTAATAGTTTTTTCAGTCATTGGACCCTGCAATGTCTTATTTTCAAGTAGTTTTCCAAAATGATTTCGAGCGTCACGAGCCCGAGTAAAAACATCCATCAAGTAATCTTGATCACCCTTATCAATTGCTCCGCGCAACATTTGAAAGTTATTCATCACCTGATCAAGAATGCTGAGTATAGGTTCCCGATTGGCTAGTGCAATATCGCGCCACATAACTGGATCACTGGCGGCTATTCTAGTGAAATCGCGGAAACCCCCGGCGGCATAACGAAAGATTTCCCGATTATCGCCCACCGAAGCGAGCGTATCGACCAAAGAATAGGCCAAAAAATGCGGCAAATGACTAGTCGCGGCCAAAATAGAATCATGTTCATCAACGCTCATGGTCGACACAACAGCCCCTACACTAGACCAGACCGCGGAAACTAATTTCAAATGTTCACAATCCGCTGTGTTATGGGGTGTCAAAATAACTCTATGGTCCTTAAACAGCTGGCTATTAGCTGCTTCAACGCCACTTTTCTCAGAACCGGCAATCGGGTGGCCAGGCACAAATTGAACAGGCAGGTTGCCATAAATATCTAATACCGCTTTAACAACACTACCTTTGACACTCGCCACATCCGTGATGGTCACTCTATCGCTTAAAAAATCATGACAGACTGCAATCACCGAAGGGACGCTTAAGGTAGGCACACCAATAACGACCAAATCACCAAAATCAAGCTCTGAAGCCAGAG
Source organism: gamma proteobacterium HTCC2207 (assembly GCA_905181925.1). GTDB lineage: Bacteria > Pseudomonadota > Gammaproteobacteria > Pseudomonadales > Porticoccaceae > HTCC2207. The sequence continues at coordinate 25,790 of CAJIZU010000057.1, forward strand.
ACTCAAGACTCTCACAAGCTCGATCAATAACGCCTAATTCCAGCGCCAATTCAAGTGTGGACGTACGCCGAGAAATCCCTATCACAGTCTTAGCTAAACCCTGCTCTCGAGCGGCAATAGCAAGACTCGATCCGATCAAACCGAGGCCTACAATGACTAGACGATTAATTTCAGGCACAGAATTTTGAGCTTTACTCGACATCAGGATACTCTGCTATTATTCATTGAGGCGGCTAAAAGTGCCGGCTATAAAACCGCACGTGGATAAGAGCCTAAGATCTTAAGATCAGCGACATCAGACGCTAACTCTGCAAGTACACTTTTAACTGCTTCGTCTTCAATGTGTCCTACAAAGTCAATAAAGAACACATAGGACCATTTACTGCTGCGGGATGGGCGTGACTCAAGACGTGTCATATCAACGTTGTAACGCCTGAAAGGCTCCAAAAGGTCATGCAAGGCACCGGGCTTATTGCGCACAGAGACCACAAGAGAGGTTCGATCATCCCCACTAGGCGGAATATCTTCACGTCCTATGATTAAAAAACGAGTAGAGTTATCGGGTCGATCCTCAATCTTCTCCCACAACTTTTCCAAATTATACAACTCACAAGACATATCCCCAGCGATTGCTGCAGAGTTCCACTCGCCCTGAACTCTCTTAGCGGCATCAGCATTGCTGCTGACAGCGATACGTTCAATATTAGGATAATTTGAATTCAACCACTGCCTGCATTGTGCAAGAGACTGCGCATGGGAATATACGCGGGTAATATTTTCTTTTTTGGTATTCTCACCCATCATAAAGTGGTGATGAATACGTAACTCTACCTCACCACAAATCTTAATCGAAGAATCCATAAAGCTATCTAAGGTATGACTAATTACTCCTTCGGTAGAATTTTCCACGGGAACGACACCATAATCACAAGCCCCAGCTAACACTTCACGGAACACTTCATCAATAGCCGACATAGGAACTGCGACTGCACCATCACCAAAATGCTTCAGTGCCGCCTCTTGCGTAAATGTGCCTTCGGGGCCTAAAAAGGCCACTTTAATGGGTTGTTCAAGAGCCAAACATGCGGACATTATTTGCCGAAAAAGTCGGGCCATATCCTCATTATCAAGGGGTCCTGAGTTAGACTCCATAACACGACGCAACACCTGAGCTTCACGCTCAGGACGATAATAAGCGGTATCTCCCAAACTTTTTTTGACATGGGCAACTTGCTGAGCAAAATTAGCACGCTGGCTAATATTCCCCATGATTTGAACGTCTAAAGCGTCAATTTTGTCCCTTAATGCCAATAATGCATCTTTTTTAGACATCGCATTCTCTCCAAATAGCGTTTATCTAACGCCTGAAATCATTTTACTCAGCAGTGTCTGTTGCTTCAGCAACAACATCACCGCCACTCTCAGAAACAACAAACTCGTCTTCTTCAGGTTCAGCAATTCTTGCCAAACTCACCAAGTTTTCATTATCTTTGAGCCTAATAATGCGCACACCCTGAGTATTTCGACCAACAACCGAGACCTCATCACCTCTGGTACGCACCATAGTGCCTTGATCCGAGATCAACATAATTTCATCGCCCGAGAATAGCTGTGTAGCGCCCACTAAGGGTCCATTTCGCTCACTGGCCTGAATAGCAATCATACCTTTACCGCCCCGTCCTTTGGTTGGAAACTCTTCAACCTTGGTACGCTTGCCGTAGCCATTTTCACAAACAGTCAGCAAAAATCCATCCTGCTCCGGTATGACCATTGAGATCACCGAACTTCCCTCAGGAAGACGCATACCACGAACGCCTTTAGAGACTCTGCCCATCGATCGAGCATCAGTACTTGCAAAACGCACCGCCTTACCTTCGGAACTAAACAACATAACATCACTGGAATCATCAATAATAGCGGTTCCAACCAGATGATCTCCCTCCACTAAGTCCACCGCTCTCAGACCTACACTTCGCGGCCTAGAATACTGCGTTAATGCGGTCTTTTTAACCGTACCGTTAGCAGTCGCCATGAGTACAAATTTGTCTTCACTATACTCATCCACCGGCAATATTGAACTAATCCGCTCGCCCTCGCTGAGGGGTAACAAGTTCACCACAGGCCTGCCGCGCGAGTTGCGCCCTGCAATTGGGATTTGATATACCTTGAGCCAATACACTTTCCCTAGGTTAGTAAAACAAAGAATCGTTGTATGAGTGCTGGCAACCAACAGATGCTCTACAAAATCTTCATCTTTAACCGCGGTTGCGGACTTACCCATACCGCCACGGCGCTGGGCCTGATAATCGCTCAAAGGTTGAGTTTTCGCATAACCACCATGAGAAATGGTAACCACACGATCTTCCTCGGTAATTAAATCCTCAACGGTCAGATCGTGCATCGACTCAATGATTTCAGTACGCCTCGGATCACCGAATTCAGTGACAACCGCTTCAAGCTCTTCACGAATAACCGTCATTAGTCGGTTTAAATCACCCAAAATATCTTGGTAATCGGCGATCTCTTCAAGCTTGACTGCAAATTCCTCAATTATTTTATCGGTTTCCATTCCCGTCAATCGATGCAACCGCAGCTCAAGGATATCTTTGGCCTGCTCAGGGGACAGGTAATACTGGCCGTCACGCAGCCCATATTGATCCTCTAACCATTCAGGTCGCGCCGCATGCGGCCCTGCGCGATCCAACATCTCCAACACTGACCCGGGATTCCAACCACGTGCGATCAAACCTTCTCGGGCATCTGCAGGCGTTGAAGACACCTTGATTAAAGCAATAATTTCATCAATATTTGCCAACGCAATAGAGAAACCTTCTAACGTATGTGCACGCTCGCGCGCTTTACGCAACAAAAAGATCGTCCTGCGCGTCACAACCTCACGACGATGACGAACAAACGCTTCAAGCATTTGTTTAAGGTTTAGAATTTTTGGCTGGCCATCAACTAACGCCACTACGTTAATACCAAATACGTTTTGCATTTGAGTCTGCGCATAGAGATTGTTCAACACAACCTCGCCGATTTCTCCACGCTTAATCTCTATAACTATCCGTAGGCCATCCTTATCTGACTCATCGCGCAACTCAGAAATGCCTTCTAACTTCTTTTCCTTGACTAATTCAGCAATCCGCTCGATCAGGCGCGCTTTATTTAACTGGTAAGGAATCTCAGAAACAATGATTGTTTCACGACGGGTTTTTTCATCGATCTCGATCTCGGCACGCGAACGCATGTAAATACGACCTCGACCAGTACGGTACGCTTGAACAATTCCGGCCTTGCCGTTGATAATAGCGCCGGTAGGAAAGTCTGGACCGGGAATATATTCCATTAATTCATCGATGGTGATTTCACTGTTATCAATCAAGGCCAGACAGCCTTTGACAACCTCAGTAAGATTATGGGGCGGAATATTTGTCGCCATTCCGACTGCGATACCCGAAGAACCATTAACTAGCAAGTTGGGCACGCGCGTCGGCATAACCACAGGAATTTGCTCAGTTTCATCATAGTTAGGTGCAAAATCGACAGTATCTTTTTCCAGATCCTCAAGCAGCGCATGAGCAATTTTGGTCATGCGGATTTCGGTGTAACGCATTGCCGCTGCACGGTCACCGTCTACAGAACCGAAGTTTCCTTGACCATCAACCAGCATGTATCTCAATGAAAACGGCTGCGCCATCCTAACGATCGTTTCATAGACTGCTGAATCACCATGCGGATGATATTTACCAATCACATCACCTACCACTCTGGCAGACTTTTTGTAGGCCTTATTCCAATCATTATTTAGCTCGCTCATGGCGAACAAAACCCGCCTATGCACTGGCTTTAAGCCATCACGCACATCTGGCAAGGCCCTACCAACGATGACACTCATCGCATAATCTAAATAGGATTGCTTGAGCTCATCTTCAATGTTTACTGGAACAATTTCTTTGGCTAAATCGACCATAATTTATTGTTATTTCCTGAATTATTGGAATCCATTGGATGGCCACAAATGCGCGCAGCTCTACTCCACAAAAAGCTCAGGTGTTTTCTTACTAAACACCCCCTTAAAACCATTAAATTTTAACATAGTCAGGCATCAAAATGTGGCTTTTATTCACCCTGTACTGCATAACAGAGACAAAAAAATAGGTATACTTAATTGCACTTTAAAGGAGTCCTCATGAGTTCAAAAAAAATAGACCTGCTGATTAATTGCCAATGGATTATTCCAATCATTCCCAAGGACAGCATCCTTAAAGACTGTGCTATTGCCATAAATGCGGGTCGGATTATCGGCATATTCCCTCAGCCCGAGGCAGAAAAAAAATTCATTGCTGGCAAAGTGGAGCAACTTGACAACCATATCGTTATGCCCGGACTTGTGAATAGTCATGGTCATGCCGCAATGGCCCTGCTTAGAGGGTATGCTGATGACCTAGCACTTAAACCTTGGCTAGAGGATCATATATGGCCTGCTGAGGCAAAATTTCTAAGCGAAGAATTCGTTGCTGATGGCACACAACTTGCTATTGCTGAAATGATCAAAAGCGGCACAACATGCTTTGCCGACATGTACTTTTTCCATGAGGCTATTGCATGCCAAGTCCGCAACGCCGGAATACGCAGCCAGATTGGCTTTACTGTGCTCGACTTTGCTACGCCCTACGGCAAGGATGCAGAAGACTATATTCATAAAGGTTTAGCGCTCAGGGATACGTTTAAAGACCAACCGCTAATCAAGATTGCCTGCGCCCCTCATGCACCATACACAGTGGGTGACCGGACCTTGGGGATATTGGCCACCTACGCAAATGAACTGGATATGCCAATTCACATTCACTGCCATGAGACTGCCGATGAAGTCGCCGAATCACTTGAAACTCATGGCTGTAGACCACTTGAGCGATTAAATAATCTTGGGGTCTTACTACCACAAACCCAACTTGTGCACATGACCCAAGTTGTCGCGGAGGATATCGCGCTGATTCGTGATCATGGCTGTCACATCATGCATTGCCCAAAGTCCAATCTAAAATTAGCCAGTGGTTTCTGCCCCATAACAAAGTTCGTAGCCAACGGGGTAAACGTATCATTGGGGACTGATAGTGCCGCTAGCAACAACGGGCTGGATTTATTTTCTGAAATGCAAACCGCTTCGCTTCTAGCAAAAGCAGTATCTGGCGACGCGACCAGCCTAGGTG
>CAJIZU010000058.1 GCA_905181925.1 gamma proteobacterium HTCC2207
TGATCCCTCTAACATGATTACCGCACAATACGTCTGCGCTCTAAGCTATTAATGCGGCTTGGCGATATTGACTAGGCGTCGTGCCGTTCCAACGCACAAAGGCACGGCGAAAGCTTACGGTCTCAGCATAATCTAACAAATTGGCTATCTCAGACACGGTCAGCTTGGTCGTAGAGAGGTACTGACAGGCCAAAACATTTCTTACCTCATCGCAAATAGCACGGAAATTGGTTGATTCATCCTTGAGACGTCGCCTAAGCGTACTCTCACTGACATGCAGCATGCTTGCCACCTGATTAATCATTGGGAATTCTCCGCCCGCACGAATTAGGATACGTCGTATGGCCGCAGAGAAATTTTCTACTCTATTTAAACCGCGCAGTAACTCCTCACATTGATTTTGAAAAATGACATGACCTGCCGGGTTGGCGGTTCTAATGCGTAAATCTAAACTACTCTCTGGAATTACCAGCTCACTATAAGCCTGGTCGAATTTAACGGGTACTGAAAATAACGATTGAAAAGCCTCCTGATTGACTGGCGCCGGATAGCTCAAGTGAACTTCACCTGCGGTAACCAACTCATCAATAAGCGCTTCAGCAATGAACGTTATCTGTGAAAAGGTCAATTCAGCAATCAATCTTTGTTGAACTGGATTCCCTAAACCCAACTGGATACGTAAAGCAATACCGTTAGCCACCTCATGCACATCAAGTGATGGCGTTGTTGGGCCAATTATGGCTCGGTAACGGAGAAGTAGCTTGAGCGCTTCGTGCAAGTCAGCACAGCTCATTAGAGCGAAACCAAATGTGCCTAAGGTGGTAATATCAACCTGCCGACCAAGACGGACCATCAGCGTGGAATCATTGGTCAGAGTCACCGCACACTCCAATATTTTCAATATTTCAATGGCATTGAATGACTTTGTGTCTCTGGACGTAAATTGCTGCAATGCTGGCAGAGAGAAAAGTTGCTTTGAGGTAAACCCGTCCTCCGCTAGAAGCCCAATTAACTGGGGTATCAGCACGTTTGTTGATTGCCAATTAGCCATAGCCATATCTCTGAAAAGTAGATCTGAGTGTTTGAAATATACTTTATAGTACTACACAATGAATGAATATGTCTCCCCGAACGGAGGAATATATCCCCTCTTAACTCGAGAAAGTTCGATAGTATAATAAGTTGGTCATCCCCTTAAATGGAACGTCACATGACAGCTTTACCGACAAAGTCTAAAACACCCGAAGGTGTCTCTATTAATGCCAGAAATGTCAATTTCAAGCTAGAGCGCGCCCTTGCTACTGACTGGGCTGACAACGATGCAGTATTGACGGCTATTTTTAACGCCATGAGTATTAGCTTTCCATCAGGTGAGAAAAACTTTATCGACTCTATTCGAGCTTATGAAAAGAGCATTACCGATGAGAAGCTGCTAAAAGATATCAAGGGATTTTATAAGCAAGAAGGCATACACAGCCGCGAGCATCGTAAGTACAACAAAATATTATGCGAGCAGCGCGGATATAACTTAGAAAAACTAGAAAATATCTATTTACGCAGAATAGAAAAGGGTAAAAAAGATCCTCGAGTAACCAACAAAATGCTTTTGGCCTCTACTGTAGCCGTAGAGCATTTCACGGCTAGCTTCGGAGAGACCTTTTTGGAAGGCCGCATTTTAAAGAACATTGAAGGGCCAATAGGCGATCTTTGGTGCTGGCATGCCCTTGAAGAATTGGAACATAAATCAGTCGCATTTGATGTCTACAACGCAGTTGGGGGCCAGTATAAAATGCGCAAAACTATTATGCGTATTTCAATGGTGATGCTGATTAAGGATTTTCTAACTGTAGCGATTAAAATATTGCATCATGACAAACAACTATGGAAATGGCGCACATTTAAAAGTCTAACCAAGCTTCTATTTTTTAAAGACGGCTTCCTGCGTTTACACGCGGCTGCCTACAAAGACTTTTTTAGAGAAGACTTCCATCCCTGGGATTCGGACAACCGAGTCCTACTGCAATACTGGCAGGAAAAACTAGAACCTGTTATGGCAGCGGCCTAAACTACTACGTTCAAGAAACCAAGATCATTGGAGTATTTCGCTGATCGACTATTAAGGGCAAATAAAGATGATTAGTAGGCTGACGGAATATCGGCGCTTGATCTGTGTTTTAGTTATGGGGCTATCCATAGCGTCTTGTTCAGAGGACACGATAAAGCCCTCCAGCGAGTCATTCAGCTCTGCCGCCAATGTTCATGGTAATGAGCAGCTAATCACTCAAACCACTGAGATTGATGAACAGTTAAAAGCGAACAACGGGGCTATTTTAGGGGGCCAAAATTCGCTTTTTGATACTGAGACCCAATTAGTCGAGCGTAAAGTTATACCCGACACCAGAATAATCAATCCATTAGACGTAAATCAAGAGCGGAATGCCTATTATGGTGATCTGCATGTACATACAGCGTATTCGTTTGACGGCTATGCTTTTGGAACTCTTGCAACGCCCTATGATGCTTATCGCTTTGCCAAAGGTGAGGCTATCAAAAATCCCGCGGGCTTTGACATGCAGTTAACCAAGCCAATGGATTTTTATGCGGTTACTGATCACGCGGTGTTTTTGGGCTTGCTCAAAGCCGCCGCAGATAAATCCTCTGCTTTTTCTAAAAATGAATTTTCAGAGGCCTTTCACGATTTAAATGCGCCTGAAAACTTCGGGACAGGTTTAGTCAGTAGAACCAAGCGATTATTAGCATTTGCAGGTTTTATACCGAATGCCACCAAAGGACTTAACGATGGAAGTTTGAATCGGCAAGAAATACTTGGAGTAGTGAGGAGCGCCTGGGAAGACACCGTTGATGCTGCCGAACAATTCAACGCTCCCGGGAGCTTCACCACGTTCGCGGCCTATGAATACACAACATCCAGTGCTGATATGGGCAATTTGCATCGTAATGTCATCTTCAAGGGCACTAAGCGTCTTCCGCGTGAGCCGTTCTCTCGCGCTCACTCAAACAACCCTGAAGACCTCTGGAGTTGGATGGACGAGCTTAGAAGTAAAGGTGTTGAAAGTTTAGCAATACCCCACAACTCCAATGGCTCTAATGGTGAGATGTTTAAAGTTACCGACTGGAACGACAATCCTTTTGATGAG
>CAJIZU010000059.1 GCA_905181925.1 gamma proteobacterium HTCC2207
CGACAGTAAAGACATTAACGGTCAATCTATTGAAGCGCAGATTCGTAAACCATAGATAAAGCGTTTACCGCTCTGTATTACCACGAGCGCGGAGCTTCTTTTCTTTGCGCTCTCGAATATCTCGCAATACATTTTTCTCACTAAACTTGGGTGGCTTCATTGCTACAGCGCGAAATAATGACACGACTTGCTTCGGATCTAACTCAATAAAGTCTGAGCGCCTGACAATAGATGGTAACTCAATGGGGCCATAACTTATGCGTTTTAACCGATTCACCTCGACCCCCTGCGATTCCCATAGGCGCCTTACCTCGCGAGTACGGCCCTCGCCCAAAATTACTCTAAACCACTGATTACTAGCATTACGCTCATCATTACTACGTGAGTGTTGTGCTTTAACCGTCTGAAATTTTGCCACGCCATCTTCAAGAATAACGCCTTCAGAGAGCCTCTGTATCATTGCTTCTGTGACTTCGCCATGGACACGCACCATGTATTCACGCTTTACCTCATAGGAGGGATGCATTAAGCGATTGGCCAATTCTCCATGGTTTGTAAACAACAATAATCCACTAGTGTTGATATCTAACCTGCCGATGGCAATCCAACGCCCACGACTCACTTTCGGTAGCTTATCAAACACTGTTGGTCGGCCATCGGGATCAACCGTAGTACATACTTCACCCTCAGGCTTGCTATACATTAAAACCCTAGGACTATCATCTGTTACCACTTTAACGGGGCGGCCATCTACCAGAATCCGATCCTCTGGAATTGCTCTATCACCCAGCTTAGAGGTCGAGCCATTCACCGACACTCGCCCAGCAGATATCCACTTTTCTAGCTCTCGGCGAGAACCAAGACCCGCAGTTGCTAAAAGTTTCTGTAATTTTTCACTCATCGGATACCACGCTGTTATTGGCAGATTTATTAGTCTGCTGGATTGATAATGTCAGGTTAGAGGACGTATCTTCAGACCCATCCTCCTGCTGATTCAGTTCAAATTCTGTATTATCGGCAGACGCTAAATCATCGTTAGCTGCGCTTGATATTTCCGTTGGAGTGGCCGCTAACGCTAGCTCCAAGTCAGGATCTAACTCAGAGAAGTCTTTGATATCACCCAGAGTTGGCAAGTATTCCAAACTCTTAATATTAAAATAATCTAAGAATTGTTTAGTGGTTGCATAAAGCGCCGGTCGACCCGGTACGTCGCGGTGCCCAACGACTCGCACCCAGTCTCTTTCTTGCAACGATTTAATAATATCTGAGCTCACTGCAACACCTCTTACCGCCTCGATATCTCCTCGCGTTAAAGGTTGGCGGTAAGCAATCAATGCCAGTGTTTCAAGCATCGCTCGAGAATAACGCTTTGGCTTTTCTTCCCACAGCCGATTCACCCATTCAGACAGCTGCTGCCTCACTTGAAAACGATAACCACTGGCAACCTGCACAAGCTCAAAACCACAATCTTGACAACCCGCCTGAATCTCTTCAATAGCAGCTCTTATTTGATCTCGCGGAGGGCGCTCGGCTTCTTCAAATAGAGTTTCTAATCTAGCTATATCGATCGGTTTTCCGGCAGCCATAATAGCGCCTTCAACAATTTTTCTTAACATATCTGAATTCATGATGACCTTGCTTTAACGTGAATAGCCCCAAAAGATTCGTTTTGCACTATCTCAACCAACGACTCTTTAATGAGTTCCATGATCGCCAAAAAAGTAACTACAACGCCCAAGCGACCTTCGCTTTCTTTAAACAAACTGATAAAAGGTACAAATTGCTTGTCACGAAGAACCTCCAGAACATGAGACATTCGCTCTCGAGTAGACAACTTTTCACGCTGAATATGGTGTGACTCAAACATTTCAGCACGACGCAGTACATCAGCCAATGCGCTCATCACCTCACGCATATCTACTTCAGGAAACTGGCGCTCCTGAGTTCTGTCTGGCGACTCAGCCGTAGCTTGATGGATGTCGCGCCCAAGACGCGGTATTTCGTCAATATCCTCGGCTGCAGCCTTAAATCGCTCATATTCCTGCAAGCGTCGAATCAGCTCGGCACGTGGGTCACCCTCTTCATCCTCTTCATCCACCTGACGAGGGAGCAAAATACGTGACTTTATTTCCGCCAGCATAGCCGCCATGACCAAATACTCTGCGGCTAATTCCAGATGGATTGTCGACATTAAATCAATGTAGCTCATGTACTGGCGAGTAATTTCAGCAACATTAATCTCTAAAATATCAAGATTTTGCCGCCGAATGAGGTACAGCAACAAGTCCAGAGGGCCTTCAAATGCCTCTAAAATAACTTCAAGCGCATCCGGCGGAATATAGAGATCTCTTGGAAGAGTAGTTAGCTCTTTACCTTGCACCACAGCAAACGGCATTTCCTCTTGCTGCGGAGTCAGTGGCGTAGCCGCTGTGACGCCAGCAGGCGACAAAATATCGCTTTGTACGGGTGCTTCGCTCGCCACTATCTACCCCACTTTTACTTTGAAGATCATTATAACCAGATTAGTAGCTAGACACATCAGCATTGTTAAAAACTAGAGAAATCACCTGTACCCTGACGCATAATCTGAGGGCTTACATCAGTCATATCAATGACGGTTGTCGGCTCATGACCGCAATAACCCCCGTCAACAATAGCATCCACATGACGCTCCATTGTTTGCCGTATATCGTAGGGGTCAGTAAGAGGGTATTCATCATTTGGCATAATTAGCGTTACGCTCATCATCGGCTCACCAAGTTCGTCAAGCAACGCCTTTACTATCGGACTATCTGGCACTCGAATACCGATAGTCTTTCGCTTTGGGTGCATCAATCGTTTTGGTACTTCAGATGTTGCATTTAATATAAAGGTGAACGCTCCCGGCGTACTGGCTTTTAAAATTCTAAACGCACTATTATCAACCTTGGCATAATTAGCAAGTTCAGAGAGATCTCGACAAACTAAGGTAAAGTTGTGTTGTTTGTCGAGCTGACGAATAACTCTAATTCGCTCCAACGCTTGTTTATCGCCAATATGGCAACCAATCGCATACACAGAGTCTGTGGGGTATACGATAACGCCACCACGGCGAACAATATCAGCAATCTGAACTATCGAACGCGCTTGCGGGTTTTCCGGATGTATTAAAAAATACTGGCTACTCAAATTTGACTTCTCCTTCCGCGTTAATCACTAAACACATTGTCTCATAAGCAGGAGTTGATTTGTTTGCAGCTACTCGTCCAATTTGATACCGAGAACACTAGGTTAAAGTCGACAAGTGTGGCTAGATCGATACAATAGGCATCCAAAACGCCAGTGAGTATTTCATGAGTAAATTGCAACACTCAACAGCAGATCAGCGCGATAGTGAAGTTAAGTCAAAACCTCCGAGTTTGCTTTGGAATTTGGTGTTCAATCTCATTCTGCCGACACTCATTTTGACAAAACTAAGCGGCGAACAGTTTTTAGGTATCAAACCCGCTATATTGGTCGCACTAGCATTTCCTCTTGTTTATGGAATAAGAGAATTTGTAAACCTGAAAAAGGTTAATTTCTTTTCAGCTCTCGGCATAGTCAGTGTTTCGTTGACTGGGGGCATCAGCCTACTTGAACTCGACCCTGTGTACATCGCCATCAAAGAGGCTGCAATCCCAGGAATGCTTGGAATTGCCACCTTGCTGTCCCTAAAAACGTCACAGCCGCTGATTCATACATTTTTACTCAATGAATCAGTCATGAACATGGCCGAGATTTCTAAGGCATTGAAAGAAAATAGTGCGGAAGCCGCGTTTGACAAATTATTAGTCAATGCTTCCTGGGTACTTTCAGGCTCATTTTTTCTGTCATCTGCCCTCAACTATATCTTAGCCGTGGTTTTGCTTACCGCGGACCCTGGTACCGAGATCTTTAACCAACAGTTAGGTCGAATGACGGCTCTGAGCTTTCCTGTTATTGCACTACCCTTGACACTGTTTTTAATGGCTAATCTAGTTTACGTCTTCCGTGGGATCACTCGCCTAACGGGCATGCCCTTCGAAGATATCCTCAACGTCGAAACCGAGAAAAAATAACTATGTGGTACTCAATCGTAAGTGAAGATGTCAAAAATAGTCTAGCTCTGCGCAGTCAGGCGCGTACAGCCCACCTAGCTAGACTGATTGCGCTCAAAGAGCAAGGTAGGTTGCTAGTGGCAGGGCCCCAACCGGCGATTGATAACTTAGATCCAGGCGAGGCGGGTTTTACTGGTAGCCTAATCATTGCCGAGTTTAACAGCCTTGAGGATGCTCAGCATTGGGCGGAGGCCGACCCGTACATTGCAGCGGGTGTTTATGAAACCGTTACTGTTAAGCCATTCAAGAAGGTACTGCCTTAACATCACGGATTTTTTTGTTTAATCATAGTATGATTCTTAGATAACAAATATCGGTATACAGTCTTATGAAAATCTCAGCTTTTATTACTCTCTTGGTGTCATTGACAACCGTAAGTTGGTCTCTCGCTCAGGAGCCAACCAATACCGATACAGAAGCCGAAATCACTCTGGAGACAGTCATTCCTGAGACCGAAGATCGTGATATCTCAGCGCCTAAAATCGATACGCAGCGGGTCCCTTTTGAGCCTCAAGTGCGCTATATTTCAGACGAATTTTTCGTACCACTCCGAGAAACACCCTGCCCTCGATGTAAAATAGTTCACTGGGGAATCAAGTCTGGTGTTGTGGTTGACCTGCTCGACTTAAAGGATGGCTGGGGTTTAGTATCAACTGCTAATGGTTACAAGGGATGGATGGAAGAACAGTTTATCGCAAAGTCGCCCTCGGGCAGACAGCAACTGGCAAAAAGCCAGCTTGCCTTAGATGATGCTGCAGTCAGAATAAAGCAGCTTGAAGATGCGATAGTAATCTTCAAGAATGATATTGAAAATCTCGAACTAAATAATCAACAATTAGAGAGCGATAAGAAAATATTTGCTAGAGAGTTTTCTGAGATGGAGGGAATATCTGCTGACCCAGTAGCGCTGAACCAGCAGAACCAAACTCTTGTCAAACAGAACCACCTATTACAAAGCGATAATGATGTATTGAAGGCAGAGGTAGAAATTTTAGAAAATGATAGCAGCAACCAATTCTTTTTATACGGTGCTCTTACGTTATTTTTAGCCGCTGTGCTGGTCGCCTTCATCCCCAAATTGAAGGGTAGAAAAAGACTTTCTGAATGGGGTTAACTGCACGGTTAAAAAATCCACTCTCTAAAATCGAACCATTAAGGCCATTAAAAATGTCACGTTTTGTCCTCCTCATATTTTTAATCATCACACCACTGAAATTATTAGCGGCCGCCGAGTTATCGGCGGTCAATCCTCAGGTCAAATTGGAGACGGAAAAAGGTGATATTGTTATTGAATTATTCCCTAAAAAGGCGCCCGTTTCGGTAGACAACTTCATCAAACATGTGAACAACTTTCACTATGACGGACTTATATTTCATCGCGTCATTAAAGGGTTTATGATTCAGACAGGTGGCTTTACGTTTGATTTTACTCCACGAGAATCAGAGCGCCCGCGAATAGTCAACGAGGCTTCTAATGGGCTTAAGAACGCGCGTGGGACCGTCGCTATGGCTCGCATGAGCGATCCTGACTCAGCTCAGGCGCAGTTTTTTATTAATCACAGTAGTAACGGGTTTTTAAACAGCAAGGGGGACAGCGTTGGTTATGCTGTTTTCGGTAAAGTAATCAGCGGCATGGACACTGTTGACGAGATTGCAGCGGTTCCAACCGGCGGATTCAGCATGTATCAAGATGTTCCAATAGAGCCTATTCGAATCCTCAGCGCTCATCTACTAAATCCTGATGTTTGGGTGAAAAGCCAAGATCCCGAACCCGCAGTAGCGGTATTTGAACGTCCCATACCCTTAAGGTAACCAAAGAATTTTATGACCGCACTCAGTATCAACCTAAACAAAATAAGTCTATTAAGGAACTCTAGAGAGGGTAACTATCCCAATGTCCTGCAGCATGCTCAGCTCTGTATAGACAATGGCGCTGATGGCATTACCGTCCACCCTCGGCCTGACCAGAGGCATATTAGACCCAGTGATGTTCGAGAACTATCGGCATTGGTGCAACCTTTAGCTACGGTGGAATTTAATGTTGAAGGAAATCCATTTGCCCCTGCTGTTGACGACTATCCCGGTTTTATAGCTTTGGTTGAACAAACGAAGCCCGACCAATGCACGCTGGTCCCTGATAATGATAGCCAGCTAACGTCTGATCATGGCTTTGACTTAACGCAGTCTGGTAACGCCCTAGAACCCATTATCAGACGTCTCAAGGACCAGGGAATGCGGGTAAGTCTATTTATGGACCCAGATCTAGAGCAAATTAATCTAGCTTTTGAGATTGGCGCAGATCGAGTAGAACTCTATACGGGCCCTTATGCTGCAGCCTGGGGGAGTGAAAGTGCCGAGTCACTATTTCATCAGCACAAAGAGGCCGCACAGCTAGCGACTTCATTGGGCATGGGCGTCAATGCTGGTCATGATTTAAATTTGCACAACCTGGCTAAATTTGCCTCGATTCCAGGACTCCTTGAGGTATCTATTGGCCATGCTTTTATCGTAGACTCGTTAACGATGGGTATGGCCAGCACCGTGCAGGCCTATAAGAAGTTACTTAACCAACATTAGTGGCCACCATGTCTGAGCATATGCAAGCTGCCAACTCCGCAGACTTTAGACACTCGAAGACACTCACACTGAGCTGCATAGGTGCTGGACATGTGGGTTCTACGCTTTGCAGCCTGCTGTCCCCGCACGTCCAAATAAATCAGATCATCAATCGCACAGACGGTTCTGCGGGCCAAGCGGTCAAGTTCATTGGAGCCGGTGAGGCCGTTAGTATTAATGATCAGTCATATGCGGGTCTAAGGTGTGCTGATATTTGGATGTTAACTTGCCCCGACGACCAACTTCAGTGTGTCGGTGATGCTTTGCTCTCTTCGGGCGCATTGCAGTCAGATAATATTCTATTTCATTGCAGCGGCGCCACGTCATCGACTATTTTCACGAAAGCCGAGGAAATGGGGGTCAAGGTTGCCTCGTTACACCCAGTACATAGCTTTGCCAATCCTAAATCATCACTACAATCCTTCGCTGGCACCGCCTGCGCGATCGAGGGTGATATAGCAGCGACACTAGGCTTATCCCGCTTATTCGAAAAAATCGGTGCAAATCTCTTCCCTATTGATAGTGATAAAAAGTCCTTGTACCACGCATCAACCGTCATGGCTTGTAACAATCTAGTTAGCCTGCTAGAACTCAGTAAGTTAATGTTAAATCAGTCAGGTGTGGACTCAAAAGTCCCACATAATCCACTGCAAGCGTTAGTCCAACAAACCTTAAACAACTATTTTGATACAGATGCCCAAAGCGCTTTAACCGGTCCTATTTCGCGGGGGGATGTAAACACTATTGAAACCCATTTAACCGCATTAGACGGCGCACCAACTGCATGGCAGCAGGTCTATGCTGGGCTTGGTAGTATAGCAGTGGGCATATCCACGACTCAGGGGAAGGCGTCTTCTGAAGATTTAGAGAAAATTTCTGAGTTACTTAAAGCAGCTACCAAAACCATACCAGACATAAAAGGCTAACATGAATCGTATCCAGGCTTCTGATCAGCGCTCCGACAGCGCGGAGTATTTAAAGAAAAAAGTCTTCTTTGATCAACTTATCACCGTTTACGGTCGCAAGCCGGTCTTAGAAATACTCGATGACGAAAAGCTCGATATTTACCGACTTCATCTTGCCGACAGTAACCGTGGTGGCGGTATTATTGATCAGATAAAGCAGCTGGCAGAACGGCGTAATATAGAAGTGCTGTACCACAATCGCGCGCAATTGGCGCGTATTTCACGCAATAGTAAACAGGATCAAGGCGTTGCTTGTGACATACACTGCCCAGGCTACCAACCCTATGAACAAGCCATAAATTCTCTGACCGAAGGGGATCCTAAAGTATTGATTGCTATAGATGGCGTCACTAATCCGCAAAATTTGGGTATGATTATTCGCAGTGTGACTGCCAGTCCTTGCTATGGATTACTTTTGCCCACCAAAGGGGTTGCTGAAATATCATCATTAGTTATTAAAGCTAGCGCAGGTACTGTTTTTAAGGGCACCATATTGCGCTGTGATAGCTTACCTAGCGCGCTCAAAAACCTGCAGCAACGAGGCTTCAAACTATGTATGCTGTCGTCACATGATTCGACACCACTGGCTGATATTGCTCGCGATCAATCGATAATCTATATTTTAGGTAACGAGTCAGAGGGTGTCAGTGAGAGTATCGCTTCGCTCTGCGACTATCGTGTTGGCATAGAAATGAACAATGGCGTTGAATCACTCAACGTAGCAGTGACGGCGGCTTTAGTCGCATTTAACGCCGGCTAATCAGCTGGTTCTTGGGTGGCCAGAGCCCATAACGGTGATTTTAATGCCGCGACTAGGGAAACGACTAGAGTGAGACTGGCAATAGTAATAAAAGTAACGCTCAAGCCAACTGCCTGGATTGCCACACCACTCGCCCAAGCGCCAAGAGGTGCTCCACCAAACAAACTCAACTGATAGACTGAGGCAGCTCTGGACCGCAGCGCATGTGGGACTTGGTTATGAAGAATAGTACGGCCTAAGGTCATCGATAACCCCGAGAAAAATCCCCACACATACACAACTGGAAATAGCACCCAAAGACTCGGCATAAAAGCCACTATACCCACTAGGCTACCGCGCCACAGAAAGCTGATAATCATCAACCTACCTGGGCGTTTAAACATTTTGGCACGCTTCATTACGCCAAGATTAGCGCTAACAATACCTAGCGTGAAGGTGATTTGTAGACCCGCATAAAGCTGGGGCCCTCCACCATAGCCCTGCTTGGCTATCAATGGCATTCCCACTAAATAGACGCCAAATGCTAGAAATCCTGTGGCAAAAACAAGAAAAATTAGATGTAACAGCGCACGGTTTTCAGCAAAAAGGTTAAAGCCTTTGCGAAGTTCCGCTAAAGGATTTCTAGGCTCAATGATGGCTTCATTAGAGACATCGGGTGTCGACTTCATCAGTGGATGACACTGTCGAATACACCAGGCACTGAAGGCGAACATACACACCTGCAATGCCAGTAATGGAAGTACTCCTACGTTTTCAATCTGACCGGCAAAGAAGAATCCAACACTCTGCGCCACAAACTGAACTGCAACGACCTTAGCAACAGCTTGATGCATCAAGCTCTGATCTGCATAGCCCAGTAAACTCTCTCGCGCCGGCTGAACAAACGCAGAAATTGTGCCAAAGCTTATGGCGAACAGTAGCATCACTGAGAAAGAAAGCTGATCTGTGGCGACTGCTGAAAATAGTAGTCCAACAGGTAACATATAGAGTGCATAAAGAAGTGATAGCCAAGTCCCCCGATGACGGCCATCTGAGACCACCCCCCCCGGCAAAATAAATAGTAAGTTAGGTAACAACAATGCCATTTGCGCCAACCCTAATCGACTGGGAGATTGCTCCAAAACCCCGATAATTAGCCATGGGAAAAGGATGGTATGCACACCCATGGAAAAGTTGCTGGAACCAATGGTCGCCAAATAATGACGAAAAGAAAAAGTTTGAGAAGTCACTTATTTGCGACGTTTGCGCAGTACCGCCATTAGCCAGCCTATAGCACCACTGAAACTCACGATCAGTCCAAGACCGATTAGCATAGACATCAAGTTACTAATCATTAGTGATATTGGTACGTTGTAAACCTCAACCGCCATCAATAAAAAGGCAAAACACGCTAGCATCGATGCAATCCAGGTCGACCGCCGCTTTAGAAAACTTTTTGAAGAAGATTTACTCAATCTACTCGATATCCTGTATCGGTTAATGATATTTTGAAACGTCGCTTTACGACTGTGTCGACAAAAACGTAATAAATTCTGCTTCGTCCATGACCGCCACACCTAATTTTTCGGCTTTAGTGAGCTTTGAGCCTGCACCTGGCCCAGCAACTACCTGGTTAGTTTTCGCAGAAACACTTGACGCGACTTTAGCGCCTAAGGCTTGAAGTGCATCCTTTGCTTCAGCTCGGCTCATAACCTGCATACCGCCTGTTAGCACCCAAGTCTGACCTTTCAGGGGCTGTGAACTCTGGTTTGTTAAATCAATATCAACCCATTTAACGCCCGCGTTGCGCAACGCCTCAATAATTGAAAGGTTGTCAGGGTTGCGAAAGAAATTAACAATATGTCGGGCAACCACCGGTCCAATATCATCTATCTCTAACAACTCCTCAACCGAAGACTGCGCGATTATCTCAATGGCACCAAAGTTATTCGCAAGAGTCTGTGCCGTCGCCTCACCGACCTCTCGAATACCTAACGCGTACAAAAACTTTGCCAGCGTAGTCTGTTTACTGACATCAATTGCGGCCACTAGATTAGAAGCTGACTTTTGAGCCATACGCTCCAATCCAACCAATCGACTATCATTAAGCTCATAGAGATCAGCGACCGAAAAAATAATGCTCTCATCGACCATCAGTTCAACGAGTTTATCGCCCAATCCATCAATATCCATGGCCTTACGAGAGGCAAAATGTTTGATCGCTTCTTTTATTTGAGCGCCACAAAAAAGACCACCAGAGCAGCGCGCTACGGCCTCACCGTCATTACGTTGAACCGATGACTGACAAACTGGGCAGCGTTCAGGAAATATAATAATCTCGGCATTAAGCGGTCTTTTGTCTAAAACCACCTTGGCAATTTGAGGAATAACATCACCCGCTCTTCGGATAATAACAACATCACCAATCCGCACACCCAGTCGCTCTATTTCATCACGATTATGTAGGGTGGCATTACTGACTGTGACACCTCCGACAAAAACGGGTTCCAGGCGCGCAACTGGAGTGATTGCGCCAGTTCGGCCAACCTGGAATTCAACACCTAGCAACTGAGTCATTTCTTCTTGAGCTGGAAATTTTCGGGCGATCGCCCACCGTGGCGCTTTCGCAACAAACCCCAGTCTCTCTTGCAGAGCTAATTCGTTCACTTTGTACACAATACCGTCAATGTCATAGGGCAGTTTATTGCGTCGATTCGCTAGCCGTTTGTAATAGTCTGCGCAAGCATCCACGCCGGTGACTGTTTCAACGTACTCATTAAGTTTAAACCCCCATCCACAGAGCGCTTGAAGCATACCTTGATGAGTGGTGGGTTTACTCTTAGCCTGATACTGACCAACGCTATAGGCACACATTTCCAAGGCCCTACCAGCGGTTACCTTTGAGTCTAATTGACGTAAACTGCCTGCCGCCGCGTTACGTGGATTCACAAAGGTCTTACCTCCCACTGCTCGAGCGGCTTCATTGAGTGCCTCAAAACCTGCCTTAGGGAGATATATTTCGCCGCGCACCTCAAGTATGTCCGGAATATTGTCACCTTGGAGCTTCAGTGGCACGCTCTTAATAGTGCGTACATTGGCCGTTATATCCTCACCGACACTTCCATCACCCCGTGTTGCGCCATAAACTAAAATGCCGTCACGATACAATATACTAACCGCAGCCCCATCTAACTTTGGCTCACAGACATAGTCTATTTCACTCGTATGGTTGAGTCGGTCTTTGACTTTACGTTCGAAATCTTGAAGCTCAATATCACTAAACGCATTATCTAATGAGAGCATCGGTAGTACATGTTTGATTTGCGAGAATGATTGAAGTGCCACACCGCCAACTCGCTGAGTTGGCGAATCCTGAGTAATAATATTGGGATAGAGTTCTTCGATGCCTTGTAATTTGCGCATTTGCCGATCGTACTCACTATCCGGCACTGAGGGATTATCGAGAACATAATAGTGATGATTGTGCTGACTTAACTCGGCAACCAGATTACTGTATTCCTGAAAGGTAGTCTCGGGGATCAACGCCATTAAGCTAACTCCGCTGGCTATTCATGATCATTTGACTGCTGAAGATTAGCCTTTTTTGCCCGCTGGCGGTAATGATCTATGGTTTGGAGTGTCATCGAACTGCGGGACTCATCCATCACATTTAGGGGCAATTTTTCAGCCATCTTATTAATCGCTTCGATCATTATCTCAAATGCACCGCTGGGGTCGTCTAGGTCGTCTAGCGCCATAAATAAAGTCACACCTGGCGTAGTAATCTTAGGCATAGTATTTAAATCAAAGGTGCCAGGATTTACTAAGTTAGCCATACTGAATAATACTGGCCCCGATCCATCGTCACTAATATGGCGGTGGAAAATTTTCATCGCTCCGTACCGCAACCCTACCTCAACTGATACGGCTAAAAGATCTTCGCCTTTAAGCGTTTCACCTTTGTTAGCCATTAAGTGTATTACTAAAACGTCCTGAGGAGCATCAGAACTTGTTTGTTTAACAACTTCAGGTTCTACCACCGGAGGCGCTAAGTCACTAAATTCATCATCACGACTTGCAAATATGGAATGATCTAGATCAAACCCCTGCTGCTCTGGCTGCTTAGAAAAGTTAAAATCACCAGTTCTAGTGCTAGATTCTTCAGTTACATCTAAATCATCCGCTGATCTTGAGCCGACCACTCTAGAGCCACCGGAGGGAAACTGGCTATGATCTAGTGCATCATCAAAATCATCGGTATCGGTGTCGGTGAACGGTTTAAATTTACGCGACGGCATCTGTAAGTTTTCATAGCGGTTACGCTTTATTCGTCGCGCTCCGTCAAGAACCACACCGACCAACGCTAAAATAGCGACCAAAATAAGTATTTCTCTAGGGCCAAAAAAATCCATATCAGACTCTTATGCAACAAATAGGGAGTTGATCATTAATATTATTTTTCATCGCTTATAACCATCCTCATAAAGAAAAAATAATTAAGTACTGGCGAGTTCAGCTGCTTGGTCAACATCCACCGTGACTAACCTAGAAACCCCAGGTTCATGCATAGTTACACCCATCAGTTGATTGGCCGCTTCCATCGATATTTTATTATGGGTAATAAAAATAAACTGAACCTGATCAGACATTTCCTTAACCATCGCCGCATAACGTGCCACATTGGCATCATCTAAAGGCGCGTCAACCTCATCGAGCATACAGAACGGCGCAGGATTTAATTTGAAGATGGCAAACACCATAGCGATGGCCGTGAGCGCCTTCTCACCGCCTGATAGTAAATGAATTGACGCATTTTTCTTTCCTGGAGGCCTTGCCATTAAGGTGACTCCTGTGTTGAGCAGATCATCACCCGTCATTTCCAAATAGGCATGCCCACCACCGAATAGTTTTGGAAACAACGCTTGAATATGCGTATTAACCAATTCGAAGGTTTCTTTAAATCGAGTTCGAGTAGTTCGATCAATTTTCTGAATCGCCGATTGCAAGGTCTGAAGTGCCTCTTCAAGCTCCTGATTTTGCTTATCCAGATAGTCCTTGCGCTCAGATTCAATTTTATACTCATCAATTGCGGCTAAGTTAATCGGCCCGAGACGCTGTATACGATTGGCGATTAGCTGTAATTGCTCTTCCCAATCAACAAGTTCAGCTTCCTCTGCCAGTGCTTCTAACAGATCCGCTAATACTCCGTTTTTATCATTTATCTGCTCTTCAATAGTAAGGCTGAGAGTACTTATTTCTTGAGCGGACAAACGCTGCGCCTCCAACTCACCTTGTAGATTTTGCAATTCCAGCTCTAGATCACCGCGTCGTTTTTCCTGCTCCCGAGATTCGTACTCTGTCGCTTCGACCTGCTTACGAGAATCACTCAGCTCATCCTCTACCTTCAGTCGTGCTTCCAACTGCTGTTCTAATTGTTGCTTGTGATCATCGGTGGGGTCTTCTTTAATTTCAAATGCAACACGCAAATCAGCGCGACGCTCCTGAAGCCTCTCAAACTGTGATTCTAGGCGTAGGATTCCACCCTTGATTGACGCAAGTTGCGTACTCAGAGAGCTCTCACGCAGGGCCAGTTGTTGACGATTATCGCGATGTTGGAGAGCCTTTCGGCGCGCGTCATCAAGAGCTGTTCGCAATGTATCACGCTGATTCACGAAACCTGCTCTAAGCTCCGTGTCGGCTTCCATTTTTTCAATCGACTCTTGCAGAACTACCCTAGCGGTAGCCAAGTTTTCAGTTTCAGTGTAAGACTGCTCTCGAACATCAGTCAATTCTGCGTCTGCCCGTGCCTTGCGTGCTTTAAACTGCTCAATTTGTACTTCAAAACCACTCAGCTTAGAGCGCAGCTCCGCATAGTTACTCTGCTGTTCTTCAATAGTCTGAGAGATTTTCTGACGCGTTGCCTCAAGGTCTCGCAAGGTTGAACTATTTTCTTCCCGCTGTGTTTCAAGGCCTTCGATAGACTCACTAAGTTCTGCAAGCTGCTGGTCAATCGTATCCAATTCTTGTTTCCGCTGGAGAACGCCAGTAGTTGCGTCTTTATCTCTAGCTACACGCGCCCAGTTGAACCCCAGCCAAATACCATCGGCGGTCACTACAGACTCATGAACAGATAATGTTGACTGCAAAGCAAGAGCTTCAACTAGTGAATCAGCAACAAACACATTGGCTAAAAGAGTCTTGGCGGAATTACCCTCCACCAGATCACTCAATAACTGCCCTTTTGTAGAGCTGAAAGAGTATTTACCGCTATCCGGGCTAATGAACAACAATTCACCTTTAGTGAAACTTTGCATCAGCTCAACAGAGCTGGCCATGTCATCAACCGCAATAGCTTGTAAATAACTTCCTAATACAGTTTCTACCGCAAGCTCCCAACCAGCCGTAGCCTTTAATTGATCGGCCAATCTGGGTTGCTTATCAAGACCTACAGTGCTTAGCCACTGTAGCTCGTCACCATCACCCATAGCCGCCTGCTGTAATGCTTGAAGCGAAGCCTGACGACCTTTTAAGGTTTGTTGAGTGACACGCAGGTCGTCGCATGATGTGTTGGCTTGCAACGTAGAATCACGCAATTTCTCAATCGCCAGACGATTCTCTTGCCGTTGGCCATCGGTGAGCATTCGCGACTGTTCAATAGTCTCAAGACTTTCCTTGATCGCTACCAATTCTTCCTCAGCAGGGCTAGCCTGAAAGCTAATGGCTTCAGCCTCTAAGCTTTGCTGTTTTTCTGTCAAGCGCCGCATCAATTGTTCAAGGTGCTGAATACGTGATTGTTGCACTTCAGCTTGCTGTCTTGGGCTGGCAGAATTTTGATTAAATTCATCCCATTGCTGCTGCCACTCTTTCATCGCCAGCTCAGCTTCTTCGAGCGCATCAGCAGAGACAATCTCAAGTTCACCAGCTTGCTTCAGCGCTGGACTCAACTCATCAAACTCTGCCTGCCAACCAGAAACCTTACTTTTGTCAGCCTTAAGATGTTCGTCAGTTTCTCGATAATTGCGCTCTGTTTGCTGGAGTTCTCTATCAATATCTTGGGCGCGCTGCTGCGCATGCTCAATCGCTTGCTCTATACGCGTAACTTCGCCACCAATTTTGTAAAATCGCGCCTGTACTTCGTTAAACGCATCGCTTTGATCCGTAAACTGCGTTCGTAATTTCTCGATACTTGTATCGCAATGACTGCGCTGAGTAACAATCTTCTCTTTCTCAATTTCAAAGCCACCAATAACGGCTTTGAGAGCTAAGGCATCTTGGTTATAACCTCGCCACTTAAGTGTCAATAACTCTGCACTTAATTGCCGCTCTTGTTTCTTGTATTCAGAGTATTTTTCAGCAGATTTTGCCTGTCGCTCCAAACGACTTATCTGCCGTCCCAACTCATCGCGTATATCAGTTAACCGTTCTAAATTTTCCATGGTGCGCTGCATACGACTCTCGGTCTCTCTGCGCCGCTCTTTATATTTGGAAATACCGGCAGCCTCTTCGATATAAATACGCAATTCGTCGGGCTTAGACTCGATCAATCGGGATATCATTCCCTGCTCTATAATGGCGTAGCTTCTTGGGCCCAAACCTGTTCCAAGAAAGATATCGGTGATATCACGGCGACGACACTTACTCCCATTTAAATAATAGTTAGACTGACCATCTCGAGTCACTTTGCGCTTGATACCAATTTCATTATAGGCGGCATATTCACCCACAATACGTTGCTGGGTATTATCGAAAATCAACTCTACCGAAGCCTGGCCTACCGGCTTTCGGCCACCAGAACCGTTAAAGATGACATCTGACATAGAGTCACCGCGGAGATTTTTCGCAGAGCTCTCGCCCATAACCCAGCGCACAGCATCAATGACATTTGATTTGCCACAACCGTTCGGCCCAACCACTGCACAGAGGTTACTGGGAAATTTCACATTAGTCGGATCGACGAAGGATTTAAATCCTGACAGTTTGATTGATTTAAGCCGCATATTTAGCCATTTTGAGGTTTTAGCCTAGCCGTTGGGCGCTGTTAATGTCAGATTAGCATAGTTCTAAGTTTACACATTATCCGCATGACAAAAAACACTAAATCAGTCATTTATAAAGTTAGTTTCGAGAACTGAACACCACATGGAATTATTTTCGCTGTCGATTGATGTATAACCTGACGTTAACACCCTTCTCATTAAGCATAATAGTATCACTTACTGCTTCCCAATCACCCGCTTGAGGCGTTGCTGAGCCCGATAAAGATAATCGAGCCACAACCTTTACTCGGCTCGCAGTTGATAGCTCTTGGCCTGCAACAAGGGCATCCATGTCCGTTAACAAGATGGTAGCGGGTAATTGAAATACACTTATCTTTTTTGCAGCTAAAGGCATTGGCGAACCATCTACTCGTAACGCTGCAATAAACACTCTCTGATCTGGACTAGCTGGCACCCGCGGATCAATACTGACATAAGCATACACACTATGGCTCTGAACGATAGCACTTGTCGTTAGGCTCCCATCAGCCGATGAGGCGAGGAGGCGTTGCGCACCATCAATACCGGCTTGCAGTCCTTGAAATATCGCGCCAGCAGGATCCAACTGCTGCTGCGCGCGCCGCCAATAAGTAATCGCCAGACTGTGGTCATTATTAGAGAATGCCTCGATCCCTTTTAGCCCAAGTACCGTCTGACTCGTAGCATCTGCGGCAAACGCAGCATTAACCGCAGTGGTAACCCGGGGTGTAAACCGATTTCCCTCCAACAAAAACAGTGACTCAGCATACTGAGCCAATAAAAAACTATCAGCAGGTTCAACTTTAAGTGCTGCAGCGAAATATTGATTAGCACTGGCAATATCATCGTTACTGATGGCCCACTGCGCCAGCATTGCCCAATAATAAATATTTCTTGGTCGGCTTATCACTCTCTCTTTCAATGCGTCGATCAGCTCAACATCCCATTGCGGCGACGCTAAATTAATACTCTTAGAGCTTTGAGCTTCAATCAAAGCCGCAATTTCTTGATCGTCAATCGCCCCTATTTGCTGGTAAACCGCAATAGTAGCCAGCGGAAACGCAACCAGTAAAATAGGTAACAGCCACAATCCGCCGGCAAGATCCTTGGGCTTTTGTTGAGACTCTAATGTGGTGTTAGCCAGCAACAAGTGCTCAGCCTCAGCCAGCAGTCTTTTGAATTGTTGAGCGTCAATATCCCCTACATCCAACTGCCGCTGAAACTGCTCCAGCTGTTCTTTAAAGAGCCGTATATTGTCTTTTTCAGCTATTTTGGACTGCTCTTTGCCTTTGGCGATTGATGAATCTTTGTTGAAAACAAAGGGATAGAGAACGAATAAAAAACCAATGGCAATGAGACCCAGAATCCAAGACAGCATCGTTATTTATTTCCATCTTTTAGTAATTCAGCAAGGCGCTGCTGCTCAGTCTGAGTAGTATCTCGCTGAACCTGCGGAACGGCTTTAGGGCGACGACTCAGTCCAAAAACAATGGCCATCCCAATCAACAAAATCACTATAGGCGCCAGCCACAATAAATACGTATTGTTATTAACTTGCGGGCGGTAAAGGATAAACTCAGAGTAACGCGCAGTAAGATACTGTTCTATCTCGGGATTAGTCATCCCAAGTTCCAATAGTCGTTGCACTTCCGCCCGTAAATCCTGCGAAATTGGTGAATTAGAATCAGCAAGATTCTGATTTTGGCATTTTGGGCAGCGCAGCTCCGTAATCATGGTTTGATAGCGGGCGGTGTATGAGGGGTCCGAAAAAACTACCAAATCAGAGGTGGCAATCACTGGCCCTGTGGCTAACAGAAACATGACAAAGGCCAAGCGCTTCATAGCGCTTTAGCCTTCAGCTTTGCATATAGCTCAGCAAATTCGTTCTCCCAAACTCGGTCATCAATGACCCCAACTCGACGATAGCGAATATTGCCTTGAGCATCGATAAGAAAGGTTTCTGGAGCACCATAAACCCCCAAATCTATCCCTAAAGACCCCCTTAAATCAAATATAGAAAAGGCATAGGGATCGCCGCGTAAACTCAACCAATCGAAGGCATCCGCGCGATTATCTTTGTAATTTAAGCCAATGATTTTGACGCCACTCTCAGCAAGCTGATTGAGTTTGGCATGCTCAATTCGACAGGCATAACACCAGGTGGCCCACACATTGACTAAAGCCACTTCGCCAATTAACTGCTGCTCGTCAATAAACCCTTGCTCTGGGTCTAGCGCCTCTAATTTAAATGCCGGGAAAGGCTCACCCACCAGGGCAGAGGGCAATTCGGTCGGATCACCATCCAAACCCAGTAATAGAACAACAGAGAGGACCACAAATAAAGCCACCGGAAGAAATAGCGCAAATCGAATCAAGCTGCGACCCCTCCAGCACTGGCTGCAGAGGTTAATCGATTTTTTCGTCGCCGATAACGCTTGTCATTAGCGGCAATTAAACCACCCAGTGCAACCATTAAGGCGCCGAGCCAAATACAACGCACGAAAGGTTTCACTTGCGCTCGGATTGCCCAGGCATCCCCCCCGAGAGGCTCGCCCAAGGAGACATAGAGATCCCGATGCAACTTGCCATCGATCGCGGCTTCCGTCATGGTCTGCTCTGCCGCTTTATAATTGCGCTTCTCAGGCCACAGAGTGGTCACCAATTGATCTCCCTTGGTAACAATGACCTCACCACGAAAAGCGGTAAAATTGGGGCCATTGGCGGGCTTTACTCCGACAAATTGGAAGCTATATTCACCCAATTCTACGTAATCACCGGGGACCATTCGCACATCGCGCTGCTCATCGTAACTGGCACTCAGACCAACACCCAATACGCACACGGCCAAACCAATATGAGCAACTACCATTCCCCAGTAGCTACCCGTTAAACCTTTTAAATTAGAAACTTTACCGCTGACTTTTAGTAGTAAGTCTTCCAAGCTCATGCTGATCACCCAAAAAACCAACATAAGAGTCACTACCGCACTTAGTGAATAACCACTCCAGGTTAGCTGTTCCACAGCCAACGCGGGTAGCAGCAGCCCCAATACCACACTAATGACGCCTGGAATTAAACCCTTGCGGAGCATACCCATCCCATCAGTCGATCGCCATCGCGAGAAACCGGCAAATCCTAAAAACAGCATTAGCACCGTTGTGATAGGTACAAAGAAAAAACTAAAATATGGGGGGCCAACGGAAATCTTACCCATGTCCAGTACATCCGCCAGTAGCGGATAAAGCGTACCGACCAAAATCATAGCTGTAGCACTCACCAGCAAGACATTATTGATCAACAACATGGTCTCTCTGGACCATCCTTGATAGTCCGACGATGAACTCATCTGTGGCCCGCGTAACGCAAACAGAAGCAGTGACCCACCGACCACGACAAACAAAAAGGCCAGAATAAAAATACCACGTTCTGGATCGCTGGCAAAAGCATGCACCGAGGTGAGAATACCCGAGCGGACTAAAAACGTACCTAGCAGACTCAACGAGAAAGTAAAAATAGCTAACAGCAATGTCCAACTGCGAAAAACACCACGCTTCTCACTGGCGGCAATACTGTGCATTAGCGCAGTGCCAACTAACCATGGCATAAAGGATGCATTCTCAACAGGGTCCCAAAACCACCAACCACCCCAACCTAATTCATAGTAAGCCCACCAACTGCCCAAGCAGATACCAATGGTCAAAAACATCCACGCACTATTGATCCACGGTCTCGCCCAACGTGCCCAAGCACTATCGAACTGACCACCAATCAAAGCGGCAATGGCAAAGGCAAAAGGTACCGCAAAACCGACATAACCCATATATAGCATCGGCGGGTGCACAATAAGACCAAAGTCCTGGAGCAGCGGATTTAAGTCACCCCCCTCCAACGGCACCACCGGAAGAATTCTTTCGAAAGGATTAGACGTCAACAGTAAAAATAATGCGAATCCAACCGCAATAAAACCTAATATCGAAAGAACTCTGGCAGAGAAAACCAAAGGCATTCTTCGACTAAACAAAGCTACCGCCGCAGTCCAGCCAGCCAGTATTAGCGCCCACAATAACAAGGAACCTTCATGGGCTCCCCAAACGGCGCTCAGCTTGAAACGGTCAGGCAGCAACGTATTTGAATTATTTGCTACATATGCCACAGAGAAGTCATCGTTAAGAAAGGCCATGGCCAAACAGGCAAAAGACAACGCCATAAACACAAATTGTCCGTATGCCATGGTCTGCCCCAGACGCATCCAGCTGCGGTATCCTTTGAACGATCCCGCCATTGGCACCAATGTTTGACACACTGCCATACAGAGCGCAACGATTAACGCAACATGACCCAGTTCAACTGTCATAACTTTTCCGCTTTACGTTTCTGTTTGGCTTTATAAGCAGCGTTCATCGATTCAGCGACCTCGGGCGGAGTATATTTTTCATCGTGTTTCGCCAACACCTCCGAAGCCTGCAATACTCTATTTTGGTCAAGTCTACCTGCCGCAATTGCTGCCTCATTCTCTGCGAATAAATCCGGTAGAATTCCGGTATAGCGAATCCCTAACACTGCAGTACCATCGGTAACATCAAAGTCTACCGCCAGAGAATTGGGATCCCTGCGCACACTGCCCTCTACGACCATGCCGCCAGCGCGAATAAAAACATCTGCAGGAGCTTCACCCGACATGACCTGAGACGGCGTGTAAAAATAGTTAGCATTTTGCCCGAGCATATAGATTATTAATCCGCTAGCAATGGCAGAAGCAGCAACAATCATTACCACGATTTGTAACCGCTGTTTACGCAGTGGGTGCATTAGACACTCTCTCTACTGGCATTTTGGCGCAACTGCTCACGAGCAACGTCTTGAGCAATCTCTTCAATAACATGACGGCGCTGTAGCAAGGGATTGATAATCAACCATGCTATTAAGGCTAACGTGACTAAAACTGCAGTCCACACATAGATTCCATGGCCCGCCATATGCAACATTCCGCTCACATTATCGAACTGAAAATTCACTATTCCGCTCCTAAATTCTTATGTGTAGCCTGTTTTACCAAACCACGTACCCAACTGGTCTTTCGTTCGCGAGACAATATCTCTACGCGCACCGACAGTATTAGGGCCACTGCATAAAAACAATAAAAACCCAAGATCATCACCAACAACGGTTGGAACATATCTGGGTGCATGGACGGTGCTTCTGTAAAACTAATAGTTGCCGGCTGATGCAAGGTAAACCACCAATCCACTGACTTATAAATAATGGGAATATTAACCGTCCCTACCAACGCCAATATGGCACTTGCTTTATTAGCCACGTCTTTACTATCAAAGGCATACTGCAGAGCCAGCACGCCCATATATAAAAATAAAAGAATTAGCATTGATGTGACGCGTGCGTCCCACACCCAATAGCTACCCCAGGTAGGCTTGCCCCATACAGCACCCGTAAATAGAGCCAAAAATGTCAATACCGCCCCCAATGGCGCGGCGCATTTCATTACCATATAG
The DNA here is from genome assembly GCA_905181925.1 of gamma proteobacterium HTCC2207. Taxonomy (GTDB): domain Bacteria; phylum Pseudomonadota; class Gammaproteobacteria; order Pseudomonadales; family Porticoccaceae; genus HTCC2207. Next base: position 21,961 of record CAJIZU010000059.1, read on the forward strand.
GATAATTTCATCTTCCAAATTAACCCTATAGCGCCTGCGGCTGCCATCAGAAAATAGCCTGCTAGTGCTAAAAATGATGCTGGTACATGCAGGTAAATGATACGGAAACTATTACCCTGCTTGGCATCTTGAGGCGCAAATGCCAAACCCCACACTAAACCGCTCGCTAATAGCAAAACGGTCAATGCACCCAACCATGGCAGCCAGCGGCTTGTGGACTCATAAAACCAGCGCGGCGAGCCCATGCGATAAAACCAATTCCAATTCCAATTCATAATCTAGTTCAAATCCTAATTAATCGTGGTCAGGCGTAATACACTTACAATCGCCAAGGGACAAAGTGCAATAGCAACGGCCAGCATAGCACCCAGAATTGCCAACGGACCGCTCCAAGCAAGACCTTCGATACTGTATTGAGCCGTAGCGCTACCAAAAATAATTATGGGCATATAAAGAGGCATTACTATTAATGTTAATAGTAAGCTCCCTTTTTGGAGCGACACTGTCAACGCGGCACCCAAGGCCGCCAGTAAACTTAGGCAACCTGTGCCAACAGCCAACCCAGCCATCATCGGCAAATAACCGGCGGTGGGCAGCGACAGTAAAAGTCCCAAAAGTGGAGATACTAACGTCAAGGGCAAACCAGTGGTCAGCCAATGCGCCGTGACTTTACCCAACACCGGCATCACTAGCAACTGCGGACTAATCAGCATCTGTTCTAATGACCCGTCTTGATAGTCGCTAGCAAACAAACTGTCGGCTGAGAGCAAAGTTGCTAAAAGCGCCATAACCCAAATAATGCCCGGCGCGATATTCTTAAGTAACTCAGCATCGGGAGTTATCCCCAAGGGGACAAAGGTCGCGGCCATAAGGAAAAAAATAAGCGGGCTAGCAACCTCGCCTCGACGGCGATTAATGAGTCGCAAATCACGTCTAAGAAAAGCTAAAAACCCCATATTTGAGATCATTATTAATTCGCTCCCGTACTTAGCTGATTAACCAGCGAGTAGCGACGCACAGCATCCATAGCAATAGGTTGGTGCGTAGACAGCACAACCGAACCACCACCATCGACATGTTTTTGCATACACTGCTCAACCAAGGCTACACCTTGGCGGTCTAAGGCAGTAAACGGCTCATCGAGAAACCAAATTTTGGGCGGCGACAACAGCAGTCGCGCCAATGCCACACGCCGTTGCTGTCCGGCGGAAAGTCGATAGCAAGGCATATCAGAATAACCGGTTAATTGGACACTATCCAACGCCGCCAAAAGCTCTTCGCAGTCGATTGGACGGCCCACCATCCAACTGAGATTTTCTTCTGCGGTCAATGTCATTTTGACCGCAGACTGATGGCCTAAAAAAAGTAGATTAGAAAGATATTCAAATCGACACTCAGATAAGTGCCTACCCTGGTAGTAAATGTCGCCATGAGTTGCCGTCAATGCCGAGGTTAACAGGCGAAGTAACGTCGTTTTTCCACTACCATTAGGACCCTCTACCTGCAGTATTTCACCGTCACTGACATCCAGACACACAGAATCTATGACCTGAATGTCGTCGCGCTCAAAGCACAAATCTTTAACCGACAAAAGAGATGGTTCAACCACCATGTAGCCTCAAAATAAAATTAAAAAAATTATCCTGCATTATGCCAAAAATCAACCTGCATGGGTGGCCTTTGACTAATTTAATTCATAAACAATAACGCACAAATGTATCATTATGTGACTGTCATGATAAAACATTATGCTAATGTTTAAGGGTTTAGATTGAGGTCAATACGCTTGGCACTTACAATGTCGAAAAGGATCATCTAACCATGCAAATCTATCGAGTTGGCGGCGCCGTTCGTGACAAATTACTCAACTATCCCTGCCATGAGAATGACTGGGTAGTTGTTGGCAGCTCACCAGAAGAGATGGTAGCCCTTGACTATCGTCCGGTGGGGCAAGACTTCCCAGTTTTTATTGATCCTCGTAGTGGAGAAGAGTATGCCTTGGCGCGCACAGAACGAAAATCTGGCATTGGTTATGGTGGCTTCACTTTTCATACATCACCAGACATAAGTCTTGAAGACGATTTGATTCGTCGTGATCTGACCATTAATGCGATGGCAGAGGCCGATGATGGCACTATTATTGATCCCTACGGTGGCCAACAGGATCTTAATGATAAAATTTTGCGTCACGTATCAGCGGCTTTCGCAGAGGACCCGTTGAGGGTGTTGAGAGTTGCTCGATTCGCCTCTCGCTATGCTCACCTTGGCTTTACGGTTGCTCCAGAAACATTACAGTTAATGAAGGCCATTGTTGATCGTGGCGAAATGACGGCACTTGTGGCTGAACGCGTATGGAAAGAAACTCAGCGGGCATTGTGTGAACGCTCTCCTGATGTCTTTATAGAAACATTGCGATCCTGTGGTGCGCTGGCTATTTTGCTCCCTGAGGTCGAGGCTCTGTTTGGTATTGAACAGCGCGCAGATTTTCATCCAGAGATCGACACTGGCATTCATACCCTGATGGCACTGCAGCAATCGGTACTATTAACCGATAAAGCCACTATTCGTTTTACAGTACTGGTCCATGATTTAGGCAAAGCCATCACGCCAAAAGACATTCTCCCTAGACATACTGGTCATGAAGCGCGAGGGTTACCACTGGTTAAACAAGTTTGTGATCGGCTAAAGGTTCCCAACCAACATCGTCAGTTAGCAATGGTGGTGACTGAATATCACTTAATGTGTCACAAATCACTTGAGTTCAAGCCAGAATGGTTGCTAAAACTGTTAACCGTTATTGGCGCCCTTAAGTCCGCGGAAAAACTGGACGACTTTTTACTCTGCTGTATGGCGGACGCCAAAGGGCGAAAGGGGCTAGAGATGCAAGAATATGCGCCTAATAGATATTTGCGAGAGGCCCGCGAGGCCGCCATTGCCGTACAAGTAACAGATTTAGTCGCCAGTGGCATCAAAGGTGCGGATATCGGAACACATTTAAAGCAACGCCAAATTGAAGCTTTAAGCGAATTTAAACAACATTATCAGCCATAGCCCATAAGGTATTTACATGCACTCTGACAACGTTCCAATGAATCCTGTGATCCTAATTACCGGCGCGGCTCGACGCATCGGCGCAGTTATTGCCGAGGTATTTCACAAGCAGGGTTACACCATTGTTATTCACTACAATCGCTCTGCTGCTGCGGCTAACAAACTTTGTGATCAGCTTAATGAGCAACGCGCGGATAGCTGTCTTCTGGTGCAGAGTGACCTCAATGACATGAGTGGATTAACCAAAATTGCTGACTTAGTTCGCTCCGTAGGTCGCCTCGACGTATTGGTTAACAACGCCTCTAGCTTTTATCCAACGCCACTGGCTGACTGTGACGATCAGCAATGGGATGACCTGATTAATAGTAACCTTAAGGGCCCCTTTTTCCTCTCACAAAAACTATCTAGCATGCTCACAGACAGTAGTGGCGTTATCGTAAACATCTCTGACATGCATGCTCGACAGGCACTTGAGAGTCACCCTATTTACTCCATCGCTAAAGCGGGCAACATCGCAATGACAAAGACGCTAGCTAAAGAGTTAGGCCCCAACGTCCGCGTCAACAGCGTCGCCCCCGGAGCAATTCTGTGGCCAGAACATGAATTTGATGACATCAGCAAGCAATCATCAGTACTCAGTAATGTGCCGATGGGTCGCTTGGGAACAGAACGCGATATTGCCGATACTGTGTATTTTTTAGCGGTCGAGGCAACCTATATGACAGGCCAGACAATCGCCGTTGATGGTGGAAGTTCCAACAGCCTTTGACCAATTTAGCGCAGTAACTGTTGGCCATGCCAGAGGAACTCTACTGACCATAGATTTTGCTTTGCCTTATCGTATTGATTCCAGTGCTCAGAATAGGTTCTGCCGGTTTTTGGATGTAATGCGTGTGGCGCAAGGTCTGCCATTGGAAGCAGTACGAATGCATTCTTAAGAATTTCATCTCGCGGCAACTCTATGCCGTCTCGGTGCCCACAAATTGCATCAACCGTAAGAATATCAATATCCAAACTACGGGGACCAAAGCGCGCTGCAGTGCGGTCTCGACCGTTGTCGTTTTCTATTGCTTTGAGAATCAGCGATAACTCACCCACTGACTTGTCCGAGTGAATACCGACTACTAAATTATAGAAATTATCGCCGTCAAAACCGACAGAGTCGCTCTCATAGACCGGCGAGAGCAACAGTTCCCCAAACTCACCATGCAGGGCATCCAAAGCTGCCTCTATCCGCACATGGCGGTCAATGTTACTACCTAAACTGAGGTAGATGAGGGCCACTAGCTACGCTCTCCGCGCTCGATAATAATACCGACATCTTGAGAGCCACGAAGAGCCCCAGGCTTACTAACACGAAGCTTTAACCAGGGCACCGAAAACTCATTGCGAACAATCGAGGCAATTTCCTCAGCCATGCGCTCCACTAGCAAAAACTCACTGGCCTCAATAAAGGCTATCAGACGCTTAGCAATCGATTTGTAATTAAGGGCATACTGAATATCATCAGTCTCCGCGGCACGTACAATATCATGCGCCATTTCCAAGTCGAGACTGACTGTTTGCTTGACCTCTCTCTCCCAATCATAGATACCTATAATAGTCTCAATACGCAGATCTCTGATGTAAACAATATCCATTAAACGGATTCCTGTAATTTAATTTTGCCCGAGGGCACATTCAACTGTTCTAGTGGCCAGCGCGGTGTAGCCGTAATCGTCATTGGATTACGCTCCCCAGCTAGCATTCTCTGACACCCTGCGTAGGCAATCATAGCCCCATTATCCGTGCAAAACTCATGGCGTGCATAAAACACCTCGACACCCTCTTTCCCAAGTGCGACCTTTAACTTGTCTCGCAACCGAGTATTTGCCGACACACCACCCGCAATCACTAACGTTTTCATACCCGTAGCCACCACTGCCCGACGGCATTTAATGACCAGTGTATCCACCACTGCTTCCTGAAAACCTGCACAAATATCAAGAATAGTCTGCTCATCGGGCAATACATCATCGCCACGATGCTTTTGAATTAAGTTGCGTGTATGCGTTTTGAGCCCTGAAAAACTAAAGTCTAAACCGGGCCGGTCAGTCATTGGTCGGGGGAAACTAAAACGATCAATCTGTCCCCGCTCCGCCATTGCCGCAAGCACTGGACCACCGGGGTAATCCAAATCAAGCATTTTTGCAGTTTTATCAAAAGCCTCTCCGGCTGCATCATCCAGAGATTCACCCAGTAACTGATAATCTCCAACCGCCTTAACAGACACTAACTGTGTGTGACCTCCAGAGACTAACAGAGCGACAAAAGGAAAAGTCGGCGGCGTTGACTCCAACATTGGGGCCAGCAAATGCGCCTCCATGTGATGCACGCCCAATACCGGAATATCTAATGCAAACCCCAAGGCTGTCCCTGTAGCTCCACCCACCATCAAGGCACCCATCAGACCTGGGCCAGCTGTATAGGCAATGCCGTCTAACATATGTTTATTAACCTTTGCCGCAGACAGCACTTCATCCAACAGGGGTAAAATTTTTCGAACGTGATCTCGCGACGCAAGTTCGGGAACCACTCCGCCATACTCGGCATGCAACAGAGTCTGCGAGTAGAGCCGGTGCGCCAGCAAACCACGGTCACTGTCATACACCGCAACCCCGGTTTCATCGCAAGAAGTTTCTATACCCAAAACAAGCATAGTATTACGCACCTAATTAAGTTTTTTAGAATTTGAAAAGGAATTATAACAAGACTTGACCAATGGCGGTAAGATCCTTATGCCGCCTGAGAAGATAGTTCAGCTGCAATAATCAAAAGACCACTAAAAAATGCCCAAAAAGACTTTGCAACAAATCAGCTAAGTGTATAGAATACGCGCCGTTGAACAGTCAGATGCGGAATGGTCCCATCGACAGTTACTTAAACTACAGGAATAAGCATACATGCCAAGTGTACGTATTAAAGAAAACGAGCCCTTTGACGTAGCGCTACGTCGTTTTAAACGCTCTTGTGAGAAGGCCGGTGTTTTGGCTAAAGTGCGAAGCTGCGAGTTTTACGAGAAGCCAACCTGGGTACGTAAGCGTAAAGCTGCCGCCGCGGTTAAGCGTAATCAAAAGCAAGTTTCTCGCGAATCACGTAAGTTTACTCGGCTGTATTGATCTCCCGTCGAAACGTCGGTTGAGATAATGTAGTATCAAGGAGCGCCTAGTAGGCGCTTTTTGTGTTTCTGAAATCCTTTAAATAGTTACCAGGAGATGTTCCATGTCGATGAAAAGCCAAATTAAGGACGCAATGAAAGATGCCATGCGGGCCAAAGACAAACCTCGCCTTGGTGCTATTCGTTTAATACTCTCTGAAGTTAAGCGTATTGAAGTCGACGAGCGTATCGAAATTGACGATGAGCGCTTGCTAGCTATTCTTGACAAAATGATCAAACAGCGACGTGATTCCATTACTCAGTATGAAGCCGCTGGGCGCGATGAATTAGCGGCCATCGAGATTGGCGAAATTGCCGTCATCCAAGACTTTTTACCCACAGCCCTGACTGAGGAAGAGATCAATGCCATGATCGCAGTCGCTATCGCCGAAACCGGAGCAGAGTCAATGCGGGATATGGGCAAGGTAATGGGAATACTCCGCCCTCAAATTCAAGGGCGAGCTGACGGAGGCGCTGTCAGTGGCTTAGTTAAGGTCGCTCTTAATAGCTAATCGCAGTTTCATTCCGCGACAAAGCAGTTACACTGTAACTTCAAATTTGCGTTAATCGATCGTACCCATGGCCGGATTAATCCCACAAACATTTATTGATGATTTACTGGATCGCATTGACATTGTCGATGTGGTCAACGGGCGCGTGCAACTCAAAAAATCTGGTAAAAATTATAAGGCCTGCTGTCCATTCCATGAAGAGAAGAGTCCCTCGTTTACTGTGGCTCAAGACAAACAGTTCTATTACTGCTTTGGCTGTGGCGCGGGTGGAAATGCGCTGGGTTTTGTTATGGAGTTCGACCGCTTAGACTTTTTGCCTGCCGTCGAAATGCTGGCTAAAAATGCCGGCATGGAAATCCCAAGAGAAGCGGCCCCCGACCGAAAGGTCGTTAAGCAAAAAGACAATCTATTCTCAACACTGGTCGTATCAGACAAATATTACAGGCAACAGCTTCGCACCCATCCGGAGGCCAAAACCGCCGTAGATTATTTAAAAGCCCGCGGACTTAGCGGTAAAATTGCCGCTCAATTCGGTGTTGGCTATGCACCACCAGGCTGGGATAATCTTCTTAAGCATGCCGGTGGCAATGACGAAAACAATAAGCTGCTGGATGAGTCCGGTATGATTATTGTCAAACCCGAAGAAAAGAAGCAGTACGATCGGTTTCGCCACCGCATCATGTTCCCCATTCGCGACCAGCGCGGGCGTACCATTGGTTTTGGCGGCCGGGTTCTTGATGACAGCACGCCAAAATACCTAAACTCTCCTGAGACCCCTGTTTTCCATAAGGGCCGAGAGCTTTATGGTCTCTATGAAGCGCGCCAGACACTTAAAGAAATCCCCTGCTTGATTATGGTCGAAGGCTACATGGATGTGATTGCCCTCGCGCAATATGGCATAGCCAACGCCGTAGCCACACTGGGTACGGCTCTGACCGAAAACCACCTACAAAAACTTTTTCGTTATACCTCTGAACTAGTGTTTTGCTTTGATGGCGATAATGCCGGAAGACGCGCTGCCGCTCGATCTTTAGAGATAGCTCTGCCAGAGATGCGCGACGGCGTGTCGGCAAAATTTTTGTTCTTGCCCGATGGCGAGGACCCTGACAGCATGGTTCGTCAGTTGGGTACCGGCGCTTTTCAAGAACTGGTACAAAAAGCTCAACCACTGTCTGAGTTTTTGTTCGAACAACTTAGCGATGGTATTGACAGCTCAACTGCAGACGGCAAAGCGCGCTTGAGCAAGGTTTGTGCGCCGCAAATTAACCGTATACCGCAAGGTGTTTTTAGGCAGTTAATGCTGGAAGAGCTATCCCGTAGAACCGGTATCTCTGCTGACAATCTTCGTGACTATGTGGCAACTCATGTTAGCCCACAGCACCGCGCAAGTGCCGCTGTAGAAAAAACCCAAGCACCCGTGAGTGGTGGCCCACCGGATAATTATGCTCCACCTAGCGCTATCGATGACGGTCATTATGCAGAATTTGACGGCTCCATAGAACCGGACCAATATGCCGATATGGCGCCAGCGCGTGCATCAAAAATTCGCTTGTCCCCGGTGAAGTTCATTACCGCCCTACTGCTCAATCACCCCGCGTTAGCAGAATCGGCTGAAGATCTAGGTTTTTTGGAAAAATCCACGGATGAGGATATAAAGCTTTTTTTGCGGGTTCTCGATGTTGCCAAGAAAAACCCACATTACAAACCCTCCCATATTTTTGCATACTGGCTGGGTACCCACGGCAACCAAGCAGAAACAAAGCTTTTGCAATCTTTGGCCGCCAGCGAACTGTATTTTCCACCCGTGGGCACGGGTCGCGATGATCATCAAGAGTTTAGCGACGCACTTGCTCACATTATTATCAGTGCATTTGATGCTCTGCCCCCTGCAGAAAAAGCCATGCATCTATTGCAGCGTGAAAAACTAAATGAGCGTGAAATTAAACAATTACACAAATTGCGCCTACAACTGCCCAATGATGAACAATCAAAAGAGTTAAAAAATAAGATAAAACAACGACTTGTGATCTAAACTAATATAAAAACCGTAGCTAAAATTAAATCTAAGAGTGACTGAGACAATTCGCGGTTTATTGGTTATAATTGCGCGCTGAATTTTAACCCCCCAACGACATAAGTTTGCCCTATGACTGAAAGCAACGATAAGCAACAATCCGGTATTAAAGATCTTATAGCCAAAGGACGTGAGCAGGGTTACCTGACTTACGCTGAAGTTAACGATCACCTACCCGAAGACATTGCGGACCCAGAACAGGTCGAAGACATCATTCAGATGATCAACGACATGGGTATTACCGTATTTGAAACAGCACCGG